>NZ_JBSSDA010000011.1:0-103608 GCF_054060305.1 Thermostichus sp. OS-CIW-31 | reverse complement strand
AACTCGGACGTGAAACGCATCAGCGGCGAATCTACTGGCAGGGCGACCTGCTGGCAACCTAGCTCGGTGCCAGGCCCACCACCCTAACCCAATCAAGAGGAACCCAATTAATAGGGGGGTTGGCTTCCGTCAAGCCTCTCTACCTGAAAGCTGACACCATTGGGTGAAGGCAAGCTAGTGAGGTAACAGTTTTGTCGACCATTAGCTTGCCATGTTACCTGCTCTACACCAGTTGGCTCGTTCTGCTAGAGCGGTCTTCGTGTACGGCATGGGAGAGGGGGGGGATGTAATCCAACTTCACGATCCCTATCCGTAGTTACTCTTGGCATCTATCGACATCTAGCAGCAGCAGTGAGCTTGCAGTCGGGGTTACGTAGGGATCCTCAGCCCACAGGTGATCGACGAACCGAGGGGAGTGGGAGAATCCCTGGCGGACACGGAGGCTTTGATCCAGGTTTGGCATGGACGCGGGGAGGGGCAAATTTACATCTGGGTCAGGTTCCATGCTCCTTATTCTGGCCATCCTGAGAGTTTTGTCCAGGGATCCGCTCTAGCCCAAAGGTATGGAGTGGGGCTGCACACCCACTTGGCGGAAACTCGCCGGGGAGTGGAAACTCTACAGGCTCGCTATGGATTGACCCCGGTGCAGTGTTTGAAACGCTGGGGATCCCTGAGTGCTCAGACCTTGGCCGCCCACTGTGTGCATGTGGGGGCTGAAGAAATCGAATCGAGGAGATGCGGTTGGCGGTGTTTCTGCAGCGGTTGGGATCGGGGGATGGAGCTGCTCTGCCGGCGCAACAGGCTTTGTGGATGGCTACACAAGGCAGTGCCGCCTGTCTGGGTCTGGAAGGGGAAATCGGCAGCTTGGAGGTGGGCAAAAAAGCGGATTTGATCTTGCTGGATTTGCGCGTGGGCACCGCTAACCGCTATGCCAAAAAGCTCGCCACCTGCTTGTGAGAACCTGTGGGCTGCATTTTGACCGTGACTCTATTGCACAGCTCAAAGCGGCCCTCGTCGGGCATATGCTCGAAGAATGTGTTAGGCGTCAGAGGAGCAGCGACAGCCTGGATCACAGATATAACCCCTGGTCATTCGTCAGTGGTGCGGAGCGCATTGGGGGCATCCTAACCCCGCCAGCGGGCTTTTGGAGCATCCTGTGAATAGCTCTCAGGGTGCTTGCACGGGCGGTGGGTTGTTGCGCAAAAATGGCTGTACGGCTACAAATCCCAACCCAAACGATCCAATGACTAAGACGACTGCAGCGGCCATCCAAAGTACGGCAGAGCCCTGGGATCCGTGATGTTGCTCCCGTACCCGCTGATAAATGCCGGTGGAATAGGCTGAGGAGTCTGCCTCGCCGAGATAGGGATCCGGGCCGCCCCTATCCTGCATCAACTCGTCCAGGGAAGGAACCTGGTAGCCAGTGCGGGGGTAGGGCTCGGCAGAGGTGTGGGTGGAAGGGTGGCGAAGGGAATCAAAGGAGGACGGGGCAAAGCCGTTGGATGAGAAGGAGGGGGTCTCGTTGCGGGTCTGTCGGCGCTTGAGGCGATTCAAAAAATCGTAGCTGGGAGGGGCTTCCGGTTGGCCGGGATTGGCAGTCGGGCTGTTCTGTTGGAAAGAGGCTTCAGAAGCTGCAGCAACTTGGGCAGCCTGGCCATTTGCGTCAGCAAGCCGTAGGCTGATTTGCTGCAGGCGCTTCAGGGTGTGGCCCAATTGCCCCTGGAACTCTCGGGTGATGGCAGCGAGCTCTCCAGACAACTGCTGATGCAGAGCGCGCAGGTGCTGGTTTTCCGAGGAAAGCAGGCTTACCTGCTGACGGGCAGACTCCAACTCTTCGGCCACTTGTTGATACACCTGAATCGGCACCACCCCTGGCCCCGTCTCCATTGCGGCAGGGGAGCGAAAGCCACTGGGGTTACTGTTGCTGTTGCGAGCGCCAGAGGGGCTAGAACCCCGAAAACCGTATTGCATAAATTGGGATCGACTCGGAAGGACAGGGGGCTGGGACAGCTTGACACAGAGGGATCCAAGATATCAGGGATCTCCAAGGATAGTGCTGAACACCGGCAATCTAAAGGCGTGCAGCTCTAGCGTTAGTGTAAGCCGCAATTACTACCCCAAGCATACCGCTAAGCCTTTGGAATGGGCGATCCCTTCACAGCAATTTTTCCCGCCCACAAGCGCCATTTCCCCGCTGCTTCCAGGGAGGGCCGGCTTGCGCTGTCGTTCCCACGTCACGAATACTCTCCCACCAAGTCCGGGGAGCCTGAAGATTCGGAATCTGAGGCAGAGGAGTCCTGCAGCAGCCGCTCCAGATCCCGTCGCAGAGGTGGTTCCAACTGTTCCAGCTCATTGACAAAGTCTTTTATACCCTGAAACTGGCGATAAACGGAGGCAAAGCGCACGTAGGCCACCTCACTTAGGTGTTGCAGGCGCTCCAGCACCATCTCGCCGATGCGCAGGCTGGTTACCTCTTGGGCATCTTCCAATTGCAGTTTTTCTTCGATCTCATTGACCAGCTCTTCCATCTGTCTGACGGTGACGGGGGTTTTTTGGCAGGCACGCATCACCCCTTGCAGGATCTTGTTGCGGTTGAAACTTTCGCGGGATCCATCCCGTTTAATGACCATGATGGGCATGAACTCGATGCGCTCATAGGTGGTGAAGCGGTAGCCACAGGACATGCATTCTCGCCGCCGCCGCACACTCTGGCCACCTTCTGCCGAACGAGATTCCAAAACTCGGATTTCTTGTTTGCTGCAGCGGGGACATTTCATGGCTTGCAGTCCTTACAAAGCGACAGGTGGGTAGGAGGGTGCCTCAATTTTACCGGATGCTTAATCTTCTGGTGCTTAGACAGATTGCAAATGAGATGGACTCTGTTCGTCGAGTGCAGATTGCAAGGGATCCCACCAAGCAGCGGCTTGCGCCTGGATCTGGGCCTTCAGCTCCGGTTCCATGCGATCCAAATGGATCAATACCCATTTCATTCTGCCCAAGGGGGCTAAAAGGGATCGCTGACGCAACAGGAAGTCCCAATACAACGTATTGATGGGGCAGGCTTGTTTGCCAACCTTTTCGCTGGGATTGTAGCGGCAATGGCGGCAGTAGTCACTCATTTTGCGGATGTACTGAGCAGAGGCGGCATAGGGTTTGGTGGAGAGCATGCCCCCATCGGCAAAAAGGCCCATGCCGATGACGTTGGGCTGCATCACCCAGTCGTAGCTGTCGATAAACACATCCTGAAACCACGCTTCTACTGCCTGGGGCTGAATGCCACTGATGAGGGCGAAATTGCTGAGCACCATTAGCCGCTGGATGTGGTGGGCATAACCATGACGGCGAATTTGATCCAGGGTGTGCTGCAGACAGGCCATGTCGGTTTTGCCCGTCCAAAAAAACTCTGGCAGGGGTCGCTGGTGGCCAAAAAAGTTGTTCTGGGCATAGCCGTTGGGCATTTGGTATTCGTAGAAGCCGCGCATGTACTCCCGCCAGCCCAGGATCTGGCGGATGAAGCCTTCGGCGGAGGGCAGGGGGATCCCACCCTGATAGTAAGCCCGTTCGGCGGCGGCAATGACTTCGTGGGGGGTGAGCAGGCCCAAGTTGAGGTAGGGAGAAAGCAGCGAGTGGAAAAGGAAGTCTTCCCCGGCTTGCATGGCGTCTTGCCAGGGGCCGAAGTGGGGCAGGCGCTCGTGAATGAAATGATCAAGCACTTGCAGGGCTTGGGCGCGGGTGACGGCCCAGCCAAATCCTTCTAGAGATCCGAAGTGATGGCCGTAGTGTTGCTTAACTTTTGCGATGACAGCCTGGGTAATGGCATCGGGGGAAAAGGTGAGGGGCTGGGGGTAGCGCATTCCCGGTTTGGGGGGATGGCGGTTTTCCCGGTCGTAGTTCCAGCGCCCCCCCAGGGGCTTGGGGCCGTCCATGAGAATGCGAAAGCGTCTTCGCCCTTCGCGGTAAAAGTCTTCCAGGAGCAGGCGCTTGCGACCTGAGGCCCAGTCGATAAATTGACGAGTACTCCAGAGGAAGTGGTTGTTTTCCACAACCAAGAGGGGGCAGGGGAGGGTGGATCTCAGATTTTCCACCTCCTCCCGGATGGGAATATCGGCGGGCTGCATGAGGCGGATCTGCTGCAGTTGATGTTGCTTGGCCCAGGTTTGCAGGGGCTCGGCATAGCTGTCGGCTTCCACATAGGTGACCGGGTAGCCCCGCTGTTGCAGTTCTTGGGCAAAGTGACGCATGGCCGACCAGACCAGCACCAGTTTCTGCTGATGGTGGTTGCGGGAGCTGGCCCACCGGTGAGATTCGATGAGAATGACGGGAACTCGGTCTGGGGATAGGGTCGAGAGGGAAGCGAGGGCGGATTGCTGGGGGTGGAGTTGATCCGCAAGGATCCAAACCCCTTCTGGGCCGGCAGATGGAGCGATCATGGGATGCTGAAGCTCTCGGTCTATGGGAGGAGCGCTGAGAATGACACAGGTTGAGTTTAGCTCTGGGGGGCAAGGCCAGGTGGCAGTTGCAAGGGATCCCAATGTCTGCTGAATCTCTGCGGATTGTTTTCAAAGCATGAACGGTAAAGACGAGGAGAGAGAGACATTGCCGGAGAGACCCCACAGGCCGGGGATCCCTTTCCTGCGGTGGTGGGCCGGGCTGGGGATGGTGGCCCTGCTGCTGCTGGTGATCTGGAATTGGACGGATCCCTTGCCGCCAGCCTGGGATGAGGCGCAGCATTTGTTGCAGGCGCAGGCTTTTGGGCTTCACCTGCAGCGGTTTCGCTGGGATGGGCTGTGGGGGCAGCAGTTTTTGCATTTGAACCAGCGCTACCCCCCTTTGGCCTATTGGCTGGGGATCCCCTTGGCGGCTCTGCATCCCTTCAGCCGGGCGGACGGGCAGTTGCTCAACTTGGTGTTGCTGGGGGTTCTGGTTCTGGCAACCCAGCGGCTGGGACAGCGGGTCTATCGCTCCTGGGAAGTGGGCTGGCTGGCGGCGGCGCTGCTGCTCCTCTATCCGGGGATCACGGCTTTGGCCCACGTGTACATGTTGGAGTTGCCGCTGGTGGTGGCGGTGACGCTGGCGTTTTGGGCGCTGTGGGCCTATGGGGAGAAGCCTTCCTGGTGGGGGGCGGTGGGGGTGGGGGCGGGGGTGGCGGCGGTGCTGCTCACCAAGTGGACAGGGGTGCTGTTTTTGCTGCTGCCTTTGCTGGGGATCCCGCTGTTGCCGGGCAAGAGGATCCCTTGGTTGGTGCGGCTGGCCCACTTGGCCTTGGGGATGGGTGTGATGCTGCTTTTGTGCTGGCCCTGGTATGGGGCCAATTGGCTGTTTGTGCTCAGCAATGGCTGGGCTTACGCCGAGACTGCCCACTACTACATCACTTGCCCAGCGGGATCCCTGTGCTGGTGGACTGCCTACTTGCGCCTTTTGCCCCTGCAGATGAGCCCTTTTTTGTGTGGGTTGCCGCTGCTGAGCGGGTGGGGATCCCTGGACAGGCGAGAGGCAGTCTTGTGGGCCACCTACGGTTCGGGCTACCTTCTCTACACCCTGGTGGACATCAAAGATGTGCGCTTCACCCTACCCCTGCTGCCTCTCTTGGCCGTGTTATCAGCAGGCGGGATCCAAAAGGCTTGCCGGTGGTTGGAGGAACGCTGGGGTGCGTGGGCTTTGCAAAGGGGAGTCTGTGCAGGGCTAGTTCTGGGCTGCTTGGCCTTGGCCAATTTGGGTCGGCCCCTCACCCCAGGGGTGGCCCCTCTGTGGACGGGGATCCAAATGCATTGGCAGGGGAAGCACCCCACGCAGGAGCTGACCCAGTGGATCCAATCCTTGATCCAGCCAGGCTTGACCACCACGCTGGGGGTTCTCCCCAACACAGAGCTGATCTCTTCCGAAACCCTCACCTACTTAGCAGCTCTCCAGCGCTGGCCGGTCACGTTCCGCGCTGCCGGGCAAACCCCCTGGCCGGAGTTGGAGCTATCCTTGCTGGATGGGTTTGTGGATGCCGAAGGGGAACAGGGAATTATCGGCCCTTATGGCCCGACTAAGGAGCAGATCCGGCAGCACCTGCGCAGCAGCCCAGACTGGCGACAAGATCCGGCAGTGGAGTTGCCTACCTTGGGTCGGCTGCACACCTACTTCCCTCGCATGCCAAGAGTGACGGTGCAGAAGTGGCCTCTGGAAGCTGAGGAGGTGGAGCTGGTGGAGGTTGAGACGCTGTCGGAGCTGGGGATCCCCGCCTGGAAGTTACGCTGGCAAGGCCCAGCTCAGAACTTGGCCCAAACGCTGGTTTGGGCGCGGCTGGAAGACGGGCAAGGACGGGTTTTGGAGAAGCGGGCCTGGGTGCTGGGGCAGAATCGCCTGCAGCTCAACTCAACAGGCGGCTGGCTGGTGGAAGAGATCTTGACGCTGCCCACAACCGACTTCCCAAGAGGTGGCCTTCTCCACCTGGAATGGCAGTCGCCCAAAGGGATCCGGCATTCCCTACACCAATCCTGGAGAGGATCCCTGTCGAGCTTCCCGAAGGAGGGATCCCCCCTTGTAACGGATCCCTTGTTTCCTCTCCGCGAGGCGGCCAGAGCTGCTGCCGCTGGGGATCTGCAGGCCCTCTCCCTTTACCTCAATGCCTGGACAACCCTGCAATACCCGACTTTTTTGACGGATCCAGATCGCATCCTGGTACGGCAACTGCTGGAGGGGGAACGGCAACAGGCTGCTGCCCAAGGCCAACCGAGCCAGCAAATCCAAAGCCACTACCAACTGGGCTTGATGTTGGCGGCGCTGTTACAACCAGAAGCAGCTCAGTTGCATTTTCAACAGATCGTCGAGCTGGATCCGGAAGACGAGTGGGCGCGGGCTTACCTGGGGTTTTTGCGAGTATTGTTCACTCACGACTTTGAGGGGATCCGGGGGTTGCGACAAGAGCTCTCGGCTGTGCTTCAGCCTCTTTGCCGGAAAGCGGATTTGGATTGGGATTTGAATTGGATTTGTGCTGCTCTTTAGCCACAAAGTCCAGCTCCATTTGAGAAACCTGGGAAAGAAGAAAGTCGGCAAAAGCTTTGGCCACCACCGAAAGACGTTTAGAGCGCAAATAGACCAAATGCCAGAACCCCCGAATGGGAAACTCTTCCACATCCAAAATAGCCAGATGATGCTGCCACCCCCCCAAGGCCAACACATGCTGAGACAAAACCGAAATGCCCAATCCACCCACAATGCCCTGGCGAATGGCTTCGCTGCTGCCTATCTCCATGCGGATGTTGAGCTTTAGGTTATGCTTCTCAAAAAGCCGCTCTACAGCCATGCGGGTGCCGGAGCCGGGTTCACGGGCTAAAAAAGGTTCTTGGGCAATGCGCGCCAGAGGGATCCGCTTTTGGCCCACCAGCGGATGATGAATGGGGGCCATCACCACCAAGGGATTTTCCAGAAAAGGTTGCGCCACCACGTCCAGATCTTCTGGCGGCATCCCCATCACGTAGAGATCGTCCATGTTGTTGCTCATCCGCTCCAAAACCTGCTGGCGGTTGAGCACCTTAAGAGCTACGTCAATGCCGGGATACTGCTGACAAAATGGCCCCAGCAGACGGGGAATAAAGTATTTGGCAGTGGTGACCACTCCAATGCTCAGCCGTCCCTGCTTTAACCCCTTCAGGTCGGCAAGGGTCATCTCAAATTGATTCAATTGTTCAAAAATCTTCTCGCAGGTTTGGTGTAAAGCTTGCCCCGCTTCGGTGAGATACAGCCGCTTGCCCACCTGTTCAAACAACGGTAACCCCACGGCTTTGCTCAATTGCTTGATCTGCATGGAAATCGTGGGTTGGGTCAGGTAGAGCTCTTCGGCAGCGCGGGTAAAGCTCAGGTGGCGGGCGGCAACCTCGAAGATTTGCAGTTGATGCAGGGTAATGGCCTTCATGGACAATCAAGAAAAGCTAAAGGTTTACTACTAAATCATAAGCGCTAATCTATGCCTTTTGGCGAGATCCCCATGAGAGCCTGGCTAACGGTCACAGTGGCGGAAGGGGCAAAACCGAAGAGCAACCCCCTACCACTCGGACTTAAGGTAGAGATCGACCAAGGGATTGCGCCGGTCTGGGCACGGGCGGCTGTTTTTTTTCAATAGCCGCTCTCTGGGCAGGAGAAGAGTACGATCGCAGACATTCTCGGTGGAGGTTGAGGGTGCTGAGACTGCCGAAAAACCAAGGGATCCGCTGGCTTGCGGGTGTGCTGGGCGCGCTGATGTTGCTGGGATCCGGAATCACGGCCCAGGCTCAGTTCTTGTGGCCCGGCCATTCCCTTTTCCCCAGCTCTGGTTCCGTAGACAGTGCGGAACAGAGGGGATCCCACTTGGCTGCTCGGCTCGACGCCTACTGCCGACAGCCGCCCGAGGAGGTAGCGCGCAAGGCTCAACTGCGCCAGCAGGCTGCCCAGTCGAATGCTGCTTGGGCCGAGTACACCCAAGTTTTGGCCGAACATGGCGCTGCCTTGGTCGCCTGCCGCAGCCAACGCTGGCCCCAGATCCAGGCCATCTGGGTACGTCTGCACCCTTGTGATGCCAATCCGGGCGTGTTGGATCAGGTATTCGACCAAGTAGTGAACCTGGGCTACAACCGCGTCTTTATCGAGACCTTTTACGATGGCCGCTCCATTTTGCCGGATGGCGCAGGGGGGATCTGGCCCAGCTTACAGCCCAACGCCGACTTGTTGGATCTGGCTCTGAAGGCGGCACGACGCCGCGGTTTGTCTGCTTATGCTTGGGTGTTTTCCCTCAACTTCGGCTACACCTACGGACAACGGCCCGATCGACAGGTGGCCCTGGCCCGCAACGGTCGCGGCATCACCACCGTCTTGGATCCCGCTACAGCCCTTTCGGAAGACCTGGGCAGTCCTGGCGAGGTATTTGTGGATCCCTTTCATCCCTTGGCACGGCGGGATTTTGCCGAGTTGGTCCGCCGCATTCTACAGCGACAGCCGGATGGGATCCTTTTCGACTACATTCGCTATCCGCGTGGCTCAGGGGGATCCAGCGTGGCAGCCACCGTCCGAGACTTGTGGATTCATGGAGAGGCCGCTCGGAAAGCCTACCTCGATTTGGCAGAAAATCCAGCAGGTCGGGCGCTGCTGGAGCGCTATTTGAGCCAGGGCTACATTGCAGTGGCAGATGTTCTCCATCTGGATGCCACCTATGCCGAAGAGCCCAGATGGCGTCAGCCAGGGGATCCCTGGCCCAGCCCGACCGAGAAATGGGCGCTTTCCCCAGAGTTACTGGACTGGGCTGCCCAAGACATGGCCAGCAGGAATTGGCAGGGGGATCAGCTTTCCTCTGCAAAAGATTTACCAGAGAGTCTGGAGAAACCGGCGGATTCCAGTTCTGAGGCAGCAGCACCAACTCCTGCCCCTTCCCCCACCCCCAGCGCCGCCGTTCGCCAAGAACGTTGGCAGCAGCAGCTTTGGCAGCTGAGCGTCGAGTTTGCCCGCTACGGCGTTCTCGATTATCTACAGCAGGCCGCCCAACCCGCCCAGAGGCTGGGGATCCCGGTGGGGGCTGTCTTCTTCCCAGAAGGCAACCAAGCAGTAGGAGAAGGGTTTGACGCTCGTCTGCAACCCTGGGACCGCTTTGATCCGGGTATGGAATGGCACCCAATGGCCTATGCCAAGTGCGAGGATAGCTCCTGTGTGGCGCAGCAGGTGGAGCAGGTCCTGGCTGTGGCCTCTCCCCAAACCTTTGTCTGCCCGGCCATTGCCGGTCTATGGGGACAAGCCCAGCGGCAACGCCCCAGCCTGGAAACCCAAACAGCAGAGCTGGCCCGCCGCTTCCCGCAGTTGCCCTGTGTGAGTCACTTCGCCCTCTCCTGGATCGAGCCGGAGCTGGAGCGCAGCCGTCGCACCTGTCAACTCTAACGCCCATCCCAATCTGAAAGTTAGGAATTCTGAACTTATGAGCCCTGAGCAATTTGATCTGATTAACCGCCTGTTTCAACTGACCTTTCAGATCGGGGATCGCTTGGGCTGTGAATCCTCAGATCCTGCTCAATTGTTGCTGACCAACCGGCCCAGCCTGGAATCCAGTTGCACATTCTTTCCTTCCGATTTCACCTACGAAGCCTTGGATCCCCAAGTGTGGGCCGACTACATGGCGGAAGTTCCGGCCTTAGCGCAGATGGCGAATATTTTGCAACCTTATCCTTTCACCTGTGGCATTTATCGCCAAGACGAGGTTTCGTGGTGGATTTGCGCCTTTTGGGCAGCCCAAGAGGACTTGGGAACCAACTTGCTCTTGCGCGCCCACAGAGTCGAAACTTAGGCGCTTGAGCCCTATCTCCTCTCCCTCATCGAGACGGGGATCGGCGTTACCGGAATCAAAGGGGCTGATAGCAGTCGTGGTTTTTATTACCATCTATTTCAACTGATCGCGCTAGCGGGCCAGAGGCCTTAGCAGGAAGCAACCGGTCGTTTGTTTCACCTTGACGGTGAGATAAATGACTATGCGTTGTGGAACGGTTTATTGCAATTGACCTACTCGCGACCGCTATAGCTGGCTTCCGCCCAGAGCGTGAGCTGGGGGCCTTACGGCACTCCTTCGTAAATCACATAGACTCCGGCGCGCTCAGGCCGAGAATGCCGGTGAGGACGTTAAACAAAACCTGCTGCGTGGCCTGCACCAATTGGATGCGGGCTTGGGCCAAAAGGGGATCCTCTTTCAAGAGCGGCAAAATACGGCAGTTGTCGTAAAACTTGTTGAAATCGGCGGCGATGGCTTCTGCATAGCGGATGATCTTGTGGGGAGCGCGCTCTTCGGCAGCGGCGATCAGCTCATCCGGCAAGGCCAACAAGCGCAGCAGCAGGGCCCGCTCTTCTGGCTCTTTGTAGGGCAGTTTTTGTTGCTCCGTCAAAGGGACTTTGTTGGTCAGTTCAACCTTTTCTTCTTCCTGTAGCCGCCGCAGCAGAGTGCAACAGCGGGCATGGCTGTAGTGAACATACACGACCGGGTTATCGAAAGTTTGCTTGACGGCCAAATCCAAATCGAAGTTGATGGGGCTGTCCATGCTGCTGCTAAGCAAAAACCAGCGGGCTGCATCGACCCCCACGCCAATTTCTGGATCTTCGATCAGGTCATTGAGTGAGACAAAGTTGCCGGTGCGCTTGGACATGCGCACTTCGGTTTTCTCACCGGTTTGCGGGTCGGTTTTGAACAATTTGACAAATTGTCCAATCAAGATTTCCAGCTTGACATCTGGGCTGAAGGCACCCACCGCCGCCTTTAAGCGGCCGATATAGCCATGGTGATCCGAGCCAAGAATGTTGATCAGCCGGTGATATCCCCGCTGCACTTTATCCCGGTGGTAGGCAATATCGGCGGCTAGATAAGTGAACGAACCATCGGCCTTTTGCACCACCCGATCCTTGTCGTCGCCAAATTCTTGGGTTTTGAAATAGACGGCCTCTTCGGCCCCTGGCTTGGGATCCTCACCCCGCGGCGCTTTGGCTTTGTAGAGAAAGCCGCGCTCTTGCAGCTCCTGCAAAGCTTGCTGGATGGCGCTCAGGCCTGTCTGGGGATCGGGGGTGTGCAGGCGGCGCTCGCTAAACCAGTGATCAAACTCGGTGCGTAGTTGTTGCAGGGTCTGCTTTTGCCAGGCCAGCATTTCCCCATAGGCAAAATCGGTGTACTCCTCTAGGGTGGTGGGCAGAGGGCGGATCCCGGCCTTGACCTGACCCAACAGCCGCCGGGCAATATCGACCAAGTAACTGCCATGGTAGGCATCTTCGGGCAGAGCCACCTCTTCCCCCTGCAGTTGCCGCACCCGCACCTCCAGAGACTGGCCCAAGAGCCGCATCTGGTTGCCGGCATCGTTGATGTAAAACTCCCGCTCCACCTGGTGGCCCGTCCAGTGCAGCAAGTTGGCCAACGTAGAGCCAACGGCAGCCCAGCGCCCATGGCCGACGTGCAAAGGCCCCGTCGGGTTGGCGGAGACAAACTCCAGCAGAATGCGCTCAGGATGGGGAATGGCTGTTTTGCCGAAGTGTTCTCCCAGATGCAGCAGCTCCTGCAGGCGCTCGGCCAAAAAGGGATCCCCCAGCCGGAAGTTGAGATACCCTCCTCCCGCCACCTGAGTTTCGATGTCCGGCAGATCCAAGTGTTTTTGCAGGGTTTGGGCGATCTGGGCCGGTGCTAGGCGGCAGAGCTTGGCCATGCCCAGGGGGGTGGGACAGGCGTAATCGCCGTAGCGAGGGTCGCTGGGGATCTGGATCACGGGGGCAATCGCTGTGGCTTGCTGGGGGGCCAGGGATCCCAGTTGCCCCGCCTCTGAGGCCCGTCGAATGCTCTCGGCTACGGCGGCGGTGAGAAACCGAATCAGCGAGGTGGATACGGGTTGAGTGGCCATGGCTGTTCGTGTCGGCAGACGTCGAGAGAGGTTCCAGGGATGCCTGGGGCAGTAAAAGCATCATCATATCGACAGCCAACCGGCTCTGACAAAATCTGACAAAAGAATAGATGCTCCTCCAGCCAAACTTTGCTTTTGCTCGCCTGCTTTGCGAAGATGGCTCTGACAAATTGACGGGACAGAGCTTTAGGCCAAGCTTTTGGGTACAAAGTATCACCGAATACAAAAGTTTAACTCTGCTTTGCTAAGTTGTTTGGCGGTAATGCTCGCCTTCCCGCTTGCGGATTTCTGCTGAGACAGCTGCTGTGGAGTTTACTAGTATGTCCATCCCGAAATCGTCGCGTCGTCAATTCCTTCAATCTGCTGCTGCGGCTGCCTCTTGGGTTGCCGTTGGAGGGCTAAAGGCGAGGGCTCAGAGCCGCGGGCCGCTTCTGGTTTCCCAGGGACTGACGCCCCTGAAGTTTACCCTCTCTTGGTTGCCCTCTTCGATGGATACCCCCCTTGTAACGGCGATCTTGAAGGGCTACTTCGCCGAAGAGGGGCTGGAGGTCACCTACGAGCGCGGCTATGGCTCCGCCGATTCCATCACCAAGATTGCCGCTGGCCAGTACGACCTGGGGGAAGGGGATCCCTACTCCATGATCGAGTTCAATGCCAAAAATCCGGACGTGCCCTTGGTAGCGATCTATGTCCACTTCAATCGCTCTCCCTTTGGCATCTACACCTTGAAAGATAAGGGCATTGGGGAGCCGGCCCAACTGGCGGGCAAGAAGCTGGGAGCGCCAGCAGGGGATGCGCCGCGTCGGCTCTGGCCGGTCTTTGCCAAGCAAGTCGGCATCGATCCGGGGTCGGTGGAGTGGCTGACCATGGAGCCACAGTTGCGCGAACCTTTCCTCATCCAAGGTCGGGTGGATGCCATCAGCGGCTTTATGACCTCAGCCATGCCCAATCTGGTGCGGGGCGGCGTCAGCTTGGAGGACATCACGGCTTTCCTTTACAACGACTACGGCCTTGAGCTGTATGGCAATGCTGTCATCACCCGTGTGCAATTGCTGCGTGAGAAGCCTGAGCAATTCAAAGCTTTCTTGCGGGCCTATGTCAAGGGTTGGCAAGACACTATTCGTGATACCGATGGCAATATGTTGGCCCTTCTGGACAAAGCCAAGGCCGACGGACAAGTGCTGGATACGGCAATTGAGAAATTGCGCCTTACCCTGGCAATGCCGCGCCTGTTTGTTACCGATGAGGTGCGACAAATTGGTTTGGGGGATGTAGTGCCCGCGCGTATGGAAACCTCGATTGCTCAGGTGGTGGATGGCTTTGGCTTGCCCACTAAGCCCTCTCTAGAGCAAGTGTTTGATGGAAGTCTGCTCCCACCCAAGTCTGAGCGGATGATTGGATAATCTGGGTTAGGCCAGCAACGATTTTGAAGCCTCTGTCTATTGGCTTGCCGGTGCAGGCCAACTTATCCTGCTTGCTGGGAGGCTATTTCTGGCTGCAGGTGCGGTCTGCGTCCTTATTGGATCCCTCATCCGCGAAGTATCCCCAAAGCTTTTCGTGGCAGGGATCCCAGGCTGCTCCCGAAAGAGGCCGACGGGAGACCTGTTCGCGTTGGTGGATGGGAGACCGGAAGCGGCATGGAGCAGTAGGGGAGTGTCTCGAACTTTGTTTAGGGTTACCCAAGAACGCCGTAAGGCCCCTGCCTTTGGGCATGGGGAGCATGTCAATGAAATCAAACCTGAGAAACAGATGTATTGGGAAGAGTAGCTTAGGGGTGCTTGAAGTCGAGATAGCTTTTCCGATCCCGAAAAAAAGCTGAATAAGTTTGTGGTGCTCAGGGATCCCTTTTAACCTGGAGGGGATCACTAGGGAGTTTAGGCCCTTGGAAACTTTTGTTCTGATTAAGCAAGTTCCCGATCAAAACGCCAAGGCCGGCATCAACAGTGACGGCACGATCGATCGCGCCAAGGCCAAGCGGATGTTAAACCCTTTTGATCGCTATGCACTGGAAGCAGCTCTGCAAACCAAACGGCAACACGGGGCGAGAGTAACGGCAATTACAATGGGGCCACCCCCGGCCATTGAGGTGCTCTACGAGGCCATTGCCCACGGGGTGGATCGGGGTATTTTGATGACCGACCGCCGCTTGGCCGCTTCCGATACCCTAGCCACAGCGTATACCCTGGCCCAGACGGTTCGCTATGCTGGCCGGCCCGATGTGATCTTCTGTGGGCTCCAGACCACCGACGGCGATACGGCCCAGGTGGGGCCGCAGTTGGCGGAGCGGTTGGGGATCCCTCAGGTCACCTATTGCGAAGCCTTCGAGATTCGGGATGGGATCCTGGTGGCGCGGCGGGCCATCGAAGGGGGATCCCAAATCGTGATGGTGCCCCTGCCGGTTTTGATCACGGTGGCCAATTCCGCTCGGCGTTTGGCCTACCCCACCCTACGGGGTGTGCAGCGGGTGCAGCGGCTGATGCGGGATGAAATGGCACGGGCCGAGGCGATCCAGATCCTCAACTTGGACGATGTGGGGGCAGACCCGGAGCGCTGCGGTCTCAAGGGATCCCCAACCATCGTGGCTGCCACCGAAAAAGTGGGGGAAATTGGCGGCAACTGTCAGGTCTTTCAGGGACAATCCGTCCCCCAACTGGTCAACCAACTAACTCAGGCCGTTGACCTCTTCCGCTACGCGGCAACTTCCTAGATCTTCTGCCTTGCATCCCTCTGGCCAATTCTTATCCCCATCACCTTTCAATCCTCATCGTCTCATCTATCGATCCCAGGGTGGCTAGCCGGCGAAAGCTCCCGGTTTTGGGCAGTGAAAAGTTAACTCAGAAAGACTCTGCTGACCTCGTCGCAATTGCAACACCCAAGATTGCCCTCGACCCGATTCAATCCCGATCTCAACCTAGGAGTCACAGTTTTATGGATCGCAAGCGGATATTGGTCTTCGCGGAGCAGGTGAATGGAGAATTGCAGCCCATTGGCTTAGAGTTGTTGGGGGCCGGGCGGCGGCTGGCCGATAAGCTGGGAGCCACCTTGAGCGCTCTTGTGCTTGGATACAACATTGCCCACTTGCCCCCAATTCTGATCGGCCACGGGGCAGATCAAGTCTTCATCGCCGATCACCCCGAGTTGGCCGAATACCGCACCCTGCCCTACCGCCGGGTGATCACAGACTTGATCAAAAGCTGGCCCCAACCACCCCACATCATCCTGCTGGGATCCACCACCACCGGGCGAGATCTGGCCCCTCGCTTGGCCGCCCACCTGGAGACCGGCCTGACCGCTGACTGCACCGAGCTGGACATTGGCCCCTTCGAGTACACCAACAGCAAAGATCCCAGCAAGTCCGGCCTCTTCCCCGACTGCCTTTATGCCATCCGGCCCAGCTTCGGCGAATCTCTCAAGGCCCGCATCCTTGGCCCCTGGAAAAACCCGCAAATGGCCACGGTGCGCCCAGGGGTGATGGTGCCTCTGCCCTGGGATGGATCCCGCCAGGGGGACGTGATCCCGGTGCCGGTCAACTTGGATCCCGGCGATCTGCGCCTGCAGATTGTGGAAACGGTGCGCAACCTGTCCCAGGCGGTAGATCTCACCCGCGCCAAGGTGATCGTTTCCGGCGGCTACGGGCTGGGATCCCCAGAGGGATTTGAGCTGTTGAGGGAGTTGGCCGCTTGTTTCCCCAACAGCGCCGTCGGCTCCTCCCGCAAGGCCGTGGATTCTGGGTGGATCCCCTATGCCCACCAGGTGGGCCAAACCGGCAAGACCGTCCGCCCCCAGCTCTACATCGCCTGCGGCATTTCTGGGGCCATTCAACATCGCGTGGGCATGGACAAATCCCAGACGATCATTGCCATCAACAAAGACAGCGCCGCTCCTATCTTCAAATTTGCCCACTACGGCATTGTCGGGGATCTCTACCAGGTGGTGCCGGAGCTGATCCGGCAACTGCGACAGAGACAGGAGGAGCTCCGAGAAGGCGCCGAGGGCCAGCCTTTCCAGAGCCTCGGCGAGCGGATCCCAATTTTGCAGAGTCGATGAGAGATGGTTGGCAAAAACGCTCTCAGTGCAGGGCCATTGTCAGCAGCCCCTGCTGCCCCAGCAACACCTCCCGCAACAGGGTAACCAGGCCCACCCAAACCACAGGGGCCATGTCCACACCTCCCAGCGGCGGGATCAGGCGACGGGTCGGGCGCAACAGAAACTCCGTCAGGCCGACCACCAACGAGTAGGGCAACCGAGAAGTATCCAGTTGCGGATACCACGACAGAAAGATGCGCAGCACAAACAGGAGGGTGTAGAGCGCCAACAGTGGGCCAAGCACCCAAGAGGTGAGAATTGGCAGCATAGGTTACTCAAAGAACAGGTTTACTGGTGGCAGTTCTCTCCATTCTGCTCTAATTGGGAGGGTCTGCTGGAGTCCAGAGATACCTCGGGGAATGCAGGCGCTCGGCCCAAGTCAAACCCCAACTTTTTTAAACTTTAACCCTCTTCCCGAAAATGGCCTTACCGGCGGGGCAGCAACAGTTAAAGACTAGCGTCATAATGGACGTATCTTGCTGGACTGCAGGCAGGGATCCCATGCAAGGAAAACTACAAGAGATCGATATCCGCAGCATCCTTCAGCTCATCGAGCTGGGCCAGCGCACCGGTGAGCTTTTTGTAGAGGCCAGCCCCTCTGTCTACTGGTTTGTCTTCTTCCTGAATGGGCGGATTATCTACGCCTCTGAAACGGAAGGGAACATTGCCCGCCTCAGAGACTATCTGCACCGCTTCAAGCTGGAAGCCGCCCTGGAGGAAATTCAAATTCCCCACAAAGCCGCGGTCAACGCCCCCGAATACAACCGCCTCTGGTCTTTGCTGGAAAGCCACAAGCTCAACCCCAACCAGGGCAAGCAAATCCTGCTGGGCATGGTGCGGGAAGTCCTCTTCGACCTGCTCAGCCTCCACCAGGGTTCCTTCATTTTCGAGGCTGGATCCCCCCTGGCCCCCCAATTGACCACCTTCCCCGTTACCCCCCTGCTCACCGAGATCGTAGCCCAAGTGCAGGAGTGGAAAAAGCTGCACCCCTACATCCAAGCTCCCAACCAAGCTCCCACCATCGTCAACCCCCTGCCGCTCCAGCAAAACCTGCCCGCCCCCGTCTTCAAAGCCCTGAGCGAGTGGTCAGACGGCAAAACCAGCATTCGCCAGATGGGTCGCTACCTGGGTCGAGACACCCTGGCGGTGGCCAAGGCCATCTATCCCTACGTCCGCCAAGGGGCCATTCAACTGTCCGAGCCCGTCTTGATCGCGGAGCCCAAGCCCAGCCGTCCCCTCAAACCCAGCGATAAGCCCAGCCACATCCTTTGCATCGACGACTCCATGGCCATCCAAAAAACCGTAGAGTTCATCCTGCAAAACGAGGGCTACCAGGTTACCACCATCGGCAATCCTCTCAAAGCGCTGGGACAGGTGTTTCTTCTCAACCCCGACATGATTCTCTGCGATGTGGCCATGCCCAAGTTGGATGGGTATGAGCTGTGCGCCATGTTGCGCAAATCCAGCCAGTTCCGCGAAACCCCCATGATCATGCTGACCGGCAAGGATGGCTTCACCGATCGGATTAAGGCCCGCATGGCCGGAGCGAACGAATTTTTGAGCAAACCCTTTGCGGAAAAGGAGTTGTTGACCATTGTCGAATCCTACGTGGGCCCTCCCCCCAAACGGGGCGGTGGCGAATAGGCGTTGGGGTAGCCAAAATGTTGGCACAGAAGACTATAGGCGAAGTACTGGACAGAAGAGTGGCCTCACCGAAACAATAGGGGTAGCATGGCCGGCCCGGAGCCAGGGAGCCAGGTGAGGTTACAAGAGCAAACCTCAGTCAAAGCAGCCCGACGGTTGCGCGGGAGTGCAAAAGGAGCAAGACGGCGATGAGCAAAGTGCTGGTGGTGGATGACAACCGTACCTACCTGGAGACCATTTCCAGCTTGCTTTCCGAGAACGGTTTGGAAGTCTCCACAGCAACAGACGGCGTAGAGGCAATGGAGTGCATTCGCCAGCAGAAGCCTGATGTGGTGGTGCTGGATATTGTCATGCCGCGCATGAACGGCTACGAGGTATGCCGGGAAGTGAAGGGGGATGAAGGTACCAAACACATTCGCATCGTCATGTGTTCCACCAAAGACCAGACCTTTGATATCGAGTGGGCCAGGCGCAACCAGGCGGATGCCTATGTAACCAAGCCCTTTAAGCCCCAAGAGCTCCTGGCGACCATCAAACATCAATTGCGGGAGATGAATCGGAAATGAGTCGCGTTTTGGTGGTGGAAGATAGCCAATCCCAGCGGGAGATGATCAGCAAGCTGCTGCAGGAAAACGGCTTCGAGGTGATGACTGTGGAAGACGGGGTGGAGGCCGTAGAGGCGGTGAAGCAAAACAAACCCGACCTGATCGTGCTGGACATCGTCATGCCGCGCATGAACGGCTATGAGGTGTGCCGTCTTCTCAAGGCCGACCCTCTCACCCAAAAAACGCCCATCGTCATGTGTTCTTCCAAGGGCGAAGAATTTGACCGCTACTGGGGGATCCGCCAGGGAGCGGATGCCTACATTGCCAAGCCTTTCCAGCCCCAGGAACTGGTGGGTACGATTAAGCAATTACTGAGAGGCTGAGAGCTGCCCCTTCTGCTTCCACGCCTTTCGGTAGGTCCTGAGAACGACTCTGCGTTTTAAGCAGGGAGGGGGGCGGGATCAACAGTCCACAAGACTATCCATGCGGGGGAGCATCATGCTGGGGGATCTGGATTTATTGATGGGGGATGAGACCCAAGAGTTGCGGGAGATGGAGGCTCCCGAAGGTGAGCTATTCCTAAAGTTCAAGATTGCCACCGGGGAGGAATTTGCGCTGCCAGCGGTATCGGTTGTGGAGGTGATGAGCATTGGCCCAGAGAAAATCACCCCCATGCCCAATGTGGCCCCAGTTTTGCTGGGCACGCTGAATTTGCGGGGCGAGATCATCTGGGTTGCAGACCTGGGGCAATTTTTGGGGATCAGCCCGCCCCTGAACATCGACCGAGCCGAGATTCCTGTGGTGGCCGTGATGGATCAACAGGATTTGCTCATGGGCTTGGCTGTGGATTTAATTGTAGGCATGGAGTGGCTGAAGACTGAATTGGTGCGGCCTGCCCTCACGGCTCCTGAGTCCATGGCTCCTTTTTTGCGAGGGGAATGGGTGGTGCCCGGAACGGGATCGCGCTTGCCATTGCTGGATCAGTCGGCCATCCTGCGATCCAATCGTTGGGGTTGACAGACGGCCCCCTGGGAGCTCAGCGGGAGGAAAGTGTATAGTTCCTATCAAAGATCCAAGCTAACTCCAGCCACAATGGGGAAAGTTGGACCAAATCTATCCCCTACCGATGCGTGTCGAGGCTGTTGAGGGTAAGCCCTGAGACGGCGGCAGAAAGGCCCACTCTTGCTTGACTGAATGTGGAAAAGGGGGGATAGCCTGCATCCATGGGGTTTTGAGGTGTTGGGGGCGTTCCGTTTGCATCTGTGTTGACGCGTGAACAGAGGTAGGCAAGCAGTGAAGGGAGGATCCATGGTTCCGAGCGCGAACAGTCAGAGAGACTACACCGATGCGATGGCCGCCTTTTGGCAGGGAGACTACGTCCGGGCGGTGCGGTTGTTCAACCAAGTGGCCGCTGCTGAACCGCAAGATACTGCTGTCAAGCTGCTGCTGGCTTTGGCACAAAAACAAGCTGGGCAGTTGTTGGAAGCTCGCCAAACCTACAACACCATTTTACAAACAGCCAGTGATCCCGATGAGCTGGAGTCGGCCCGGAAGGGTCTAGAAGAGCTGTTGCAAATGGCACCGGAGCTGGCGGATCTTCCCGATTCCCCAGAAGCGGACGAGTTTCGCCCTCCAGATGAGTTTGCACCTGGGTCGGATGCCTTTTCGGAAGAGGCTTTCTCTGCTCCCGATCCCTTCTTGCAGTTCGAGGAGATGGGGGAAGAGGAGGCGGATCCCTTTGCTCAGAATCCCTTTCCACTGGAGGCAGACAGCCTTGGCAGCGATTTCATGGGGGAAGAGAGATTCAGGGATCCCTTGGAGACCGGGCTGCAAATGCCGGAGGCTGATCCGCTGGGTTTATCTCACCCGATGCCGACCCATCCTCGGGTAACACCACCGGCCCTCTCGCGACGGGCAGGCTTGGAAGAGGGCGGGCCTCAAACCGATCCGGTGGTCGAAGATGACTTTGCCTTCCTCAACGAGTTCGATCGAGAGCATCTGGAAGCCCTAGAAGGCGACTCCGACTCCATTACGCAGTTGGCCGGCGATGCCGATTTTCCCGATGAGATGGGCTTCTCCCTGCCCGGTCTTGAGGAAGAGGAAGGGGGATCCCTGGAAGAAGGCCTGCCGACCGAATTGGCTGCCCCCATGAGTGAGCCGATCCCCGCTCCCGACGAAGATACTGCCAGTCCCAGCCCTGGTCTTTTCGATCTTGACGAGCTAGACAGCTTGGATGGTGAACTTGCCGGCATGGATGGCGGCGAGCCGGTGGGGGCCTTCCACCCAAACGAGGGGGCGATTGGGGGGATGAGCCCAATGGCGGAGACCGGCAGCGGAGCGGCCCAAGTTCTGCTGCCCACGGCCTCCCTCCCTATTCCCAGTGTAGGTGAACAAGGGGCAAGAACCTCTGCCGGGATCGCCAACCGACCGATTGGGGATCGGCAATTGGCCATAGCGCTTATCCAAGGAGCTGTGAGTTTGGCTGCCGGCTTGGCGATTGGCCTTGGGATCCCGGCCAATGGGGGAGCTCGCTTGATTGCCGGGGTGATTGGAGGCGGGCTGATCGGCACAGGAGCAGGGGTTATCCTCGGGGCCAGCAGTGCCAAACAAATTCGCTCCACCGCCCAAGAGCTGGCCGGCCACTTTGCCGCCTTGGCCCAGGGGAATTATTCAGTACGAGCCACAGCCAACACCCAAGATGAGCTGGGGCGCTTGGCCGACAGCTTTAACCAGATGGCGGCTGCCCTTGAAGCCAACTTCGCCGAACTGAGCCAGCGGGCTGCCGAGCAAGGGCAAGCTAAGGAAGACCTACAGCGCCAGGTGATTCGCCTGCTGGACGACGTGGAAGGGGCTGCCCGTGGAGACCTGACGGTGCGGGCAGAGGTGACTGCCGACGTGCTGGGGGCTGTGGCCGACTCCTTTAACCTGACCATTCGCAGTCTGCGAGACATTGTCAGCCAGGTGAAGCGGGCCGCCGCCGCCGTGAACGATGCCGCCTTGCAGAACGAGGACTTTGCCCGCAGCCTCTCTGCCGACGCCTTGCGCCAGGCGGAGGAGATTTCCAACTCCCTCAACTCCATTCAGGAGATGACGGACTCCATTCAAGAGGTGGCCAGCAACGCCCGCGAAGCGGCCAACGTGACTGCCCAAGCCACAGAAGCAGCCGCTCGGGGTGGAGAAGCTGTGGACCGCACGGTAAGTGGCATCCTGGAAATTCGCGAAACCGTGGCAGAAACCACCCGCAAAGTGAAGCGATTGGCGGAATCCTCGCAGGAAATTTCCAAAATTGTGGCTTTGATCTCTCAAATTGCCTCGCGCACCAACCTGCTTGCCCTCAACGCCAGCATCGAGGCGGCACGAGCCGGGGAATCGGGACGGGGCTTTGCCATCGTGGCCGATGAGGTGCGACAACTGGCCGACCGAGCTGCCAAAGCCTCGAAGGAGATCGAGCAGATCGTGTTGCAGATTCAATCGGAAACCGGCAACGTGATGACGGCTATGGAAGAAGGCACCCAACTGGTGATCGAGGGGACGCGGCGGGCCGAGCAGGCCAAGAACAGCCTGGACGAGATCATCGAGGTCAGTCGCCGGATCGACGAGCTGGTGCGGGCGATCTCTCAGGCCACCGTGCAACAGACGGAAACCTCTCGCTCTGTGGCGCAGGTGATGCAATCGGTGGAGTTGACCGCCAACGAGACCTCTAAGGAGGCGCAGAAGGTGGCAGCTTCGCTCCAACAGTTGGTGAGCATCGCCCGCGAGTTGCAAACTTCTGTCGGTCGCTTCCGGGTTGGGGATGAATGAGCAAATCTGCTGTTTTGAGGGCATTCTAGGGACAAGGATCCCCATGCAGGAGACGTTATCGATCCTTAGCAAATGGCACCGGGATCCCCCTGTTGCAACTGTTGGCCGGACTCTTCGCTCAGGCGAGCCTCACCCTGTCCGGTCTGTTATCACTGAATGAAGACTTGTGGGCTGTAGGAAGGGCCTCCTGCCATGAATGAAGAAGCACAGAAGCGGATCCTCAGTTATTTCATCGAAGAAGCCCGCGACCACTTGGCAACAATTGAACAAGTGCTCCTCAGCTTGCGGGACAGTATGAGCGATCCCGAGCTGATCAACGAGCTGTTCCGAGCCGCTCACTCCATCAAGGGGGGAGCTGCCATGCTGGGCCTCACCAGCATCCAACGGACGGCCCACCGCATGGAAGATTTTTTCAACATCTTTCGCTCCCGTCCAGGCGGAGTGCCTGTCGATCAGCACCTGGAAACCCTGCTGCTGCGGGCTTTTGATGGGCTTTCGATGTTGTTGGAGGAGCTGCAGAGCCCCCGCGGCCTCACCCAAGAAGTCAGCAACACCACCCTGGCGGAACTGGAGCCGGTTTTTCAAGAGACCGAAAGGCACATTCAAAATCTTCTCGGCGAGGGCCCTGTTCCCAGCCTTGCTCCAACTCCCGTCTCGTCGCCGGCGGTTCGCACCCTGCAGCAGGACATGGCGGAGGTGGTGCCGCAGCAGTTGCGCCAGATGCTGGAGCTGTTTAAACAACGGGATCAGCCAGATGTCCGAGAGCGCTTGGCAGCGGCGAATGCCGTTCTCAAGGAGATCGGACAAGTCCATCATCTGGCGGGCTGGCAACAGTTGACGGAAACTTTCGAGCAAGCCCTGGGCAACCCCGATGCCGACCTGCGAACTTTGGCTTTGGTTGCCTTGCGGGATTTGAAGCAGGGACAGCAGCTCATCCTAGACGGCAAGGCCGAACAGGTTGCCCCTTCTTCAGAACTGCAACAATTGGCTCGCCCTGCCGCTCCCCCTGCCCCACCGGATCCTCTTGAGGTGGTGGTGCATCAGCAGATCCCGGCCTTGTTGCGCCAGATGCTGGAGCTGTTCAAACGTCCCGACGACCCAGCCACTCGACCGGCCCTGCAAGCTCTGGCCCAATCTTTGCAGGATTTGGGGCAATCTTCGGCTCTGGAACTGGGAGGCTGGACAGACTTGACCCGCTTGGTGGGCGAGATTTTGGCGGATCCCAGCCAGGATTTGCGGCAGTTGGCCCTGCCGGTGCTGCGAGATCTGAAGCAAGCCCACCAGGCTCTGGCCAATGGAGCGGCAAACACCATTCAGCCCTCGGCTGAGCTGCTGGCTTTCCGCCCTGTTCCGGCAGCCCCTGAAGAGCCAGAAGTCTGCGAGCCCTTCGAGCTTGGTCTGGCTTGGGAGTCTGAGGCAGAGCCGCTGTTCCCCCAACCCGAGGAGGGTGCCTCGGAGGATTGGGCTGTGGCTGCTGGGATCCCTGCGGAGGAAGGCGCTACCCCCGATCTGAGCTGGGAAGCGGTAGCCCTCGCCGAGACATCCTTTCAAGAGGATGAGCCCGGAGCTGCCCTGTCGCCGGAGCAGGAGAGCGCAGAGGCAAGTGGAGATCTGGCGGCGGAACAGCCCTCATCCCTTTGGGAAGTGGGCACTGCTGAGGACTCCGTCCCGCTGGCGGGAACAGATTCAGAGCACCGATCTGCTCCCGCGGAAGAGGGGGATCTGGATCTGAGTTGGCCAGGGATCCGAGCCGAAGCGGCTTGGGAGGAAGACTGGAGGACAGCTGCCGTGCCGGCAGAAAGCCCAGAAGAGGACGGGCAGGGAGCTGACTTGGCCTCTGTTGCGGACGACTTCGGTCGCGTTAGCGGAGCGGAGCTCTATGCCACTCCCTTGGATCTGGAGGAAGAAGCCACCTCAGCCTTTGACGAGCTGTTTGCCAACGCAGAAGCGCTGTCTGATATTGAAGAGTTCCCAACAGAGCTGATCCCCTCCTCTCCTGAGCCCCTCTTGCAGACCTTTGAGGATCTGAGCCCAAGGTTGGATGAGGAGAGAGCTGAGGCCGATCTGGCGGAGCTGTTTGCCGAAGTGGTGGGTGAAGGGGCAGAGGGGTTTGTCTCTGCTGAGCCTGCCTGGGATGCTGAACAGGAGCCGACTGCCCAGAGCGTTGCTGCGGAAATGGGCGAGGGATCCGGCTTTGTCCCAGACGAAGCCGCAAGTGCCGGGGTAGAGGCCCTATTTGAGCTGGAGGAACTTCCCGTAGAGAGTGCTTTCCGGCAGGAAGGGTCTCAGCTTCCGGACTTGGAGGCCGTTCCCGCTGGTGAGCTGGAGGCCGATCCTTGGGCGGCTGAGCCGTCTCCACCCCTTCAGGAAGCCCTTGAGGATGGGGAAATCGCAGCAGACCTTTGGGCTGAATTTCCCGCAGATATCCAGCTAGAGGATTTTTCCATCCCAGCAGATTATCTGGCAGAGTCGGGATCCGACGAGGTGGGATCCTCAGAGTTCGCTGACTCTGCTGCCTTCGATACTGCCGAAGACAGCCTGGAGAGCTTTTTTTCCACCCCTGCGGCAGAAGCCGATCCGGCTTGGTCGATGCCGGAAGCAAGTGAACCTTCCGTATTTTTGGATCCCTCTTTTGGCCCATCCCTGGACATCGCTGAGGCTGATGCTGCCGAAGCTGAGCAACTGGGGGATCTCTTTATCGGCGAACCCTTCCCCACGTCGCCCGACATGGCCAACGAGCCGAGGGAATCGCCAATTCCAGACTTCGGAGCCGAGCTGAGCCTAGGGGATCTCTTCGCCGGCGAGACCCTCGAGGAGGCGTCCGATGGGGACTCCATCCCCCTGACCCAATCAGCAGCTGGGGACACAGCAGAAGCCCAGGAGTGGGCGCTTCTGGAGGATCTGTTCCCGGTCCAGGAGGAGTCTTTCGCAGACCTGCAACCCACGGCTGAGGAGGCAGTCGCCCCTTCCCCCGAGCTCTCCTTCGACCGTCTCGATGCTCTGTTTAGCCAGGAATCCGACCCAGAAGAACTGAGCCTGGGGGCCAGGGGATCCCTCTCGGCCATGGATAGCGACAGCCAGGTGGATCTGGATGAGTTGAGCCAGTTCTTTGCAGAAGGGGAAGCGCCCCAAGAAGAACCCCCCTTGGATCTTGCCACCTTCCTGGAGGACACAGAAGCTTTGCAAGCGAGCAGCCTGGCGGAAGTGCCCGTGTCTGAGCCAGAGCCGCCGGTTGCCGCACTGGAGGAAGAAAATGCCCTCCAGCCTGCGGAGGACGATCTGGAAAGCCAGTTGGCCAGCCTGTTTGCAGAGGATGAATCCTTAGCCGTTCCTGTTGGCGAGGCCGAGACCCCAGAGGAAGAGGCGCTGGAAGCTGCTCCGGCTCCCCGTTTGGACGATTTGGCAGCTCTTTTCGATGCTGCTGAACCGGCGGCGGCTTTTGAGGAGACATTTGCTCCCACCCTAGAGCCTGCTGCTGCAGTGCCGGGCGAGGCTGGAAGCGATTTTGAAGCCCAACTGGAGTCTCTCCTGGGGGATCTCGATCGCGTCAGCGGTGCGGAGCCCTTTGTAGCTCCCAAAGCGCCTGCCGCTGCTCCTACACCTTCACCATCTGTTGCTGCTCCCGCTCCGGCGGTGACTGGGCCAACCTCACGGCGAGCTGCTGCCCTCAGCAACCCCGTGATGCGGGTGGAAGTACGTCACCTCGACTCCATCAACAACCTGGTAGGAGAGTTGGTGGTCATCCGCAACAGCATGGAGCAAAACCAAACCCGTCTGCGCCAGTTTCTGGATGGCCTGTTGGGCCGTGTGCAACAGCTAGGGGATCTGGGCCAGCGCATGCGGGATCAGTATGACCGCTCCTTGCTGGAATCGGCTTTGTTCTCCAGCCGCAGCAGCTCAGCCTATGGCGGCACGGTAACGGTGGGCTTCGGTCGAAATGGGGAGGGATCCAGCCGAGGAAGGCGGAGCCATTCCTCCGGCCAAGAGTTCGACAAGCTGGAGATGGATCAGTTTACGGCCTTCCACGCTCTGGCCCAGGAGATCATTGAGCTCATCGTGCGGGTGCGCGAGTCCTCCTCCGACATCGAGTTTGCCGTGGATGAGGCCGAGCAGATCACCCGCCAATTTCGCCAGGTGACCACCCAACTGCAAGAGGGCCTGAACCGGGCGCGCATGGTGCCCTTCTCGCAAGTTGCCGACCGCTTGCCCCGCGCCATTCGGGATCTCTCCATCAAAACGGGCAAGCAGGCCAGCCTGGTGGTGGAAGGCCGTGACACGCTCATCGACAAGGCCATCCTGGAGGAGCTCTATGACCCCATGACCCACTTGGTGAACAACGCCCTGGTACACGGGATCGAGACCCCTGAGGAGCGGCGGCGGGCGGGCAAGCCCCCTGAGGGCAAGATCACCGTCAAGGCCTTCTATCAGGGCAACCAGACGATCATCATCGTCTCGGACGATGGCGCCGGGATCCCGGTGGAGAAGGTCAAGGCCAAGGCCCAAAGGCTGGGGCTGCTGTCGGAGCAAGCCGACGAGGACGAAGTGTTCAACGTTCTCTTCCACCCCGGCTTCAGCGTTCGCGAGGCCAGCGAGGTGGACGATCTGGCCGGGCGGGGGGTTGGCTTGGATGTGGTGCGCCGCAACATCACCGATCTGCGCGGCAGTATCCAAGTGGATTCTGTGCGGGGCAAAGGAACCACCTTCACCATCCGTCTCCCCCTCACCCTGAGCATCTCCAAGGCCATGGTGTGTGTCAGCGACAAAGCCCTGATCGCCTTCCCCCTGGATGGCGTGGAGGAGATGCTGGATGTTCCTGCCGACGAAGTTCAGCCGGATGAGCAGGGGCGGCCCTCGATTCTCTGGCGGGATCAGCGCCTTCCCTTCCAGCCCCTCTCAAATCTGCTGGCCTACAGCCGCAGCCACAGCCGCAGCCGTTCCGAGGTGTACAGCATCACCCAGGATGAGGGCATTATTCCCATTGTCATCCTGCAAAGTGCCGGCCAGTATGTTGCCCTGCAGGTGGACAGCTTCGTGGAAGAGCAGGAAATCGTGATCAAGCAACTGCGCGGGCCTGTGCCCAAGCCGCCGGGCATTTCTGGGGCAACGGTGTTGGGGAACGGGCGGGTGCTGCCGATTGCCGACATCATCGAGCTGGTGGACATAGCCCACGGTCGCCGTCGGGATCTCAACCGCTTCTGGCTGGATCACCGGGATGAGGAGCCGACCCCGGAAGAGGTGCGTCAGACCACGGTGCTGATCGTGGACGACTCGATCACCGTTCGGGAGCTGCTCTCGATGTCTTTCCAGAAGGTGGGCTACCGGGTGGAACAGGCGCGGGATGGCCAGGATGCCTGGGAAAAGCTGCGCGGCGGCCTGCCCTGCGACCTCATCTTCTGCGACATCGAGATGCCGCGGATGGACGGCCTAGAACTGCTCACCCGCCTGCGGGAAGACAGCAACTTCAAGCATCTTCCGGTTGCCATGCTCACCTCGCGGGGGGCAGAACGGCACCGGCAAACAGCACGGGAGCTGGGAGCAACTGCCTACTTCACCAAGCCCTATCTGGAAGAGGAGCTGCTCAGCGCTGCTGCCCGCATGTTGAGGGGAGAACAGTTGTTGGCGCCCAACCCAACTTCCTAATCGCGACAGCGGTGCGGTTCCCGTTCAGTGTGGCGCAGCAACATAGGGTGCTGTAGGCATGGCACTCTCCCATCAGCGGGTGCCGAACAGGCGATCCCCTGCATCTCCTAGGCCGGGGAGGATGTAGCCGTGCTCGTCTAGGCCATCGTCTACAGCAGCGGTATAGATTGCCACATCTGGGTTCTGTTCGTGGAAATACCGGATCCCTTCTGGGGCGGCCACCAGGCAGATGAAGCGGATCGACTGGGGTCGGGTTTGGCGTAGGCGCGCTACAGCCGCTGCTGCCGAATGGCCGGTGGCCAACATTGGATCCACCACCAGCACCTCACGATCTTCGATATCGGTGGGCACCTTGAAGTAGTACTCGATGGGGATCAGGGTATGGGGATCCCGATATAGGCCGATATGCCCCACCCGTGCTGATGGGATCAGCTCCAGCATGCCGTCGAGGAGCCCTTGGCCGGCCCGCAGGATGGAGACAAGCATCAACTTTTTCTCTGCCGCCAACATCGGCGCCAACATTGGGGCCATCGGGGTTTGAATGGGCTGTAGCTTGAGGGGCAGATCGCGGGTCACCTCGTAGGCCATCAAGAGGCTGATCTCCCGCATCAGCGCTCGGAAGTCGGCGGTTGTAGTTTCAACACGGCGCATGAGGCTGAGCTTGTGCTGCACCAGAGGGTGATCGATGGTAATCACCTGGGCCACCATGCTGTGCTCCTGAGATAATCGGGATCCCGTGATGGATGTCAGAATAGCAGAAGCGCTTGCCCCCCCGGTGGGCCGAAGGCTTTGTCTGCTTGCTGTTGTCAAGGGGAGTAATCCGTGCAGATCCGCTTTGCTGTGGTGAGCGATCCCCACGTCGCCCTCCCTTCCACCCTTTGGGATCACCCCAGCCGATTTCACCTGGTAGAGGTGAGCATCCCGGCTCTGGAACAGGTTTTGCAGCATCTGGTGCAGTTGCCTCTGGATTTTCTGCTGTTGCCGGGGGATCTGACCCAGCATGGGGAGCCGGAAAACCATGCATGGCTGGCAGAGCGGCTGGCTCGACTGCCCTTTCCGGCTTTTGTGGTGCCCGGCAACCACGATGTGCCCCAGCCCGAGGCCAGCGGGCGCTCTATTGGTTTGGCGGATTTTCCCCGCTACTACCGAGCTTTTGGCTATGAGGACGGGCAGTCTTTGGATTACAGCCGGGTTCTGCGGCCAGGGATCCGTTTGATCGGCCTCAATTCCAACCATTTTGATGCTCAGGGTCAATTGGTGGGGTGTCTAACCCCAGAACAACTGACCTGGCTGGAGAAAGAATTGGCGGCAGCCGAGGAAGAGCTGGTGCTGCTGATGGTGCACCATAATGTGGTCGAGCATCTGCGCGGCCAGTCTCTCCATCCCTGGGGGCGTCGCTACATGCTGGAGAATGCCTCTCAGTTGCGGCGGCTGCTGCAAGCTTATGGGGTGCAACTGGTGTTCACCGGACATCTGCACATCCAGCACATCGCCCGACGAGGGGGGGTTTACGACATTACCACCGGCTCTTTGGTCAGCTTTCCCCACCCCTACCGCCTTGTCGAGATCCGGTCGGATCGAGAGACCGGAATCCAAGTCCATATCCAGAGCTACCGGGTGGGATCCCTGCCCGATTGGCCCGATTTGCAAGCGTTCTCCCGGGAGTGGATGGCCCAGCGCAGCGAACCAGCGGTGGTTAAGTTTTTAACCTCCGCACCGCTGAATTTGCCTTTGGAACAGGCACAAGCCTTGGCCCCACAATTGCGCTACTTTTGGGCAGCGGTGGCTGCCGGGGATCCAGACCTCACTTTCCCCGACTTTCCCCAGCCAGCAGGCCGATTTCTGGAGCGTTTCAGCCGTTGTTTTCGCTGCCCGCCTGATAACCAGGCCCAGTTTCGTTTGACTTCGATTTTCTCTTTTCCAGTTTCTAAGGATCCCCCCGAAGGGGGAACAATCACAGAGAGAATTTTGAAGCCGTTAGGACTTATTGGAAAGGTTTCCAATTTCTAGGGATCCCCCCGAAGGGGGAACGGTTATTAACCCGACGGATAAAGTCATGCTGTGGGAAAGTTTCCAATTTCTAGGGATCCCCCCGAAGGGGGAACAGGTTCTGCTGAATAATGTATAGGTTTATCATCTACATTTGTTTCCAATTTCTAGGGATCCCCCCGAAGGGGGAACTCTGTAGATGTTCCAGAGTACTGAGGTAGCCACCCAGTGTTTCCAATTTCTAGGGATCCCCCCGAAGGGGGAACTACCGCGATAAGTGGTTAGTGATTGAAGAAGGCTACGGGTTTCCAATTTCTAGGGATCCCCCCGAAGGGGGAACTCCTCCCTGTTTAAGGGGGACACCCACAGAGGAGTGTTTCCAATTTCTAGGGATCCCCCCGAAGGGGGAACGGTACAGAATCTACCCGACTTACCGACAACGTAGAGAATTAGTTTCCAATTTCTAGGGATCCCCCCGAAGGGGGAACCACAACTTGAATAGCCCCGGCACCGTGGGCTATAATAAAGTTTCCAATTTCTAGGGATCCCCCCGAAGGGGGAACTAGTAATTGCCGATGATGGCAGTCACTACGTATCGGAAGAGTTTCCAATTTCTAGGGATCCCCCCGAAGGGGGAACGGTGACTCCGGTTACCCGGAACCGCCCCGCACTGGGGCTCGTTTCCAATTTCTAGGGATCCCCCCGAAGGGGGAACCGTTCTCCGTCAAGGAGGCGCCTGTTGATCTGAAGAGTAAGCTCGTTTCCAATTTCTAGGGATCCCCCCGAAGGGGGAACTAGTTTGTTGATTGTGAGTTTCTTGGGTGGTCTAGTTTCCAATTTCTAGGGATCCCCCCGAAGGGGGAACTTTGGAGTCTCTTTATGCAAACGCAAAATCTTATTAGCGTTTCCAATTTCTAGGGATCCCCCCGAAGGGGGAACTTCAACAAGCGAGTGGAAAGATACTATGCGGTAGTATGTTTCCAATTTCTAGGGATCCCCCCGAAGGGGGAACTTCAACATAGTTTCCTTAGTCTTCCCCGTCCCGTCGAGGGTTTCCAATTTCTAGGGATCCCCCCGAAGGGGGAACCTGCATGGACGACTGGGAAGCTGTCCGCATTTTAGCGGCAGGTTTCCAATTTCTAGGGATCCCCCCGAAGGGGGAACTAAAAACCCCGTCCTGGCTAAACTCATAGTCCAGGATGGTTTCCAATTTCTAGGGATCCCCCCGAAGGGGGAACAGATTAGTCAGCTAGTTGGTTTAGTTGTCGAAGTTGATCGGGTTTCCAATTTCTAGGGATCCCCCCGAAGGGGGAACGTGTACCAGGTGACCATCTTCAAAGCCATCGAAACCGGAGCGTTTCCAATTTCTAGGGATCCCCCCGAAGGGGGAACTCTTAACGGGGTTCTTAAACCTCCATTAAGAACCCTGTTTCCAATTTCTAGGGATCCCCCCGAAGGGGGAACTCCACGAAACTCGGTGGCCTCAGCCCCGAGGTGGCAGCGGTTTCCAATTTCTAGGGATCCCCCCGAAGGGGGAACCCACCCCTATTAAAGCCAAGCAGGGCAAGGGATGCAAGACCCGTTTGCGAGGGATCCGGAAAAAAGGGGGCAAAAAGAGTTTCGGCGAGGGGGTTTTGGGGCCGGAAAGCCTTGTGGCACAAGGCGTCGAGGGATCCGACGAAAGAATGGGCTTTTCCGAGATTTTGAGGGACGCTCGCAGAGGCGTTGATACCGTTTTGGTGTTCTTTTGGAAACATCAGGATCCCTGAGGTTTGGCTAGGCTATCTGTTGGCAGGTGGCGAGCTGATACATTTACGCTGAACACTGCTGAACATCACTGTTCAACTATGCAGCGATGGCATTCTGTTTGTTTCCAAACAGAATGGCGGTATCCCGCAAAGCTTTGAGTAGAATACCCAAAGCGCAGTTTCCGTGTCGTCTTACTACCAATTTTCTGCTTTGCTTTGGCTACCATGTTGGCAGACTCGAAAGTAAACAGAAAGATCAACTGGTAGTAATCCGTACTGAACATATTATACATTATTTTCAGTATAGTTGAGCTTATTATTGACTAGAGTCATGCTCCTGCTAGGGTTGCTCGATATGGGAGCGGGGCTCCAGGTGGATGAGGATCCGCGCTGGCCCGTAGCGCTCCTGCAAGAGGCGTTCAACTTCCTCAGTGAGGCGGTGGGCGGACTCGATATCCTGCGGCTCCACCACCAGGTGCATCTCGATAAAGACCATTTCCCCTGGGATCCCGCGGGAAGTGATGTCATGGCAGTCGAGCACGCCTGGCACGCTCAGGATCAGATCCCGCAGGGCCTCGGCAGGGATCGCCACCCGGTCGGTGAGGTAGGGAAGATTCTCCTGCAGCACTTCCCAGCCGCTTCGGAGCACCAGCAGCGCCACCGGCAAAGCCAGGGCTTGATCCAACCAAGGGATCCCCCAATAATGCATGCCGGCCAACCCCAGCAACACCGTCAGCGTCACCCCAACGTCGCTGAGGGTATGGCGCGCATCGGCCAACAGCAGCGAGCTGGATAGCGCTTTGCCCCAGCGGTGCTCGTAGAGGGCGACAAAGACATTAATGCCCAGCACGCCCACCATCATCCCCAAGGTCAGCTCATCGATCTGCAGGTGGGGCTGGGGCTCCCAAAACCGCTCCACGGCTGTGCGCAGGATCTCCAGGCTGGCCATCCCCAAAAAGGCGGCGATCCCCAGCGCTCCAATGGCTTCAAACTTGCGATGGCCGTAGGGATGGTCGTCATCGGGCTCTGGCGAAGAAAAGCGCACGGCCACCAAGCCCAAAATGTTGCTGGCGCTGTCGGTGGAGCTGTGCAGGGCATCGGCAATTAGGCTTAGGGATCCCGTCGTCAGCCCCAGGATTAACTTGATCAGAAACACCAGGACACTTAGCCCCAGCGTGACGTACAGCACCCTCTGCACTTGGCGCTGACGGCGGCTGGCTATGGCAGCAGAATCCAGAAAGCTCACTGCAGCTCGGGCGGGGATCCACAGATATCCTGCTTTATTCTGTCACCGACCTCAATAGGGGTAAGGGAGGGTACCCTAAAAGCAAGCTGCCAAGGCTTAGTCAAGTGGCCGCCGATTGGGGAGCGAACTCTGAGTATGCACGTTGCTGTGGTAGGCGCTGGCTATGTGGGCCTGGTAACAGGGGCTTGCCTGGCTCACCTAGGAAATAGCGTTATCTGTGTGGACAACAACCCCGCCAAGATTGAAGGGCTGCAGCGGGGTCGCCTGCCCATCTACGAGCCCGGCCTGGAAGAGCTGGTGCGGGAGGGAACTGCGGCGGGTCGGCTGCACTTTAGCACCGATCTGGGCTCTGGGATCCAGGCCAGCGAGGTGGTGTTTATTGCCGTGGGCACCCCGGCCCTGCCCAGCGGGGATCCCGATCTGCGCTACGTGGAAGCAGTGGCGCGGGAAATTGGCCAGCATCTGGACGAGCACTATCGAGTCATTGTCAACAAATCCACTGTGCCCATTGGCTCTGGGGACTGGGTGCGCATGCTCATTTTGGACGGGGCCGCCGAAGCCGCCAAGCAGCGGCTGAGCAGCCGAGAAGTGGGGAGAGATCCAGAGGCCAGATCCCTGACCTTGGAGCTCTCGCCTTGGACGCCGCAGTTTGACGTGGTGAGCAACCCCGAGTTCCTACGGGAGGGCAGTGCCATCCAAGATACCTTCTACCCGGATCGCATTGTGATTGGCTCCAACAGCCCCCGCGCCATTGAAATCATGCGGCAGCTGTATGAACCCATCCTCAACCGCCAGCAGGGCCTGCAAGGGGATCCCGTGCCTTTGCTGGTGACCGACCTGGCTTCTGCCGAAATGATCAAGTATGCCGCCAACGCCTTCCTGGCCACCAAGATTAGCTTCATCAACGAAATGGCCAACATCTGTGAGCGCACCGGCGCCGACATCACCCAGGTGGCGGAAGGGATCGGCCTAGATAGGCGCATTGGCCGCGCCTTTCTCAACGCTGGCATAGGGTGGGGCGGAAGCTGCTTCCCCAAAGATCTGGCGGCTCTTATTCAAACCGCTGCTGACTACGGCTATGAGGCCAAGCTGTTGCGGGCCACGGTGGAGGTCAACCGAGAACAGCGGCAACGTTTGGTGGAAAAGCTGCAGCAAGCCCTCAAGGTGCTCAAGGGTAAAACCATTGGCCTACTGGGTCTGACGTTTAAACCCCACACCGACGACCTGCGGGATGCCCCTTCCCTGACTTTGATCGAACAACTCCACCGTCTGAGGGCCAAGGTCAAGGCATATGATCCGATTGTATCCGCCTCGGGGATGCGGGAGGGGCTAGCCCATGTGGTGGTGGAAACGGATGTGTTCCGGCTGGCCCAAGATTGCGATGCCCTGGTGTTGGTGACGGAGTGGCCGGAGTTCTTGTCGCTGGATTACCGACGGATTGCAGAGCTGATGCGGCGGCCCTTGCTCATCGATGGCCGTAACTGTCTGGATCGGGAGGCGGTGCGGCAGGCGGGCATAACCCTCATTGGAGTGGGCTGGTAGGTGCTGGGGAAATCAGGGGAAATCATGAAGATCCTGGTTACGGGTGGCCTCGGATTTATCGGATCCCACTTGGTAACCCGCCTTCTGCAAGAAGGCCACTGGGTCATTTGCCTGGACAATGGCTCCACAGGCCGGCAGCTCAATGTCCAGGCCCATCTGGACAACCCCGCCTTTCAGCTCATCTGGCACGACGTGGCGGATCCCTTGCCGCCCGCTTTGGAAGAGGCCGGGATCCAGCAGATCTACCACCTGGCCTGCCCCGCTTCTCCCCCCCACTACCAAGCGGATCCCATCCGCACCATCCGCACCAGCCTCTGGGGCACCTACCACCTGCTGCAACTGGCCCAGAAAACGGGAGCGAGGTTCCTGCTGGCCTCGACTTCAGAAGTGTACGGGGATCCCCAAGTGCATCCCCAACCGGAAGACTACTGGGGCCACGTCAACCCCATCGGCCCGCGGGCCTGCTACGACGAATCCAAGCGCTTGGCGGAAACCCTCACCTTCGACTGGCAGCGGCAATACCAGACGGAGATCCGGGTGGCCCGCATCTTCAACACCTACGGCCCCGCCATGCGGGAGGACGATGGCCGCGTGGTGAGCAACTTTATCGTCCAGGCCCTGCGCGGGGATCCCCTGACGGTCTATGGGGATGGATCCCAGACCCGCAGCTTTTGCTACATCTCCGACCTGGTGGAAGGCTTGATCCGGCTGATGAACAGCCCCTACCCCGGACCCTTTAACTTGGGCAACCCAGAGGAGTTCACGATCCTGGAGCTGGCCCAGCAGGTGCTCGCCCTCACCGGCAGCCCTTCTCCCATCGTTTACCGGCCTCTGCCAACAGATGATCCCAAGCAGCGGCGGCCCGACATTCGCAAAGCCCGCGCCCTCTTGGGTTGGGAGCCTCGGATCCCTTTGCAAGTTGGGCTGCAACAGACCATCCCTTACTTTCGTCGGCGGCTGGGGCTGGAATAACCTTCGGGTGCTCGCGAAATCCCAACCTACTTGAGAACCCTTTCCGCCTCAGCTCGGTTGACCTGGGTGAATGGCTGCCAGCGGCTCCAGTTGGCGGGCTTGCTGTTGTAGCCGACTCACCAACTGCCGACATACCACTTCGCACAGCTCAAAGCACATGGGATCCGCAATTTGGTAATAAACACTCACCCCCTTGGGCTGACGGCTGACGATCCCTGCCTGGGTCAGGATCTTGAGGTGCTTGGAAACATTGGCCTGGCCCATACCCGTAGCTTCCAAGATTTGGGTGACGTTCTTGGGCCCCGAGCGCAACTGACACAGGATCTGCAGGCGGCTGGGTTCCGCCAAAACCTTGAAGTACTCCGCCACGCTGTTGAGAACCTGCGGCGTCAGGATTGTGCGACACTCATTCACATCCGCTCTGCTCACCGACTTTCTCCCATCAACAAACCTGCTTGCGCCGTCCATGCAACTTGATTTTAACACTAGATAGTTATATAGTGCTCCTAGAAAGTCCAAGTTCACGTCGGGCTTTCGATACCAGACAGGAGGGCACTATGCTATTTCGCCAACTGTTCGACGCAGAAACAAGCACCTACACCTATTTAATCGCGGATCCGACAACTCGCGAGGCCGCCCTGGTGGATCCGGTACTGGAGCAGGTGGAGCGGGATTTGAAGCTGATTCGGGAATTGGGTCTAACCTTGAAGTACTGCCTGGAAACCCACGTTCACGCGGATCACATCACGGGAACCGGGAAGCTGCGGGAACTGACCGGTTGCCAAGGGGTGGTGCCAGTACAGGCCAAGGCTCAATGTGCAGATCGTTTCATCGGTCATGGGGAAACGCTGCAAGTGGGATCCGTCGTCATTGAAGCCATCGCTACCCTGGGTCACACCGACAGCCACATGACCTACCGCGTCAATGGGGATCGCGTCCTTACCGGAGATGCCCTGCTGATCCGCGGCTGTGGGCGCACGGATTTCCAAAGCGGGGATCCCGGCCTGATGTACGACCATGTTACCCAGCACTTGTTTACGCTGCCCGACGAGACTTTGGTCTACCCCGGCCACGACTATCGCGGGCACACCGTCTCCACCATTGGCGAGGAGAAGCGCTGGAACCCGCGCTTTGTGGATCCGGAAACGGGCAACCTGCGTTCCCGTGAGAGCTTCATTGCCCTGATGAACAGCCTCAACCTGCCCCAGCCGAAGAAGATCCAGGAAGCGGTGCCGGCCAACGAGCAGTGCGGCCAAGTGGCAGCAGCGGTTTAATTCCTTCTGGGCAGCGAGGTGCAGGGTAAGCCCCCGCCGGCTGGGGAGCCCATGTGAAACTCCGATGGTGAGGGCCCGCTGCTCTGGGTAACCTTCTCTCAATTGGCTTGCCAGAAATGGAGAGTTTGAGCGTGGATAAATGGAGAGTTTGAGCGTGGATCGAGAAAGTCTCTATGAGAGCGATTTCTACGCTTGGATCCAGCAACAAGCTCAATTTCTGCGGGATCGGGCCTGGGAGAAGCTGGATCTGCCCAATTTAGTCGAGGAGATTGAATCGTTGGGCAGGCAACAGCGGCAGGAACTGCGAAACCGACTTGCAGTTTTGGTTGGGCATCTCCTCAAGTGGGAGTACCAGCCAGAGGGGAGATCCGCAAGCTGGCTCCTCACCCTCCAGCTGCAGCGGCAGGAAGTTCTGGAGCTTCTTGAAGAAAGCCCAAGTCTCAAGCCCTATTTGCCAGAGGCCATCTCCAAGTCTTACTTGGGAGCGCTGAAGCTGGCCCTGGAGGAGACCAAGCTGCCCAGAAAGATTTTCCCCAAAACCTGCCCTTATTCCTCAGAGCAAATCCTGGATAGCCGGTTTTACCCCGGTGAGCCCAGTCATTTGCTTGAGGAGGGGGATTAATCCCAAAAATCGCTGCATTTTGCATTTTAGACAACGCTGGAAGCAAGGAGACAACCATGACCGTAACCCAACAAAACCCTATCCCTTCCGCTTCGCAAGAACGGGATCCCCGTCTCAAGGAGATCGATGCCCTGACCTTAAAACAGTGGCTGGATCAGGGGCGAGTCCAGCTCATCGATGTGCGGGAGCCGGGAGAATATGCCGATGAGCGGATCCCGGGGGCCATCAACATGCCCCTATCTACCTTTGACCCGGCCAAAGTGCCTGCTTCCACGCCAGAGAAGCCGGTGGTGTTGCACTGCCGCATGGGCAGCCGCTCCATCCGCGCCGGTTGTCAGTTGCTAGACCGCGGTTGGCCGGAGGTCATTAGCCTCAAGGGCGGGATCGAGGCTTGGAAAGCGGCCAAGCTGCCCGTTACCCGCACCCAAAATGCGCCCATCTCCATCATGCGGCAGGTGCAGATTGCGGCGGGATCCCTGGTGCTCACGGGAACTCTTTTGGGGGCCTTTGTCAACCCCTGGTGGCTGCTGCTGAGTGGCTTTGTGGGCGCTGGGCTGGTGTTTGCGGGTGTAACCAACACCTGTGGCATGGCTCTGCTCTTGGCTCGCATGCCCTGGAACCGAGGTCAGGCGCTATGAGTGGGATCCCTTCTACTTCCTCTGGGGGGCAGGGGATCCTGGCGCGGTACCTGCCCTTTGCCAAGGAGTCCCTTTGGGTCTTCCACTATCAACGATCAGATTTGCCGGGAGATCTGATCGCCGGCCTTGTGGTGGCCATTCTGTTGGTGCCCCAGAGCATGGCCTATGCCCTGCTGGCCGGGTTGCCCCCCCAAGTGGGCCTGTACGCCAGTATTTTGCCGGTGATCGTCTATGGACTACTGGGATCCAGCCGCGCCTTGGCGGTAGGGCCAGTGGCCATCATCTCCCTCTTGGTGGCGGCAGGGTTAGAGCCCCTGGCCGGTCGCGTCAGCGGGACGGAGTCCTTGCCGGGCAGCCCGGAGTATGGACAGTTGGCTTTGGGGCTGGCCTTGGAAGTGGGTTTGATTCAAGGGGCGATGGGGTTGTTGCGGCTGGGATTTTTGGCCAATTTCTTAAGCCACACGGTGGTGACTGCCTTTGGCAGCGCGGCAGCTTTGATTATCGGCTTCAGCCAGCTCCGGCACCTCTTGGGAGTCAAGATTGCCAATACGGAGTCCTTCTTGCTGTTGGTGCAGCGGCTGTGGCAAAGCCTGGACAAGGTGAACTGGGTAACCTTTGGCTTGGGGCTGCTGGCCATATCCCTGCTGGTGTACGCTCAGCGAAAGTTGCCCCACCAACTGCGGCGTTGGGGTGTGCCTCCAGGTTGGGCCTTGATTTTGACCAAGGGGGCACCGCTAGCGGCTGTGCTCGTGACCAGCCTGTTGGTCTGGGGCCTAAACCTCTCGGAGAGGGCAGGGGTATCTGTTGTTGGCTCCATTCCTTCCGGGTTGCCCCCCTTGGGCTTTCCCTCATTGAGCTGGGGACAGTGGACAGCGCTTCTGCCCACCGCCTTGGCCATTAGCTTGGTGGGCTTCACGGAGAGCTATGCCGTGGGGCAGTCCTTGGCCAGCCAGCGGCGGCAGAAGGTGGATCCCAACCAAGATCTGGTGGCTTTGGGGGCAGCCAACTTGGCAGCAGCCTGCAGTGGCGGCTATCCGGTAACGGGAGGCATCAGCCGGTCGGTGGTGAACTTTCAAGCAGGCGCCAACAGTGGCCTGGCCTCCCTAATCACCGGCCTGTTGGTGGCTTTGACGGTCATCTGGCTGATGCCCCTGTTCACCTTCTTGCCCCAGACCACCCTGGCGGCCATCGTTCTGGTAGCAGTGCTGGCCCTGGTGGATTTTCACCCCCTGCTGCAAAGCTGGCGCTACGACCGCGGCGATGCCCTGGTTTGGTTGGTAACCTTTGCCAGCGTTTTGGGGATCGGAGTGGAGCAGGGGATCGGAATAGGGGTGTTAGTCTCCATCCTGCTCTTTCTTTGGCGGGCTAGCCGTCCTCACATTGCCATCGTGGGTCAGGTGCCCGGTACGGAGCACTACCGCAACGTGCAGCGCCATGAGGTGATTACCGATCCCCGTATCTTGGCAGTGCGGGTGGACGAGAGCCTGTTTTTTGCCAACGCAGCCTACTTGCAGGAGTATCTGCTGCGAGAGGTGGCGGCGCGACCCACAGTGGAGCAGGTGCTGCTCGTTGCCAGCGCCATCAACTTCATCGACGGCAGCGCTTTGGAAGTGCTGACCCAGTTGGTGGAACGTTTGCAGCAGGCAGGGGTGGGCTTTGCCATGGCCGAGGTGAAGGGGCCGGTAATGGATCGCCTCCAAAAGGCTGGGTTTGTGGAGAAAGTGGGCGCTGAGCGCTTCTTCCTCTCCACTCACCAGGCGATGCAAGCCCTCGGATCCCAGCAGAGCCTCAGTCAGGTGTCATCTTCCTGATCAGCACAAGGGGGGTTTGTTCAGCGGCATTGCCGGCGGGGTTCTTGCCCAGGGCTTGCTCCACCAGCTCCCGCTCTACGCCGGGGCTGGCTGCCAGGATCTTGACCTGCCCCAGATCGTTGGCATCCACGATGGCCACTTCGTAGCCCGTCTGCCGATGCAGATCCCCCACCAACTTGGCCGGATCCCGCGGCCCCAGCACAATGAACTGGTCGTAGGGAGGCAAAGTGCCAGTAACGTCGTCGATGAGATCGGCCTGCTCCCCCGCCAGGGCATAAAAGACCCCAGAGATCCCCAGCAGTTTGGCCAGGGATCCCACCACAAAAGCCCACACCACCCGCCAGGCCCCGGAGCAGTCGATCAAAGTCTGCATCCCGTAGCAGCTTGAAAGACTGGTCTTGGAGGGGAAGAAGTAGCACAGGGTGCGGGCCAGCCAGCCGGGTTGGACTTGGAGAGGATGGCGAAAGTTGCCCTGCACAATGGCCACGGCACTCTCGGAAATAGCCACCACATCCCCAGGCTGGACGTGAGGGCTCACGTACCGCTGCAGCACCTCGGCCAAGTCATCGCTGGGGGTCAGCAGATGGGTGGGAACAGGGGCCCAAAGGAGGGATCCCTGCTGCTGCCAGTTCAGCTCCGGCAAGGGATCCACCTCTTGCAACGGCAGGATGAGATGGCTGGTCTTGAGGGTGCGCCGCTGCCGCCCGTACTGAATGTAGTCCAACTCCAGCCAGGCAGAGCGCAAATGGGCCAGCCCTTCCCCCTTCAGCCCGATCTCAACCTCTAGGCCAGTCTGGTTCTGGGGGGTGATGATGTAGGCCTGCCAGTAGTTGTCTTGGCGGGGGGGAAGATCCGGATGGCGAGAGCGCAGGCGTAGGCGGGTGTGAATGCCTTCTAGGGATCCGGCGCTGAGCAAATGCAGTCGCGGCTCCACCTGGGCCAAGGTGACTTCCAAAAGGGGGTTGAGGTTGCGAGCCACAAACTCCGCTTGAATGACCCAGTGCTCGGGGGTGTGGCGGCTGATGCGCCAGCCTTGGGGCTCCACCACCAGGTGATCGGCGGGGCGGGTCTTGAGCCAGTAGAGCAAGCTGCCCAAACTCAGCAGCAACCCGGCCACTACCTGAGCCCAGCCCCAGGGATCCCAAAGCCAACGCCAAGCCCCCCATAGGCTGAGTCCTACCCCGGCCAGCACTGTGGCCAACACGCCACGATTCACCATGCTGCTGCTTGTTGCCATCGGGATCCCACTCCTCCAAGTCCTTAAACCCTGCTAAACTCTGCCCCTTTGTCCACCACAACACCCTAGACTACAGGTACGCTCTAGCTCTTCTCCTGAACCCTAGCCATCCTACCGGGAAACCGAAGCAGGCTGCGGCGAGATCTCCACACCAATTTTTAATCTCAAACAGTTAGCTTACAAATAGATTTCATCTCAGGCTTTTCAGAACACTCTGGGAGTTTCCTATGGCGCACAAACAGCAATTCAAAAGTTTTGCCGACATGATTCAGGGATCCAAAACCCCGATCCTGGTGGATTTTTATGCTTCCTGGTGCGGCCCTTGTCAGGTTATGGCGCAAGTGTTGGAGCAGGTAAAACCTCAGGTGGGGGATGCGGTTACTTTTGTGAAGGTTGACACCGAAAAGTACCCAACCATCGCTGCTCGCTGGGGCATTCAAGCGGTGCCAACGCTGATCCTGTTCAAAGACGGGAAGCCGGTTGACCGTATCGAGGGGCTGTTGCAGCCTCGCGCCTTGTTGGAGCGGTTGCGGGCGCAGGTTAACTAAACCTGTAAGCTAGGTGAACTTTTCTGGATCCCCCGTGCAACTGCCGCTTCTGCAGGTTCACCTGCCGGGTGAAGTGCCCTACCGCACTGCCTGGGCTTGGCAGCAGGCAAGACTGGCCCATATGATCCGGGATCCCCAGTTGCCGGACGGATTACTGCTGCTCACCCATCCTGCGGTTTACACCTTGGGGGCAGGAGCCGATCCCAAGTTTCTCAAGAGCCTTTCTCAGCCGATAGGATCCCCGGCTATCCACCCGGAATCTCCTTCTGAACAAGAGCCGGAAATCCTACGGGTGGAGCGCGGCGGCGAAGTGACCTACCATGGGCCGGGGCAGTGGGTGGGCTATGCGATGCTGAACCTAAAGCGCCACCGCCCAGATCTCCACGAGTACCTACGCCAGCTAGAAGAGGTGGTCATCCAGACCTTGGCCCACTTCGGCCTACAGGGGGAGCGGATCCCTGGCTTGACAGGAGTTTGGGTGCAGGGCCGCAAAGTGGCGGCCATCGGCATCAAGGTTTCCCGCTGGGTGACCTACCATGGCTTTGCCTTGAATGTCTGCCCCGATCTGTCGGCCTTTGAGGCGATTGTGCCCTGTGGGATCCCTGATCGCCCGGTGGGATCCCTGGTTCAGTTTTGTCCCCGAGTAACGATGGCTGCCGTAGCTCCGGTGCTGGTGGAGTCGTTCTGTCAGGTCTTTGGGCTGCAAGCTCAGGAAGTTTCCTTATCAGAGTGGTTGGGAGAACGCAAGTCTCTAAAGACTCAAGGCTAATCCACCCCCAACTGGCGCAGCAGTTGCTGCAGGATGGCCTGGTTGGCAAAGTTGCCACTCTTGGAGAAGAGAGCCAACGCCTGGCGAAAGTCGGCCATCGCCGCTTCTCGATCCCCCAACTGAAGATAGGCCACCCCGCGGCTAAAGTAGGCTTCTGGGATCCCTGCATTCAACTGAATGGCCCGCTCCGCATCGGCCAGAGCTTCTTCCGGCTGGCGCAACTGGTTGTAGACGTAGCTGCGGTTCACATAGGCCGGCGCATAGCTGGGATCCAACTGCACCGCCCGATCCAGATCCGACAGGGCAGCCACGGGATCCCCCCGCAGCAACTTGAGGGATCCCTGCCAGTTGAACTCGGAAGCGGTGTTTGGGGCCGAGGTCTTCTCAGGAGGAGGTGGGAAGGCAGGCAAAGAGATGGCAGGGGCAGGAGCGAGGAATGCTGCCAAGAAACCTATCAGAGCTATCCTTCCCCATCGACACTTGATTGTGCTCCGCACCGCTAATGACGTCCTCTTCGGATCCCGAACTATTTCAATATAGACCGTCGGCGAGAGGGGCAACCCCCTGCACTTAACTTGCAAGGGGTGCGGGGAGCTACAAGTTCCGCGCTCTGGCGGGAAAGTCAGGGTCGAGATACCGACTCCTCTGCCAAGTCGTTCTGTGACGCGGGGCAGGAATGCCCAATGGCAAGGTTGGGAGGCCCAAGCTCTATTGGCTAGAGTGAGGGCGGGGGGATGTTACAAGGAAAGCTTCTGGAATAGATGAGCCACCGGCAGGGCAAATCCTGGAATAACCTCTTCACCTTCTAGAAGATCAACCGATTTCAGGAGGCGGTCAGGCTCTTGAGAGCTGCGATACACCAGGACGTAGTGCTCGCTGGGGTGAACCAGCCAAACCAGGCGGCTGCCATTTTCAAAGTACTCCACCAGCTTGTCATGAATTTCTTCAACCGTATTGCGGGGGGAAAGCACTTCAACAGCCAGATCTGGAGCGCCTTCCAAAAATCCTGTGGGCAGTTCAGCCATGCCCTGCAAGCGTTCTTTAGCAAAAAAAGAGATGTCAGGGGAGCGCCAATTTCCACTCTTCATCTTAAAAGCAGTGCTGGAATCTAAAACGATCCCCAGCTTGTTGGACAAAACGTAGGGGGTCAAAGCTGCCAATAGGAGGCTGCAGACATAACCATGGAGTGCCCCCGCGCTTCCCATATCAATTGGCTTCCCATCGACAATCTCGTAGCGATGTCCCTCCCTGGACAACGCCATGAATTCTTCGGCTGTCCAAGCTCTTTTTCCCTGAGTTGGCACAGCTCCGACGGTCATCTGCAAACTCCTTGCTGCTCCTTCGACACCGCAAGCCAAGCCCGCAGGGATCCCCCAGCGGCTTTTCCTCGAGGGGGGACGCCAAAGGCTAAAATAGCCTAGCTCATCCTACTGTACCGACGGAAAAGGCACCTTGATCGAGCGCTACACTCTGCCCGAAATGGGCCAGATTTGGTCCACTGCCCACAAGCTCCAGACCTGGCTGCAGGTGGAGCTGGCTGTCTGTGAAGCGCAAGCGGAGCTGGGGCGGATCCCGCAAGAAGCCCTGCAGGAGATCAGAGCCAAAGCCGCCTTTGACCCGGCGCGGGTTTTGGAAATTGAGGCGGAAGTGAAGCACGATGTTATTGCCTTCTTAACCAACCTCAACGAGCACGTGGGCGAGGCAGGGCGCTACATCCACCTGGGCCTGACCAGCTCGGACGTGTTGGATACCGCTCTGGCCGTGCAGCTTGTGGCCTCGGTGGAGATCTTGCAAGCCCGCCTGGCCGACCTCATCGCTGCTATCCGCGACCAAGCTCGGCAGCACCGCTACACCCTCATGATCGGCCGCACCCACGGTGTTCACGCCGAGCCGATTACCTTTGGCTTTAAGCTGGCAGGGTGGCTGGCCGAGTGCCTGCGCCACCAAGAGCGCCTAGCTCGCCTGCGGGAAGTGGTGGCGGTGGGCAAGATCTCTGGCGCCGTGGGCACCTACGCCAACGTGCCTCCCCAGGTGGAGCAGTTGGCCTGCGCTCGCCTGGGCCTGAAGCCCGATACAGCCTCGACACAGGTAATCTCGCGGGATCGCCACGCTGAATACGTGCAAACCTTGGCTCTGATTGGCTCTTCCCTAGAGCGCTTTGCTACTGAAATCCGCCACCTGCAGCGAACAGAGGTACTGGAGGCTGAGGAGTACTTTGCCCCCGGCCAAAAGGGATCCTCTGCTATGCCCCACAAGCGCAACCCCATCAAGGCGGAACAACTGACGGGGCTGGCCCGTCTCCTGCGCGGGTATGCCGTCTCGGCCCTAGAAAACATTCCCCTTTGGCATGAGCGGGACATCTCCCACAGCTCCGTAGAGCGGGTCATCCTGCCGGATGCCTCCATCCTCTGCCACTATCTGTTGGTCAACATGGCGGAGCTGGTGGGCCAGCTGCAGGTTCACGCTCGCAACATGGAGCGCAACCTCAACCTCTACGGCGGCGTCATCTTCAGCCAGCAGGTGCTTCTAGCCTTGGTGGAGAAGGGCCTTAGCCGCGAGGAAGCCTACCGCCTGGTGCAGGAAAATGCTCACCGCGCCTGGAACCAGCCCGGCGGGGATTTCCGCGCCAATCTGCTGGCGGATCCCCGGGTGATAGCTCACCTCAGCGAGGCGGAACTGCAGGCTTGTTTTGATCCGCGGCGCCACCTAACCCATTTGGACGAGATCTTTGCCCGCCTGGGCATTTGAGGGATCCCCTATGGTTTGGCAGCGGCAACATGTCCTGGGCTTGGCGGACTTTACCCCCGAAGAATATCAAATCGTTTTGCAAACCGCTGCCAGTTTCCAGGAGGTGTTGACGCGGCGGTTGCCCAAGGTGCCCACCTTGCAGGGGAAGGTGGTGGTGACGCTGTTCTTCGAGCCTTCCACCCGCACCCGTACCAGTTTTGAGCTGGCGGCCAAGCGCCTTTCGGCCGATGTGCTCAACTTTTCCCCTGGCACTTCTTCCTTGGGCAAGGGGGAGACGCTTTTGGATACGGCCCGCACCTTTCTGGCCATGGGATCCGATCTCTTAATCGTTCGCCATGCCCAGGCAGGAGTGCCCCAACAATTAGCTGCCGAGATCGACCGCCGCGGATCCCCTGTGGGCGTTCTCAATGCCGGGGATGGACTGCACGAACATCCCACTCAAGGCCTGCTGGATTTGTTTACCCTCTGCAGCCATCTGGATCCCCGGCGTCCCCGTCTGGAGTTGCTGCAAGGGATCAAAATCGCCATTGTCGGCGATATTCTCCACTCGCGAGTGGCCCGCTCCGATATCTACGCCCTGGTGGCCGCCGGAGCTGAGGTTCACTTAGCCGGTCCTCCCACCCTGTTGCCCAAAGATTTTGCCCAGTTTGTACCCGGCCACACGCTCCCTATCCATTGGCAGCTGGAGCCTGCCCTAGAAGGGGCGCGTTTTGTTATCACCCTACGCCTGCAACAGGAGCGCATGGGCGAGTTCCTTCTCCCCAGCTTGCAGGAGTACCATCACTTCTTCGGCCTCACGCGGCAACGACTGCGCCTGTGCCACCCAGAGGTGAGGGTTTTACACCCCGGCCCGGTCAATCGCGGTGTGGAACTCAGCTCCGAGGTAATGGAGGATCCCGGCTTGAACCTGATTGAGCAGCAGGTCACCCACGGCGTGGCGGTGCGTATGGCCCTGCTGTACCTCATGGGGGGCGGGCGGATCCCAGCCTAGAGCCCAGATCTTTCTCTGCTCGGGGAACATGTAGAGCTGCCCCACGTCTAGAAGGTTGGAGTCTATCTTCTAACCAATTCTCTCTGCCAAAAGCCGAAAGAATCTCTGGGCGGGGCTTTTCCCGCCCTGCTGAAATCATGTCCAAGCTTGCCGAGAGGTGAGCAACATCTTTGTCTCAAATTTTACACATCTTGGATCTGGATCGAGTTTTTTTGCAGCCGTCTAAGCTTAGCTCTTATTCAAGTTGTGTCCGTTTGATTGGTTGTCAAATGAGATAGAAGTTCAGCAGTATAAGCCTTTTCGCGGATCCTGGGCTCCAGGATCCTGATTTTGCTGAAATCCAAACTGGCCAAAACCACCAGATGGAAAATCGAGGTTTGGAAACGAGCCAGCACACTCAAAAATATCGATTTTTCTCTTGACTTAACCCAAAGTTAACCTTTAGATATCCCTCCGTTAACTTTGAGGTTATAGGGTTGAAGATGTTGATTTGCCACAGATATTACCTATGCGAACCCTGCTTTCTGCTTTCTCCCTCACCGCTCTAACAGTAGGATTTCTAACAGCGACCTCGGCTCAAGCCCAAACCGTGCAAATCTCCGGGGCGGGCGCGACCTTTGCGGCTCCTTTGCTGCAACGTTGGTTTGACGCCTACAACCGCACCGTAGACCCCACTGTGCAAGTCAGCTATCAGTCTGTCGGTAGTGGTGCTGGCCTAGAGCAGGTGATCAATGGCACTGTGGACTTCGGCGCTTCCGAGGCGCCTTTCTCCGGTGCTCGCCTGGAAAACTTCCGAGCTAAATACGGCTATGATCCCCTACAGTTGCCTCTGGCGGGAGGGGCCATCGAGTTTGCCTATAACCTGCCCGGCATTGAAGACGGAGAGCTCATCCTGAAGCGGAAAACCTACTGCGGCATCGTGACCGGCGAGATCACTCGCTGGGACGACATTCGCATCAAGGCCGAGAACCCACGTATAGCAAACAAGCTGCCACCCCTGGACATCACCTGGGTACACCGCTCTGATGGTTCTGGGACTACCTTTGTGTTCACCAACCACATCAGAACTGTCTGCCCTAATTGGACAGCCGGTGCTGGTACTTCTGTCGAGTGGCCTGTTGGCATTGGAGCCCAAGGGAATGAGGGCGTAGCCGCCACCATCAAGCAGGAGCCAGGGGCAATTGGCTACGTGAACCAGTCCTATGCCAAGCTGGAAAAGATGACCACTGCTCGCATGGAAAACAAAGCGGGCAACATTGTTGAGTTCTCGACTGAGGCAGCTACCTCGGCGCTGAATGCTCCCATTCCTGATAACTTTGCGCTGTTGGTGCCCGACCCTGAAGGGCCAAATGACTACCCAATCGTGGGCTTGTTCTGGGTGATGCTGTACCGCGAGTATCCCGATCAGCAGAAGCTGACCAAGCTGGTGGAGGCTCTGAAGTGGACCCAGGGGCCAGAGGGTCAAGCCATCACCAAGGAGCTGGACTACATCCCTATGCCTGAGGCGGCTATCCAGCGGATCTTTGCAGAGCTGGATGCCATCACCGTTAACCCCAAGGCGGTGCGATGACTGGGTTGCAGCCTGAACTCCACTAGAGTGGAGCTGGTGGCCGGCTGAGGAGGCAGATGAGGCTTTCCCGGTCGGCTGCTGGGCTTACCTTGCACGGTGGGATTTTTAGGAAAGATTTTGAACCGAAGATGATCATGGGAGAGAGGCTATGACTTCAGCGGCTACGGGTTATGGTTCACCACCAAACCCGGATATCGATGTTGACATTGAGAAAAAGGCGAGCCTGTCTCGGGCTGTTGATGTGGGCTTTGTCCGCCTGACGCTGGCCTTGGCAGGGTTTGCCGGCATTATCCTCATCTGGGTGATTCTTCAAACCACCGAAGCGGCTCTGCCGGCGATTCAGCAGTTTGGCTTGGGCTTCCTGGTTACTGCCCGCTGGAACCCGGTGGAAAACATCTACGGGGTGCTACCACAGATTTATGGCAGTTTGGTAACCTCTCTGGTGGCTTTGATTTTTGCCATCCCTCTGGGCATTGGCACTGCCATCTTCCTGGCGGAAGGTTTTGCCCCCAAGTGGGTAACGGAGCCGATTGGCTTTGCCGTTGAGCTGATCGTGGCCACTCCCAGTGTGGTGCTGGGGCTGTGGGGGATCTTTGTGCTGATTCCAGCAGTGCGGCCCATCTTTCGAGCCATTAACCAGACGCTGAGTTGGATCCCTTTCTTGGGTGGCCCGGCTCCGCGGGGGCCCAGCTTGTTGATAGTGGCTATGGTGCTGGGGATCATGATCTCTCCCATCATCATCTCCATTACCCGCAGTACCCTTGAATCTCTGCCACGCAGCCTAAAAGAGGGGGCTTTGGCTCTGGGGGCAACCCGCTGGGAGACCCTCTTAACGGTGATGATCCCTGCCGGCCTGTCGGGCATTGTCAGCTCGATCATGCTGGCGCTGGGGCGGGCCCTGGGAGAGACCATGGTAGCGGCCATGCTTTCCGGCAACGCCAACCGCATCAATATCTCCCTAATGCAGCCGGGATCCACCATTACTGGCTTGATTGCCTCTCAGTTTGGCGAGGCAGGACGCTTGCAGGTTTCGGCTCTCATGTATGCCGGCGTGGTGCTGATGGTGCTGACGTTATTGGTCAACATGGTTGCCGAGATCATCATCCGCAAGTTTCAAAACTTGGAGCAGTAACTTGGGAAGCAGAAAGAAGATGAAGGAGCACTGTTATCATGTCCGACTCAGCACAGCTTGCCCCTGAGAAGGTTGACATCGACATTACTCGTGCCGCCATTGCCCCTGTCCGCAATTACACAGGCATTGTCCTAACCCTGCTGAGTGGCCTCTTTGTGGCGGTGATCATAGCTTCCCTATCTTGGGTGCTGTGGGATGTGGGCAAGGAAGGCATCCAGCGGATAAATTGGGATGTCCTCACCCAGACCCGCTACCCTGCCCCTGGCCTGGCGGAAGGGGGCTTTGGTCACGCAATTGTCGGCAATTTAATGGTGCTGGCTACGGGGGCGGCTTTGAGCTTTCCCTTCGGCATCTTGGCGGCAGTGTACTTGTCTGAATTCGGTCGCGGCACCCGCTTGGCTTATCTGGTTAAGTTTTCCTGCAATGTGCTCACGGGGGTACCGGCCATTCTCTGCGGCCTGTTTGCCTATGCTGTGGTGGTGAGGGGATCCGGCTTTTCGGCTTTCTCGGGAGGGGTGGCTTTTGGCGTGCTGATGCTGCCGATTGTCATCCGCTCCACCGAGGAGGCGTTGCTGCTGGTTTCGCCCGACATGCGCTTGGCTTCCCTTGGCCTGGGCTCAAATCGCTTTCAGACCACAATGCGCGTTGTTTTGCCGGCAGCGGCACCGGCCATCGTAACCGGGCTAATCCTGGCTTTGGCCCGAGCGGCAGGCGAGGCTGCACCTCTGCTCTTTACCGCCTTCAACAACAATTTCTGGTCTACTAATCTATTTGGCCCGGTGGCTACCTTGCCGGTGATGGTCTACTTTTTCTCCATCATTCCCTACAGGGTGCAGCAGGAGCTGGCTTGGGCGGGCGCTTTGGTTTTGTTAGCCATTGTTTTGGCGGCCAGCTTGATCGCTCGCTTTTTGGTGTACAAGACCAGGAAATAGCCTGAGGATTCTCAACAAAGTCTTGAATCGAACTCTTCGTCGAACTCTAGCTCTTTTTGTGAGTGCTGCCATGCAAACTCAATCTCTTAACCAGACCTCTTACGTTTTCAGGACCGAGAACCTGAATGTCTACTATGGCTCCAATCTGGCGGTAAAAAATGTTACTCTGGACATCCCAGCCCGACAGATTACTGCGTTTATCGGCCCTTCCGGCTGTGGCAAAAGCACGATCCTACGTTGCTTCAACCGCACCAACGATTTGATCCCCGGTGCTCGTGTAGAGGGCAAGCTCACCTACCACGGCAAGGATCTCTACGCCAAAGAGGTCGATCCGGTGGCGGTGCGGCGGCGTATCGGCATGGTCTTCCAAAAACCCAATCCCTTCCCCAAAAGCATTTACGACAACGTGGCCTACGGCCCGCGGGTGCTGGGGATGAAGGTAGACTTGGACGAGGTGGTGGAAACCTCGCTGAAACGGGCTGCCCTCTGGGATGAAGTCAAAGACAAGTTGAAAGAAAATGGTCAGTCGCTGTCGGGAGGGCAGCAGCAGCGCTTGTGTATTGCCCGCGCTCTGGCGGTACAGCCGGATGTGATTTTGATGGATGAGCCCTGTTCGGCACTGGATCCCATTTCCACCCGCCGTATCGAAGAGCTGATGAAGGAGCTGGAGGAGGAATATACCATCATCATCGTCACCCACAACATGCAGCAGGCCAGCCGCGTCTCGGATATGACGGCTTTCTTCAGTGTGGAGCTGGTGGGATCCAACCGTGTGGGCGAGCTGATTGAATTTGACAGAACTGAAGTCATCTTCAACAGCCCCACCAAGCAAGCCACAAGAGATTATGTGGAGGGCCGCTTCGGCTAATCGACCTGGCCGGACAGGGATCCTTCCCATACTGTTCTCGGCAAACCCTTTTGCAGGCAATTTCTGCCGATGATGGAGTCTGAAGAACCGTTGCACCCAAATACGGATACCCATGATCGTTGCCGCTCCTGACAAGCTGCAGGCTTTGCGTTCTGACTTAGAGGGTATTGAGATCATCACTGATCCGGCTCAGGTGGCCAAGTTGTCGTTGGATTTTTACCACTACAGCCCCGTGCTGAGCCGACAACTGAGCGACAAGCGGGGAGATTTGGTGGTGCGCCCCGCCGATGAGGCCGAGGTGATGCGGGTGGCAGCGGCCTGTGCCAGGCTGCGGATCCCGGTTACGGTGCGCGGTGCCGGTACCGGTAATTACGGCCAATGTATCCCGCTGGCCGGGGGTGTGATCCTGGACATGGGCAAGCTCAACCAGGTGCTTTGGGCAAAGCCGGGCTTGGCGCGGGTGCAGGCGGGGGCCAAGTTGATGGCCATCGACAAACACACCCGGGAGATGGGCTGGGAGATCCGCATGGCTCCTTCCACCTATCGCACGGCCACCATCGGGGGGTTCATTGCCGGCGGCAGTGGTGGCATTGGTTCTGTGACTTACGGCCAACTGCGGGATCGGGGCAACATCTTGGGGCTGCGGGTGGTCACCCTGGAGGAAGAGCCCCGGGTGCTGGAGCTGCGGGGAGATGAGGTATTCAAAGTAAGCCATGCCTGGGGCCTCAATGGGATCATCACCGAGGTGGAGATCCCGCTGGCGCCTGCTTATCCTTGGGCGGAGCTGGTGGTGGCCTTTCCCCCTGAAGTGGGCTTTATGCCCTGTGCCCATTTTGGCCAAGCCCTGGGAGATGCCGATGGGATCCTCAAGAAATTGGTCAGCCTGCACGCTTGGCCGATCCCCAGCTACTTTGCACCGCTGCGGGGTCATTTGCCAGAAGGATCCGCTGTGGCCCTGTTGATGGTGGCCGAATGCAGCCTGGAGCCGCTGTTGGAGCTTGTCCGGGAACATGGGGGCCAAGTGGTCTACCACAAAACTGCCCAAGAGGCCGCCAAAGGGATCTCGCTGGGGGAATTTTCTTGGAACCACACCACTTTGCACTGCCGCAGCGTGGATCCCAGCCTGACTTATTTACAATCGGCTTTTCCCGCCGATCGGGAGCTGAAGCTGGTGCAGCACATGTACGAGTATTTTGGCGACGAAGTGCTGATGCACCTGGAGTGGATTCGCATCAACGGGCAAGCTACCCCTGTCGGCCTGCAAATTGTCCGCTTTACCACCGAAGAGCGTCTAAACGAGATCATGCGCTACCACGAAGAGCAGGGAGTATTTATTGCCAACCCCCACACTTTCATCATCGAAGACGGTGGGCGCAAAGTGATGGATCCGCGCCAGATTCGTTTTAAAGAAGAAGTGGATCCCTATGGCCTGCTCAATCCGGGCAAGATGCGCACCTGGCAGGAGCGCGCCTCTGCTTGAGGAATAGCAACAGTAGCACAGCAATTGGCCTTGGTCTATCTGTATTGCCCATGTTTAATCCCTGATGGATTGTCTGGGCAGGACAACACCAGTCCAAAGCTCTACAGTCAGTACTGTGGGAATGCTGTCCACCGTTAAATGCTTTGTGGTGTGGACTGTCAAACTTCCGGCAGCCAGTCCTCTGCAAGCACCAACTCTGGAGAGTAGGGGCAGACATCTGGAAATGTCGAGATTTCTATCCCCGTTTGCCTGGCTGCTTGGCGGCGCGCCCGTTGATAACTCTCTTCAAGTTGCTCTACCAGATAACCTTTTAGGCTAGGGCTATCTTCTATGGCCAATCCGATTTGGGTTCGCGCATCTGTAATGGAATCTAGCCAGCTATCTGAACGGCGCTGAGGTTGATATTGCCACTTGAGTAGATGCAGCAGAAGGCGAGTTAATTGACTGGTAATCCCTCGTCGTTCGCTCTTACCCAAATTCTCAACCTCTTCAATTAAGTGTGTTAGGTCAATTTCATGCCAGCGCCTTTCCCGCAATAGCCGGGTTGTTTGGTCAATCCACAAGTTAAAGTCTGTCGAGTATAGATTGCTCATAGCTTTGTCCTGCTGAAAAATAGGGTCGCGATAATTATGAAATCCAGACTACGTCCTTCTTGAGTTTACTACAATAAAACCTGTAACACCTGAGTTCTCAACCGTCTGGGAGCAGAGTCCTCTGGTGACAAACCTTATCCAGGCAACTCTTTCTATGGTCATTTCGATTTAAAGCAGGACACTGCACCCACACTTAAAGTGCACCGAGCCGGAAGGCTTTTCAAGGACTCCGTCCCGCTGGCGCGATCAGGAGCCCAGGCGTCTTACCCTAAACTGAAGCAACTATATTTGACGAATATTTGACGGAGAGTGGATGGAGAGGGTGTCCCTGTGGAGAAAGGTTCAAACAAATGCTTTAACTGCCATAGTAGTTGATGGCTAAAGCTCCCACCAGAGTAAGCTGAAAGACCAAGATCACGAAGTAGAAAATGGCGCGGGGCTTGAACAGAGTGAGCATCAAGCCTATGGCTTTCAAGTCTACTATCGGCCCAAACACCATAAAAGCCAACAGGGATCCCGGCGTGAAGGTGGCGGCAAAGGAGAGGGCGAAAAAGGCATCCACCGTCGAGCAGATGGAGATGATCCCGGCCAGGGCCATCATGATCAGGATTGAGAGCAATGCATCTTGGCCATAATCCAGCACAAACGAACGCGGGATCACCGTTTGAATCAGGGCCGCCATCGCCGAGCCCAAGATGAGCACGGATCCCAATTCGCGGATCTCCCTGGCCCAGGTCTGCAGCAGGAGAACTCCTTTTTGTCCCCTGGAGGGAGAAGGCGCAGCGGCCAGAGCAGAGCGATACACATCTTCAGCCGTTTGTAAAGTGGCCAGGGATCCGCCAGAGGCCCCTTGAGCAGGGCTCTGGGATCCAATCCAGAAGGTGCCTCCCCGCAACAACGGCGAGCAGGAAGTGCTTTTCGGATCCGTCTCTTGGGAGCGATTGCGCTGCAGCTCCCGCCAGACTGACGGCTGCAACAGAGGCTGGAAATCCTTTTGCAGGCTGAAGATCAAGCCGACGACAACCGCAATGCCGAAGGAAAAGAGAACTCGGTAGATCACCAGCTCCGGCATGGAGCGAAAGGCAATCCAGGTGGAAAAGATCACCACCGGGTTAAACACCGGCGCCGCCAACAGAAAGGCCACCGCCACGTGGGGTGGGATCCCTTTGATCACCAGTTGACGGGCCACCGGCAGGTTGCCGCACTCGCACACCGGGAAAAAGAATCCTAAAGCGCCACCGGCCACCGCGCTGCCGATTTTGCCTTTGGGCAGGAAACGGGCCAACTGGGATCCCTCGACAAACACCGCCAGCAGCCCCGATAGAAACACCCCCAGCAGCAGAAATGGCATGGCCTGCACCACAAGGCTCAGAAACAGGGTGAACCCGTCTCGCCAAAGGGGAGAGTCCAAGAGGCTCAACACACCACCTCACGCACGACTTGGGCCTTACTGAGTTTGGATCTCGGCCCAGCGCCCTGTCAAACGGCTCTCAACCCCGCTCTTCTATAGGGATGTAGCGTTGCTGGCGTTCACCTGTGTACACCTGGGTGGGTCGGAAAAGCCGATTATCGGACAACTGCTCCCGCCAATGGGCCAGCCAACCCGCCGCTCGGGCAATGGCAAACACCGGTGTAAACAAATCTTCTGGGATCCCCAGCTTGGCGTAGACCAACCCTGAGTAGAAGTCCACATTCGGGTAGATCCCCTTCGGCCCCAGCAACTCCTCGCACACCCGCTCCACCTCCAGGGCAATGTCGTAGTACTTGTCGTGGCCGTAGCGCTCAAACAGCTCCTCAGCCAGCCGCTGCAGGATGGTGGCCCGCGGATCCTTCACCTTGTAGACTCGGTGCCCCATGCCCATGATGCGCTGTTTTTTGGCCAGTTTCTCCTCGATAAACGAGCGCACATTTTCCACCGAGCCAATTTGCCGCAGCAGCATCATCACCTGTTGGTTGGCCCCCCCGTGCAACAGCCCCGAAAGGGTACCCACCGCCGTGGCCAGGCTGCTGTAAGGGTTAGCCAGCGTGGAAGCGCTCACCAGAAGGGCAAACGTGGAGGCATTGACCGTGTGCTCGGCGTGCAGGATCAGGCAGATGTCAAAAATGCGGGCCAACCAGGGATCCGGCTTCTTGCCCGAGAGCATGTATAGGAAATTGGCAGCATGATCCAGGTTGTCGTCCGGGGGAATGGGATCGTTGCCCTGTCGCATCTGGTGGAACATGGCCACCATGGTCGGCAGCTTGGAGAGCAAGCGGGTGACGGTGCCGAATACATAGTCGGGATCCATCTCCCGCAGCGGGTAAAACAGCCCCAAGCCCGCCACACAGGTTTGCAGAGCATCCATCGGGTTGCCCGACTCTGGAAACGACTTGATCATGTCGCGGATGCGGTATTTCACCCGTCGATGACTGCGGATTGCCTGATCAAAGTTGTCCAGCTCCGATTGGGTTGGCAGCTTTCCAAAGATCAGCAAGTAGGCTGTCTCCAGAAAGGTACTGTGGGCGGTCAATTCCTCGATGGGGATGCCCCGATATTCCAGGATCCCCGCCTGGCCATCCACAAAACTAATGTTGGAGCGTGTGGCCGGAACGCCTTCCAAGCCTGGTCTGTATTCGCCATCCGCCATGGTCGGATCCTTAGAGCAAGTATTTCCTAGATAATGATGAATCAAGGGTTGCCAAAGGTGCCTGGAACCCAACCCCTTGCTCCCCTCGGGCAGTACTGACCCCGCTTCGCTACAGTAAAGCAAATTTTGGATCCCTGTAGCCAAATGCTGCCCCTGTCATCCTTCACAGAGAGCTGGGCTGGGATCCGCCTTCTATCTTGCAACAGCTCCCGCTGCCCGACGCAAAAATTGTTGCTATGGTGAGAACTGCGCCCGGCTTGAGGGATCTTGGCGCCTGTCGGAGCCGTGAAAGTTCGCTCCCCCGCTTGGAGATCGGCATCGATGTCGGATACTGCTCAAACTCACCTTGGCTCCAGCCCAGTGCAAGGACTGGAGTACGTGGTGCTGGGAGTGGCCACTTGCTTCCAGCAGGATCAGGAAGGTCGCCTGGTAGAGGTTTTGGTGGCCGAGCCGGTGCCTGCTGCCGATTTGGACTGCCTAGCCCAAGAACGCCGCAGCACTTCCTATGTTCTCCTCTACGCCACAACCTACGCCGAGATCGTGAACAACGGGATCCCAACTTTGCCTGCCGATGTTTTCCCGCCAGGGGTGTTGTTGGGAGAAGACTTCGTGGAACGGGTGCAAGCAGCGGCCCGCACCTATCGCAACAAGCCCCAGTTTCGCCACATCCCCTTACACCAAACCTGCACTCCAGAGCGGGGGGTGTTTAAGCTCAATCACAGCGTTGAGCCCCGACGGATCCTCAATGCAGTTGTAGAGGTGAAGGATGCCGACAACATCAAACAGCACCCCCACACCCATCAACGGCTCTGACTCACTGGGCTGTACGGGTCAGACGTGCCCTGGAAAGCAGGTTGAACCGCCACTCTGGGCTAGGCTTCGGGATCCCTCTACCCTTCTGGAGCAGGTACGCAGCGGTCAGGTTTGGCTGGTTAAGGGAATGGGATCCCATGGGCTGTTGCTGGAGAAAGCTCATATTGTCGAGCTGCTGGAGTTTGGTGCAGCCGTTGGCCTGGCCATCGATCGCGATTGCCGAGCGGTTTTGCCGATCGCGTAAGCGGGACGGAGTCCTTTTGGCCAAGTGTATCTGCAGGCCCCTGCCACTTTTTTGGAGCGTTAGTGGGGCTATCGTCGTCGCGCTCGCAGCACCGAGATCCTGCAAAAGTTGACAGAGGCTTACCCCAGCCGGCGGCGGGCTACCCTTCTCTGGCAGCATCTTCATCAGCAGTTTGGGCCGGCGTTGCTTGCTTCTGTGCCGGACGAATGGCTAGGACGGTTGGTGGGGGTGTCGGGAGATCTGATCCAACGTTGCCGCCAAGAAATGAGGATCCCTGCTGGCGCTTTGGGCTGCAGAGAGCAAGATTGAGACGGGGGGAGCCCAAGAGAGAAACTCGAGCGCTTGTTTCACCAAAAGACAAGCTGCTGCCGCCTCAACCCCAGCAAAAGGACGGCAAAACACTTGGTCAAAGGAATTGGTGGCTTTCCGGCTGCAACACTATCTCGCTCGGTACAGCACCAGCGGGCGCTGTAAGGGCAAAGCAGATGGCTTCCGCAGCCGTGGCAGGGCTGAGCATCTTGTCTCGTTGCACCTTCAGGCTGATGGGATCCCAGAAGGGTGAGTCGATGCCCCCGAAGTAAAACAGCGTAAATCTGACCCCAAAGCGCTTCAGCTCATCGGCCATGCACTTGCTAAACCCGACCACCCCAAACTTGGCCGCACAGTAAGCAGAGGCCATCGCCATGGGATAACGTCCAAGGACGCCGGGAAAATTGAGGATGTGGCCGGATTTTTGCTCCCGCATGGGGTTGGCAGCCAGTTGGCTGGTGTAGAAGCTGCCCTTCAGGTTGACCGCCAGCATTCGCTCCAGGTCTGCGGGGGTTAGCTGGGGAGCAGGCTTCAGGATCCCGGCCCCGGCCAGGTTAATCAGCACGTCAATGCGCCCATGCTTTTGCACCGTTTGGTTGACCAGGGCCTCTACCTGGGCATAGTCCGTCACATCAGTGGGGATCCCCACTCCAGAGGCAGCCCCCAGAGAGAGCGATTTCTCCACCAGAGTTCGCAGAGGCTCCTCTCGCCGAGCGGCCAACACCAGATGGGATCCAGCCTGAGCCAGCATGGGCACAAGGGCACTGCCGATACCCCCCGTTGCCCCTGTGATCAGAATGACCGCCTGCGATAGTGGAGAAGACACGTTACGTTTCTTAAACTCTTTTTCCCATCATACACAGGGATCCCGACAAGCCAGTCACAGCCCCACTGGATCCCTCGACAGAGGTCATCTGAGCGGTGGAGAAGACAGGAAAGGCTGGTACAGCCACAACCCACTGAACCCCAGGGTTAGGAGAGTGAGGGGCAGGCCAAAGCGCAGATGTTCCCCAAACGAAAGCACATAGCCTTTTTTGGCCGCTGCCTCGACTGTGATCAAATTGGCCACCGCCCCAAATAGTGTCAAATTGCCTGCCAAAGTGGAGCCGGCAGCCAGCAACAGCCAAGCGGTGGTCTCCTGTCGGGGCAGGAACGATTGCAGCAACAGCACCGCCGGCACATTGGAGATGAGGTTGGATAAAACGGCCACACTACTCAGCAGGGCAAGAGGGGATCCCGCCAGACTCTCTGCCAAGGATCCCAAGCCCATCCCCCAAGCAGTGACCAGCTCTCGCGTTGCCCGCGTTAGGATAAATAGCCCGGAAAACATCACCAGCAGATTCCAGTCCACCTGCCCCAAAAATCGCTCCGGCTTCAGCCTGCGGGTAATCAACAACAGGGCTGCCGCCACCAAGGCCGATTCTGCCAAGGGAAGTCCGGATACAAAGGCCACAAACAGCCCCCCCGTAATCACCACGCTCTTGCGCAACAGGGGCGGGTAGAGCCGCAGCGGTAGCCAAGGCACCTGGGCAAAGGGTTTCAACGAGCGCACCTCAGGGTAGTACAACCACAGCAACCCCACTTCCAGCAGCAGCCCTACCACGGCAATGGGGGTCATCTGGGCAGCAAACTCCAGGTAGCCGATCCCAGAGAAGGAGCCGATCAAAATATTCTGCGGGTTGCCGCTCAGGGTGGCGACGGATCCCAGGTTGGTGGCTGCCGCCAAGCCCAGCAGATAGGGAATCGGGTTTAACCCCAACACCGTTGTGACTTGCAAAGTTAGGGGGGTGAATACCAGCGCCAGCGTGTCGTTGAGCAGGAAAGCCGAGAGCAGCCCGCTGCCGAACACCAGCATGATCAACAGACCAAAGGGGCTGCGGCTCACCCGAATCAAGCCCAGCAAAGCCAACTGAAAAGCCCCCCCATAGGACAAGCTGGCATTTACCACCATCATGCTCAGGAGAAACACAATCGTGGTCGGGTCAATGGCTTCCCAAGCCTGCCGTAGCGACAAGGTCCCCAAGCCAATCAACAGGGCGGATCCCACCAGGGCGATGGTGGCCCGGTTCATACGCAACCTAGGCAGGGATCCCAGTCCCAACCCGACATAGCTCAAACCCAACACCAACCAAGACAGTCCCTGCACCCCCCGATCCCTCCCGCACTTCTTTCAGGATCCCTGATGGGTTCAGCCAATGGCAAAGGCTGGAGTTGAAACAGGCCCAACATTCCCGATACTCAATGAAGTCACAAATAAGTCACAAGAACCAATCATGGTCAGAAACCTTTCGGGATAGTCCAAAAGCTCCGCTGGATCAGCGCGTTTGCCTCGGCGAGCTGCAGACCGAGCAGAGGTGGCGAGAATATCCAAGGTCTGGCCATCGTTCGTAGGATAATGGGAGCCCGTAGGCACTAACCCGCAAACATTGAGTTACCCACCGTTCACTGAGGAGTTGTCCCCTTGGTCAAAGAACGCGTAGAGGTGATCGTCCCGGCCACCACCGCCAACTTGGGGCCAGGGTTCGACTGCATCGGTGCAGCCCTAGAGCTCTACAATCACTTCCATTTTCGCGAGATCCCTTCCGGCCTCAGCATCCACTACCGTGGCAGCGACCACATCAGCCAAAGCAAGGACAACCTGGTGTACCGGGCTTTTTGCCGCGCCTTTGAGTTGCTGAGTAAGCCTGTGCCGGGGGTAGAAATCGAAATTACCCTCAACGTGCCCCTGGCGCGGGGGTTGGGCAGTTCTGCCACCGCCATTGTCGGCGGCTTACTGGGGGCCAATGCCATTGGAGCACTCAACTTAGCTCCCGAAACCCTCCTACAACTGGCCATTGCCCTAGAAGGCCATCCAGACAATGTGGTGCCCGCCCTGCAGGGCAGTTGTCAGCTTTGTGTGCAGGGACAGCAGGGGCAATGGGTGTTCTGTCCCGTGGAGTGGCATGAGAGCATTGGCATCCTGGCCGTAGTGCCCAACTTTAAGCTTTCCACCCAAGCGGCCCGCGAGATCCTGCCCAAATCCGTCAGCTTGGCGGATGCGGTTTTTTCCAGCAGCCATCTGGGCCTGCTCATTCGCAGCTTGCAGTCGGGGCGGGTGGACTGGCTGAAGGTGGCTCTGCAGGATCGGCTGCACCAGCCGGCGCGTATGGAGCTGATCACCGGGTTCAAAACGGTTCAAGCTGCAGCCATGGCTGCCGGAGCCTATGGGGTGGTGATCAGCGGAGCCGGCCCCACTCTTCTGGCCCTCTGTGCTCCCGAGAATCGGGAACGGGTGGGATCCGCGATGGTCAGCGCTTGGGCGCAGTTGGATATTGAAGCAGAGGCCAAACTGCTCAATCTGGATCGGCAGGGAGGACGGGTGGTGATCCACTCCCAGCCGTCTGGATAGGAAACTCCCTCTCCAATCGGGGAGCTACCCTGCTGCCGGGAAGCCATCTTGCAGCAGCAACACCAAGGGCGGAAGAAATAGCCAAGCCGCCACCATCAAGGACGCCGCTGCCGCCATCAACACCGCTGCCGCCGCGCAATCTTTGGCGATCTCGGCCAGGAGATGGTACTTGCTGCCCAGGGTGAGATCCACCACTGCTTCCAGAGCGGTATTCACCAGCTCCAGCGCCATCACCAAACCGCTGGTTAGGCTAATCACGGCCATTTCCAGGGCGCTCAGCTGCAGGCCCAGCCCAAGGCCAAAGGCCATCACCGCCATCACCATGTGAATGCGCAAGTTGCGCTGGGTGCGGATGGCATAGACCAAGCCCTTGCCCGCGTAGTAGAAACTTTTGCCCAAGTTGTCGGCCACTTGCCAAGAGGGGGGGCGTCGCCAGGGATCCATCCCCGAAGGCTCGGCAGTTGCTGCGGGATCGGCCTCAGAGATAGGCGCTGGGTCTACACCGGTGGGCCCGGAATGGACGCGCCGCCGGAACACCGCCAGGCGAGAACGCTCCGGCAACCGACTAGGGCTGTTGGCCATGGGCCACCTCCCCATCCAGTTGGATGGCGGCAAGCAACTGTCGCTGTTGCTGCAACATGCGCTGTAGGGACAGTTCATCCGGGTGATCCCACCCCAGCAGATGGAGCAACCCGTGGCTGGCCAACCAGACCAACTCTTGCGAAAGACGATGCCCCTGCGCCTTGGCTTGTGCGCGGGCGGTGGGCACCGAAATCACAATATCCCCCAGCAGGCGTACCCCCGTTACGTCTTGGATCTCAAAGGGGGCAAACATCTCCTGCGCGGCAAAGGCCAACACATCGGTGGGCTCGTCGAGATGGCGAAACTCGCGGTTGAGCTGGCGGATGTGTTCATCGGAAGTGAGGCAAAGGCTGAGCTCGCATGGCTCCTGGACTCCCAGCTCTTTCAGCCAGATCTCGAACCAATGACGCCAAGTGGCTTCTTCAACCGGGCTTGGGATGTTGAATTGCAGATAGAGATCTAAAAATCCATCCATGCGGGCCTCACTCACACCACGCCCCTTATTCTACTGGTTTGCCCAGATTGGGCCAGGTTTTGTTTCTCTGCTCCGCAAGCTGCTGCAGCGCCTGTCGTAGTCGATTCTCCAACAGATGGCAGCCTGAGTCCAAATCCTCTGTCGGGAACAGATCCCCGGCAATGCCCACTGCCCAGGCCCCTGCTTGCAGGTATTCCGCTGCCTTGGCCAAGGTGACTCCCCCGGTGGGGATCAACGGCAGGGATCCCAGCACCGATTGTAGATGGCGCAGGTAGCGGGATCCCCCCATGCTCTCCACCGGAAACACCTTCACTGCCGTTGCCCCCGCCTGCCACGCCCTCCAGATCTCGCTGGGGGTGAGGGCACCGGGCACGATGGGCAGCCCTACTTCCCGACCCCAACGGATGACTTGCTCATCGGTGAAGGGGCAAACGCAAAACTGGGCTCCTGCCTGCCAAGCCTGCTCCGCCATCTGTCGATTGAGAACAGTGCCCACCCCTATCCAACACTGCGGGTGGTCTTGTCGCAGTTGGGCAATCAGCTCCAGATATTGGGGAACTTGCGTGGTGATTTCAATGTGGCGGATCCCGGCCCGGATGGCCAGCATGGATCCCTCTAGGGCCTGGGCTGGGCTGGCCCAGAGGCGGATCACGGCAATCAGCGGCTGCTGCCACAGATGGAGTAACCAGGGGTGCTGTGACCCTTTTCTGAAACTGCACTCAGCATCCTCGAATGCCATCTGTAGGAAAATACCCGCTCAGTGTTTTGCAGTTGCTTGGGTTTAGCTTAAGTTTAATTGCAATCCAAAAACGAAAAAGTCAGCCTGCCAATGAAATAATGACAAACCATAAAGCCTAAACGTCTTTTCTTTCAAGGGAAAGCCTAGCAGATGACTCAGGAACAAGCAAAGCCGGTGTTTTATAGGGGCAACTGTTTGCGCGTTCGTGACCTTTGCCGGAGTGTTTGCTTTTCCCAGCTTTTCACGGCGTTGCTGGTTCCTGCTCTGGCCTTGTTGTCTCCCTAACCGGTGCTGAACTCAGCAGAGAAGAGGAGGAAGATTCCTCAAACCAAAGGCGCCGCAAGGTATCCCGTCTGTATGAGGCAACTTTTTGGTTGGCCTTCTAAGCGTGAGGTTTGCCAGCAGGTGAGCGGCCAGTTTATCGTCATTTCCTAGTTTTTCTAGTCCGTTGAGGTTGCTGCCGCTTGAGTTGCATGCCGTCAGGCCTGTGGGATCCGGAGGTGGAGTCGCTACTGTCTGGCTCTTCTGTTGCTGTTCGGAGTAGCCCTAAATAGCCAGCTCAGGCCCGATTCAGATCCGTGGGGATCTTTGTATCCTTAGGGTCGATGGGTCGGTTGCAGAGGGTGTGAGGAGTGACGAGTCTCAGTCGTGGGGCACGCAGACTGAAAGTGTGGGTGATGCTTGGATTGCTCACCCTCTTGCTGTTGGGGGGACTGGGGGGGGTTGCCCCGTCTCAGGCGCAGAATGTCAACCAATTGCAACAGCGGCAGCAGCAGATCCAGCAACAAATCCAGAGCACTCAGCGCCGCTTGGGAGAACTGCGCCAAGCAGAAGAAGAAGCCCGCCGCCGCATGGGATCCCTGCAGCAAAACCTTCGACAGACCGAATCCAGCCTTCGCGACAATCAGTATCGCTTGGAACAAGCTCAGAAAGCGCTGGAGCAAGCTCAAAGGGAGCTGCAGGAGCTGGAAGACCGCCTGAGACGGCAGCAACAGGGCACGGCGGCCCGTTTGCGCTACATGCAGCGACAGGGGGCTGAACATTGGTGGGCTCTGCTGCTCACCAGCCGTGACTTAAACGAGTTTTTTGACCGCCGCCACCAACTGCAACTGTTGATCGAGGCGGATCGGCAGTTGATCCAAGAGCTGCAAGCAATGGCCAAGGAGGTGGATCAACAGCGCATTGCTCTGGAGATGCAGCGCAACGAGATCTCTTTGATTTTGCAGGAGCTGGCCGCCCAGAAGAATCAACTGCAGCAGCAGGCTGCCGCCCAAGAGCAGCTGTTGAGCCGCTTGGCCAACGAACGCGCGGCCTATGAAGCAGCCCAACGGCGGCTGGAAGCCGATTCCCAACAGTTGACTCTCCTCATCCAGCAACTGATCGCCCAGCAGGCCCAACAGCAGGGGGGCAGGGATCCCGTTCAAGGGACGGGCCGATTCATCGCTCCGGTGCGCGGGCCGATCACCAGTGGCTTTGGCTGGCGGGTTCACCCCATCTACCGCAGTCGCCGCTTTCATGCGGGGATCGATTTTGGTGTGCCCACCGGCACTGCGGTGAGAGCCTCCGACCGGGGCACCGTCATCTACGCCGGCTGGTACGGCGGCTATGGCTACACGGTGATTGTGAATCACGGGGGCGGCATCACCACCCTGTACGCCCACAACAGCCGCGTTGCCGTTGGGGTAGGCCAGCAGGTACAGCGGGGGCAAGCAATTGCTGCTTCCGGCTCCACCGGCCTCTCCACCGGGCCCCATGTTCACTTTGAAGTGCGCGTCAATGGCCAACCGGTGGATCCCCGCCGCTACCTGTGAAGCAAAGCCTCCGTCGGCAACAGCTTCAGGGATCCCGCCTGCAATGTCCACCGCACATCGGCAATGGAGGACAGCTCCTCCGGGTCGTGGGAAACCACCAACACCGTCCAGGTGGACTTTAGCCGAGCCAACAGCTCGATCAACTGCCGTCGCACCGACCAATCCAATCCTGCCGTCGGCTCATCCAGCAACAGCAAAAACGGGCCACGGATCAACTGGACGGCCAGGGCCAAGCGCCGCTGTTGCCCGCCGCTGAGGCGGTTTGGGGAGGTATGTAGAGGGATCCCTTCCAATCCCACCTGTCTGAGGGCGTTTTCGATCTCTTTTCTCTGTAGCTCTGGATAACCAAAGCGCATTTCCTCCAGCACCGTCAAGCCGCAAAAGTGGCGCTCTGGAAACTGAAACACCAACCCCGCCATACTGCGCAAGCGGTTGGGGGAAAGTTCTGCCCCTCCCCAGGTAATCCGTCCTTGGGTGGGCCGCGCCAAGCCAGCCAAAATCTCCAGCAGGGTGCTCTTGCCCGCCCCACTTTTGCCCACGATCAGCCCCAACTGGTTCAGGCCCAACTCAAAGGAAAGATCGTTGAGAATGGGCTGGGAAACGCCTGCCGGATGGTAGGAAAGATGCTGAACTTGCAACATGGGGGGCAAAAGAGGGGGATGCTGTCGTTATTTTGGCACCGGAAGATCCCCGCGCGACAGCTATGGCCCTTCTTCAGCGGGAAGGTCGAAGCTTGGGAAACACCTCTATCCGGAGGAGCAGATTAAGCTAGCCTGAAGGTAGGGTAAATTATCGCTCTGGTTATCCTGATGGCGCAGCCTTCTTCTGCAGATTCTCCTTCGGTTGGGGCGGGATCCCCCCCCCAGCCGAGTTACACCCGCCTGGCCATGCGCAACATGGTGCGCAAAGGCAAGACTTCCCTGCTTCACTTCACCCTGACAGCGGTGGGGTTGGTGGCCCTGCTGGTGGGGCTGGCCTACCTGTTTCACTAAGTTCTGTTAAGTTCCGTGGGCGGGTTCTGGCCATACTCTCCTGCGGCTGTTCCTCGGCCGGGAAAGATACACGCTGAGGGGTCTTTCTTGTTACACTCCATGTCCCTTTTTAAGCTTTTCCCAAGGTTAGTGTTAGGAAGGAACAAGCAGCAATGGCTCCTACGGTTCGAGCGCACGGCAATCCCGGCTGCTGAAACGCCAACCTTTGGCTTTTGGATTTTGGCCTATGCAAACTTCGCCAGACCTCACCTCCGCTCGTTCTGTCATTCGCCTGCTGCTGTTCGCCAAGAGTCGAGCTGTTGTTGCCGAGCTTGAGGAGCATCTGCGCCAGCACATCCAGGGGTTGCCCGGCCAATACCCTGCTCAACTGGAAGTGGTGCCGCTGGAGGAGCACCCCTACCTGGCAGAGCATTACAAGCTGGTGGCCACTCCGGCTCTGGTCAAGGCTGAGCCCTTGCCCGCTCAAGTTTTGGCGGGCGCAGACTTGGCGACGCAGTTGGAAGTGTGGTGGCCTCGTTGGCAAGGCCAAGCGGCTTTGGCCGCCCATCAAGAAGGAGCAGGACGGGATCCCGCCTCCCCTCCGACCACCGAGGCGCTGTTGCAAATGTCGGAAGAGGTGTTTTTGCTGCGGCAGGAGCGGGCCCAATTGCGGGAGCAGTTGGACTTCAAAGATCGCGTTCTGGCCATGCTGGTGCATGATTTGCGCAGCCCCCTGACGGCCACGGCTCTGGCGGTCGAAACCCTGCAGCAGGGGCGGGAGGGATCCCTGGACAAAGCCCTGGAGCGGCAGTTGTTCGATCACGCCCGCCAGCAACTGCGCAAGATGGACAGCATGATCACCGATATCCTGGAGTCGGCCCGTGGCGCTGCCTCGGAGCTGAGAATTCGAGCCGTAGAAACCCAGTTGCCCACTCTGTGTCAGTCGGTGATCGAGGAGCTGTGGCCGCGCATTCAAGGCAAGCGGCTGCAGTTTCAAGCGGATATTCCTGTGGATCTGCCCTCTGTTCACGTGGATCCCGACAAGATCCGCCAAGTTCTGTTCAACCTGCTGGACAACGCCATCAAGTACACCCCCGCCGGGGGATCCATCCGCCTCGATGTCCTCCATCGCACCAGCCAAAAGGTGCAGGTGACCGTCAGCGATACTGGCCCTGGGATCCCGGAAGCCGACCAAGAGAGCATCTTCTCCGATTCTGTCCGTCTGTCTCGGGATCAACAGCAGGAGGGCTATGGCATCGGCCTTTCCCTCTGCCGACGGATCGTGCGCGCTCACTACGGCCAGATTTGGGTGGAGTCTTCCTTGGGCAAAGGCAGCAGCTTTCATTTCACTTTGCCCGTGTATCGGCTCTGCAAGGGCTAGCCGGGAGCTGGCTCCCCATGGGTGTGAGCCCCCTCAGAGAGAACAGATCTGACGGTTTTCCTGGACTTGGCAAAAGCGCTCCGTGCCGCTTCCGCGACTATTCCCAGCCCCTCTTCCAGAGGGAAAGGGGGGTCACGGATCAACCTAAGTTTTTAAAACGACTCCGAGTGGATGCTCTGGCAACAGGGACTCATCCTACCTTTGGCGGGGTTGTTGCTAGGCTTCGTGTCGCGAGGACGGTTTGATGGGCGTTTTGCAATCTAGGTCAGGGCAGGTTGGCCAATTTGTGGGTTTAATGTGGGTTTAATTAAGCCAAGCTCACCGGAGTGGAGTCGGTGAAACTGCCAGCAGTGTCTGTCAGAAGTATGGTGTTAAGGCAATCGTTCTTATGACCAGAGCAAGGGAGAGGAAAGGCACCGATCCATCCGCGCTAGCGGGCCGTGGGCCTTTGCCAGAGAAGTCTCGGGATCCCCGCCGCCCTCCACAACCTGCCAAGAACGCCGTCCCGCCTCCAGAGGGGTCAAAGCCGCAAACAGGTTCTGGTCGCCTGCTTCCTGCCCCTAGGGGATCCCTATTGGTTTCCCGTCCTCAACCGCTGCGTCTTGCCCGCCAAAAAGCCATTGCTCGTCTGCGCCAACGGGCTGCCCGGCCTCGCCGCTTGAGACGTTCTCCATCTCTCGGGCAAGTGTTGCTCAGGGGACTAAGCTTAAGTCTTATCCTGGGCCTGACGATGGCGGGCCTCTCGCAACTGCTGCAATCGACCACCGCTGGCCGGACAGAACAGTCCACGACGCAGCTTGGGGATCCTCCCCCGCCGGCATTCCCGAGTAACATTCTGCCGGGAGAAGCGATCCCGGCTTTGCAGGAGCGCTTGGCCGCTTTGGCCGACCAACCGGGTTTGACGGCAGGAGCCCTGTTTTGGGAGGTGGAAACCGGCGCCTTTGCCGGGGTTAGGCCGGATCAGGCTTTTCCTGCCGCCAGCGTGATCAAGATCCCCATTCTCTTGGCTTTTTTCCAGGCTGTGGAAACCGGGCAGGTGCGGCTGGATGAGAGGCTCACCCTGCGGGAAGATCTCAAGGGAGGGGGGGCAGGCGTGCTGCAAACCCGACCCCTCGGATCCCAGGTTTCTGCTTTGGAAGCGGCCACCCTGATGATCACCCTCAGCGACAACTTCGCCACCAACCTGATCATCGATCGCCTGGGTGGGCAGGAGGCTCTCAACCAAAAATTTCGCCAGTGGGGGCTACAACACACGCAAATTTCATGGTGGCTACCGGATCTGGAAGGCACCAACACCAGCAGCCCGCGCGACATGGTTTGGCTGCTCAGCCAGGTGGAACAGGGGCGCATGCTCAGCCGCCGCAGCCGCGACCGTTTTCTGGACATTCTCTGGCGCACCCAACGGCCCTCCTATTTCCGGCCCAACTTGGGTCAAGAGGTGCGCATTGCCCACAAAACGGGAACCCTGGGCTCCGTGGTGGGGGATGCCGGGATCCTGGATTTACCCAACGGGCGGCGCTATGTGGCGGCGGTGTGGGTGAAGCGAGAAACCCCCAACGACCCCAGAGCCGAAGGGCTGATCGCCAGCTTGTCGCAAGCAGCCTATGAGTTCTGGTCTGCTCCTGGATCCGCCCCGCCATCCCGAACAGACACCACCGGCAGCCCGCAACCCTGAGTCCCCCACTCCGCAAATCTTTCCATATTGCTACGCAACGCTTACGCGAACGCAGTAGCAGTGCGGAGCACTATTCCAGGCAGAGCACAAATGCCAGAGTGGAGAAACAGGCGTTGAGGGAAAACGATATTGCTACGCAACGCTTACGCGAAGGGGCACCTGGTCAGCATCAACCCCACCACCGGAGAGGAATTGGCTCGCTACCCCGTTTTCGACGCTGGGCAGATCCAAAGCTGTATCGCCCAAGCCCACGAGCGGTTTCAGAGCTATCGTCGGATCCCGTTTGCTCAGCGATCCGCCTGGCTGAAGCGGGTGGCAGGGATCCTGGAGGAGCGCAAAGCGGAGTTTGGCCGCCTGATCAGCTTGGAGATGGGCAAAACCTTGGCCTCTGCCGTTGCCGAAGTGGAAAAATCCGCTTGGGTTTGTCGCTACTATGCCGAGGAGGCAGAGGGATTCTTGGCCGAGCGCTCCATATTGCTACGCAACGCTTACGCGAACGCCAGCGATGCCAGCCGCAGCGGGATCCGCTACCAGCCGCTGGGGGTGATTTTGGCGGTGATGCCCTGGAACTTTCCCTTTTGGCAGGTGTTTCGCTGTGCCGCCCCAGCCCTGATGGCGGGCAACACCCTCTTGCTGAAACATGCTTCCAACGTGCCCCAATCGGCTTTGACCCTAGAGCAGATCTTTCGGGAGGGGGGATTTCCGCCAGGGGTCTTTCAAACCCTGCTGATCACAGCAGCCCAGGTGGCAGAGGTGGTGGCGGATGAACGGGTGCGGGGGGCCGCCCTCACCGGCAGCGAAGCCGCCGGCTCCAGCCTGGCCCGTTTGGCCGGTCAATATCTGAAAAAAACGGTGTTGGAACTGGGAGGGAGCGATCCCTTCATCGTGCTGCCCAGCGCCGATCTGGAGGCAGCAGTCGCCACAGCGGTCACGGCCCGTCTGATCAACAACGGCCAGTCCTGCATTGCCGCCAAACGATTTATCTTGCACAGGGCTATCGCTGAACCTTTCACGGCTGCCATGACGGAGCGATTTCGCCGGCTCAAGGTGGGGGATCCCTTGGATCCGCAAACGGACGTGGGGCCTCTGGCTACCCCCAGCATCCTGCAAGAGGTGGACGGACAGGTGCAGGCTTTGGTGCAAGCAGGAGCCAAAGTCCATATCGGCGGATCCCCCTGGGGAGGAAATTTTTACCCGCCCACGATCCTGAGCGACATCCCCCCGGATCATCCGGTGGCCCACCAGGAGGTGTTCGGGCCGGTGGCGCTGTTGTTCACCGTACCGGATGTGTCGGCAGCCATTGAGCTGGCCAACAACACGCCCTTTGGCCTGGGCGCCAGCGCCTGGACAACCGATCCAGAGGAACAAGAGCGCCTGCTGGAGGAGCTGGAGGCGGGATCCGTGTTCATCAATGGCATGGTCAAGTCCGACCCGCGCCTTCCCTTCGGCGGCATCAAACGCTCAGGGTATGGACGGGAACTGAGCCGGGAAGGGATCCTGGAATTTGTAAATGTCAAAACCTTTTGGGTGAAGTGATGGCGGAGACTGCTCAAAGGGATCCCCAGCCGGCGGCGGATCCTGTAATCAAGCTGGATCAATTCCTCAAGCTGGCGGGGGTTGTTCCCACCGGCGGGCAGGCCAAGCAGCTCATCCAAGCGGGGCAAGTGCGGGTGAATGGTGAGGTGGAAACCCGGCGGGGACGCAAGCTGCGCCCTGGGGATGAAGTGGCCGTGGGAGGTGGAGTTTGGCGAGTGCGCCTGGATAAGACCCCAAAGTCAGATCAGCTAGAAATCGCAGGAGCCCCGCACTGTACCCGTAGGGTCAGTGTCGGGAGGAATGCGGAAGTTATGATAGAACCATGACCCAAGTCCTGACCGTCTCCTGCAAGCTCAAGGTGTCCCAGTCGCAAGCCGCAAAGTTGGATGCGACAATGGATGCCTTTGTGCAGGCGTTGAACTGGGTCAACCAAAACACACCAGAAAAAGTAGTCAACGCAGTCAAACTCCAGTCCCTTTGCTATTACCAGATTCGCGCTCGGTTTGGCTTGTCCAGTAACTTGGCTCAGCAGGTCTGCAGACGGCTGGCCGGTGCCCGTAAAGTTGCCCGACAGAAAAACCGTCCGGTCAAAGCGTTCAAGAGAGGCTTTGCGACCTACGATGCCCGTATCTTTTCGTTTCGCGAGAAAGACTGGACGGTGTCGCTGACCACGGTGGAGGGTCGGGAGCGCTTTGAGCTGGCGATTGGCCGCTACCAGAGAGAACAGTTGGCAGGCTCCAATCCCAAATCTGCCACTCTGGTCAAGCGCAAAGACGGTTCCTACTCCATTCAAATCTGTGTGGAAACGGAACCATGCCCACCGCAACGCACGGGTAGAGTGCTGGGGGTGGACTTGGGGAGGACGGATATTGCCCATACATCAGACGGGGACAATTGGAATGGACAGCAGTTGAACCGAGTCCGAGACCACTACTCTCGATTGAGGGCGGCACTCCAACGCAAAGCCAGTAAGGGCACACGCAGTTCGCGGCGCAGATGCCGTCAACTGTTGCAACGGCTGTCTGGCAAGGAGAGACGCTTTCAGGCGTGGGTCAATCATCGCATCTCCAAAGCTATTGTCTCTAGGGCAAAGGCGACAAACAGCGCTATTGCTCTGGAAGACTTGACAGGGATTCGGGAAAGGGTCAATCAACAGCCACGCAGCAAAGCCGAACGGCGCAGGGCCAACAGTTGGGCGTTCTACCAACTACGTCAGTTTCTGGAATACAAGGCGAGGGCTGCAGGGGTTTCTCTGATTCTTGTGCCGCCTGCTTACACGTCGCAGACCTGTCACCGGTGCTTACACATCCACCCTGAGCAGGGCAAGTCCTACCGCAGTGGCAAGTCGTTCAAGTGTGGGCACTGTGGATGGGAAGGAGATGCGGATTTGAATGGTGCGAATGTGATTGCGCTTTTGGGGGCTGTCGTAAACCAGCCTAGAGGTTCGGGCCTGTTTTGTTCTCTGGTAGAGCAGAGCAGGCTCAGGGCTACTGAAAGCCCGCTCCGTACCGCTTAGCGGTCGGAGCCGGGTAGTTTACGTTCTTGGTGGCCACTTCCAACACGATCTTGCCCACCTCGGTGTTGCTCAACTTGCCGGCAGCGGTTTTGTAGGCCCAGATCGCCTGCTGTTCCAAGTCGATGGCGGCGTTGAGAATGGCGATGTCGGCAGTGTTGGACTGAGCGGCACCGGGCAGGCTGCGCAATCCAATTGCTCCACCTACGCCCGCCAGCAAACCAGCCAACAACAAGCTGCGGCGGGAAGTTGCAGGGCTGGGATCCCATTCGGCGGCCAATTGAGGCAGAGCGAAGGGAGTCTTCGAAGTTTTCATCTTAAGTCTCCTGTCTCGAAAGATGGCAACCAACCTTCAGGGACTTGCTCTGGGTCGGGCAATTCCCTCTCGGCCTGGTCTGATGGGAATACGCCGCTGATGCCACGGCGGATGCCTGGGGGAAAAGATTTGGATTGTGTGCTCAGCTTTTGGGCTGGGCTATTTTGAAAGTTGGATTTCACTGGGGACAAGCGTTCGGTCGGTAGTGTCGTTAGCCATCCATTCGATTCTGGGCGTGAACTTACACATTGCTCTGCCGGAGGCCAGCCTACAGAGCTACGCCACCTGGATTGAGGCGCGTATTCGGGAGAGTCAGGGCGCTCAGGTGGTTACCTGCAACCCGGAAATGATCATGCAGGCGCAGCGGGATCTGGCCTTTGCCCAGGTGCTGCAGGCAGCAGAGCTGGTGATCCCCGATGGCATTGGGGTGGTGTGGGCTTTGCGACGGCAAGGGATCCGCGTCCAGCGGGTGCCGGGGATCGAGCTGGCAGAGGCCCTGATCCCGTTGGCGGCAGAACGGGGGTGGCGCTTGGCCCTGGTGGGGGGAAGGCCGGAAGTCAACCGGGCAGCGGTTCGACATTGGCAAGCCCAGTTTTCTGGTTTGACCATTTGGGGCTACCACGGCTACTTTTCTGGCAACGAAGAAAAAGAGCTTCTGCAAGCTCTCCAGGAATTTCGACCGCAACTGGTGTGGGTGGGGCTGGGATCCCCGCGGCAGGAGCTGTGGATCCAAAAGTGGCGTCCCCTTTTGCCCCAAGCCATCTGGATGGGGGTGGGGGGCAGCTTGGACATTTGGGCCGGCCAAAAACGGCGAGCGCCCCGTTGGTGGCGTGACCATCACCTGGAATGGTTGTATCGTCTCTATCAGGAACCCTGGCGCTGGCGACGCATGTTAGCTCTGCCCAGCTTTGTCTGGCGAGTGCTGTGGGATCCCTCTTCTCGTTTGCGCCCCTAGTCTGCCGGCGCTCTCTCCCTCCTCTGTCTAGGCGCTTACTATGGTGATCGGTCAGCACATCGGCTATCCTCCTCGCTTACACCGTTGGGCGGGTACGGCTCCGACCCCTCATCCCCCTGCCCCAGCCCATCCAGAGGCCACCCTGGGCTTTTACAGCAGCACCCAATCCGGATCCCTGCAAGCCCCGGCCAGCATGGTGTCCTTGCGGGGCGTGAGCAAGGTCTTTCCCAACGGCAACTTAATTTTTCAGGATGTGAACTTGGAGGTGCGCCGCGGCGAGTTTGTGTTCGTAACTGGGGTCTCCGGGGCGGGCAAGTCCACCCTGCTGCGGCTACTCTACGGGGCGGAACAGGCCACCGAGGGCACGGTCATCGTCGATCAAGTCTGTCTCTTTTCTTCTGAAGGGCGGCGGCGACCCTATCGCATCCCACCTCGTCCTCTGGCTATGTTGCGGCGGCGCTTAGGGGTGGTCTTCCAAGACTATCGCCTTTTGGCCAACCGCACCCTGGCGGAAAATGTGGCCTTTGTGCTGCGCGCCCAAGGGCTATCCCCCGCAGAAATCCGCCGTCGCATCGGGCCGACCTTGAAGATGGTGGGGCTGACCGAAAAGCGAGATCACTTTCCCCATGAGCTTTCGGGGGGAGAACAGCAGCGCCTCAGCCTGGCCCGGGCCATTGTCAACATGCCGGTGTTGCTGCTGGCGGACGAGCCAACAGGAAACCTAGATCCGGAAAACTCCCTCTTGGTTCTCCAGATTTTGGAGCGGCTCAATTCCTTTGGGGTGACCGTCATCATGACCAGCCATGACCCCTATCTGGTGGAGCGGGCCGGCCACCGGGTGGTGCGCATGGAGGGAGGGCGCCTGTATGATCTGCGCTGAGGGGCTACCGGGATCCCTACTTTGCTCTTCACAAGCTTTTTGAGATCCCGGAGAGCAGCTTTGCCGGTTGCATCAGCAGACCGTAGGCCCTAAGCCAGCCGCATCAGCACAACAGCGGCACCGCCCGCGGCGACTTGTCAAGCCAGCCCGACCAGTTACATCAGCGGGTCGTGGGCCTTACTCGCGCAGACCCTCAGGTTGGGTTTCCAGAAGCTCCTCCCCTAGCTGATGAGCGGCAGCCACCATATTTTTCAGTGCGGGGATCACCTCCTCCCAGCGGCGGGTCTTGAGGCCACAATCGGGATTAACCCAAGTTTGCTCCACAGGCAAGTGGGCCAGTCCTGTGCGCAGCTGCTGCAGGATTTGCTCAACGCTCGGCACCGCAGGGCTGTGGACATCGTAAACGCCGTTGCCCACCTGGTGACGATACCCAGCCTGGGCAATTTGCAGCAGGGTTTTGTTGTTGCTGCGGCTGTTTTCAATGGAAAGCACGTCGGCATCCAGCCGCTCAATGTGCTCGATGATGTCCCCAAACTCTGAGTAGCACATGTGGGTGTGAATCTGGGTTTCCGGCTTGGCCCCGCCGGTAGCTAGGCGAAAGGCATCCACTGCCCAGCTGAGGTATTCTGGCCAGCGTTCTTTTTTCAGAGGTAGCCCCTCCCGCAGTGCCGGCTCATCCACTTGCACCATCACCGCTCCAGCCGCTTCCAGATCTGCCACTTCGGCTCTCAAGGCCAGGGCAATCTGCAAAGCCTGCTCCCGCCGGGGAATATCAACACGGGGAAAGGACCAGTTGAGCATAGTCACTGGCCCCGTGAGCATGCCTTTCACCGGCTTTTGGGTGTGGGACTGGGCTACTTGGAATTCCCGCACTGTCATGGGTTGGGGGCGAACCACGTCGCCGTAGAGAATGGGAGGGCGCACGCAGCGGCTGCCGTAACTCTGCACCCAGCCGTGTTCAGTGAAGGCAAAGCCTTCCAGCTTCTGGGCAAAGTACTCCACCATGTCGGTGCGCTCAAATTCCCCATGCACCAACACATCCAGGCCAATCTCTTCTTGAATGCGGATGCACTTGGCAATCTCAGCGTCAATGGCTGCTTCGTACTCCGCCTGCGAAACCTCCCCTCTTTTGTACTTAGCTCGCCACTGCCGCACCTCTGGAGTTTGGGGGAAGGAGCCAATGGTGGTGGTGGGCAAAGGTGGTAGCTGAACCTGCCGACTTAGGCGCTGCTCGTAGGGCAGGAATCGCTCGAAGTCCTGGAGCTTGAGGTTGGCCAAAGCCTGGCGCACTTGGGGGTTGGGGGGGCTAAACTGCGCAAAGCTCTGCCATTGCTGCTGGATTTCCGCCTGCTGGGCAGCAGTGTCTTCGCCGTTGAGGGCTCGCGCCAGGAGAGCTACTTCGGCCAGCTTCTGTTCGGCAAAGCTGAGGACATTTCTGAGGGGTTCCGGCAACTGGGCTTCCAGAGCAGCGTCGTGGGGCACAAATTGCAACGAAGCGGAAGGCTGCACCCGTAGGTTGGGAGCTACCCCCTGCAGCTCCCGCAGGCTGGCCAAGACGGTCTCAGGCTGAACCTTCCAGACATTCCGAGCGTCCACTACGCCAGCACCTAGGATCTGGTCAGCCGGAAAGCCATAGGTTCTTACCAGATCCAGGGTGTGGCCACGGGTAAAGTCAAGGCTAATGCCGGCCACCGGCAGTTGCACCACCCAGGGGTAAGTCTCCCCCAGGTCATCGAAGTAGGTGACCAAGTGGACAGGGATCCCGGCGGTTGCCAACTGGCGGTAGCTCATTTCCACAGCTTCCCGCAGGCCACTTCCCTGGCTGGTAACCAAAATGGGATCGTGAATCTGGACTTCTGGGATCCCCAGCTGTTTTAACTCCTGGAGGAGATCCCGGTACAGAGGAAGGAGCTTTTCCAAGTCCGCCCGCAGATCCCCAGATCGCTGGCTAAGGCAGAGCAAAGTCACTGGACTGAGGACAACGGGGCTGGTGCGCTCCCCTAGGATCCCTTGGGCCCGCCGAACTCTTTCCAAAAAATCCCCAAAGTTAGGACTGGGATCGGCTTCCGGCTCAATTTCGGGTACCAAGTAGTGGTAGTTGGTGTCAAACCACTTGGTCATTTCCAAAGCCGGCAGGCCCTCCCGCCCCCGCGCCATGGCAAAGTAGCGGTCTAAACCCGACAGGCCTCGGAACCGAGAGGGGATCAGCCCCAGCCAGGTGGCCCAGTCCAGTACATGGTCGTAGAGAGTCTGATCCCCTACCGCAATGTGATCAATCCCAGCTTGTAGCTGAGTCTGCCAGGCTTGAGTCTCCAAATCCCAAAAGGTAGCCAGCAGAGCCTCTGACCCTAGGGCACCACTCCAAAAGCCTTCCAAAGCTTTTTTGAGCTCGCGGCGCTTGCCCATGCGGGCATACCCCAATGTCATGGTTTGTGCAGTCATGTTGTGTGCCATCCCAAATACTGAGTTTTCTAATTTTCCTGCGTTCAATTCGCCCTCAACTGGGATCCCGCCCGCCAAGGAAGAAACCGGCTGTTCCTCTCTTGCCTCTGGAACCCCAACAAAACACTGCCTTTTGCGCAAAAAAGATACTCAACGCAGCCAGCGATCGCAGTGGCTACTTGCCAGCCACCAATTGAAGTCAGGAAGCCTGACATCTCACTCTTTCCTTCGCGTAGGCGGGCTGTAGATCTTGATAGATCTTGGTGCAACAGCACCCAAAATTTACTCTCTCCCGGCCAACTGGCTCAGAGTCTTGCTTGGGTTCTTGGACTTATTTCTACTGCTGAGGAGTACCGAAAGCTTGTGGGAGCAACGCCGGGAAAATGCTCAGGATAACGAAAGCAGAAACGAGCTAAAGCCAAGACAGTTACCATCTGTACCTCGCAGATGTTGTGAAGTTTAGAAAAACCATCGGCGGGCATTCTGACTGACACGGTTTTGGGGGACAAGATCTGGATCGGCAGCGAATGACTCTAGAGATTTGCTGCAGAACTTCTCCTAAACCGGATCACAGCTGCGGGACAGCGGCAGATTCTCACTGCTCTTTCCCCGTTTCCTCTGGCGGCTGATCCCCGTCAGAACCGATAGCTGAGCTACATCGTATCACGGAGTTCAGAGACGGGAGTAGAGTGCTTCAATCATCACCAAGCCAGCAGCCTTTGGAGCTACCAGACCTCACCTTTCACCCAGCGGTCTTGCAGGAAGTCATCGGAATCCTCTAAGCATCCTCCCCCCCTGCATTGCTCTCAAGATAAGGCAGTGATAGCTTAGCTGCCATAAGTCTTGTCCAGGAGGCAAGGGGGTTTGCTCCTTTTTGCTTTGCTGAAAAAGCGACAGATCGGGGTTTCTATGGCATCAAGCTTAAAAGTAACTGTGTGGTCTGTGGGCCTCTTCTTGCTGAGCCAGATGTGGGCTGGATGCGCTCAGAATGCTGCTGAGCGGACAGCTTTCGATCCAAAGCTAGCAGGATCCAGCGATCAAATCGTGCTGGCCATTGGAGGGGAAAGGGAAGAAGGATTTGATCCCACCCTGGGCTGGGGACGTTACGGTTCGCCTTTGTTCCAAAGCACTCTGCTGCGGCGGGACGAGAACCTTGAGATTGTAAACGACCTGGCGACTGGCTACACTGTCAGCCAAGATGGCCTAACCTGGACGGTAACCCTACGAAAGGATGCAGTCTTCTCCGATGGAAAACCTGTCACAGCAGCGGACGTGGCTTACACCTTTAACCAAGCAGCTCGGAGTGGTGGTCTGGTCGACCTAACCGCCCTAAAGGAAGCAGTAGCTATCGACACTCATACGGTGGAGCTGCGGCTGCAAAAACCCCAAAGTACTTTTGTCAACCGCCTTATCACCTTGGGTATCGTGCCTCAACATGCCCACGGGCCTGATTATGCTCGCAAACCCATTGGCTCTGGCCCCTACCGACTGGTGCAGTGGGATGAGGGGCAACAACTGATTGTGGAGGCAAATCCCTTATATTACGGCCAGACTCCTGGCATTCGGCGGCTGGTTTTCCTTTTCCTGGAGGAGGATGCAGCCTTTGCAGCAGCCCGAGCCGGACAGGTACACGTGGTTAGCGTGCCTCAGTCTTTGGCTAAGCAAACTGTTGAGGGCATGAAGCTTCACGCCATTCCCAGTGTGGATAACCGAGGGCTGATGTTCCCCTTTCCCCCTAAAACCGGTGCGACAACCCCAAAGGGATACCCCATCGGCAACGATGTGACTTCTGACTTGGCGATTCGCAAGGCGGTCAACTTCGCCATTGACCGACAGGCGCTGGTGGATGGAGTCCTAGAAGGCTACGGATCCCCTGCCTATGGCCCAGTCAGCGGTTTGCCCTGGGAAGAGCCGACCGCCAAGATTGAGGACAACAATCCAGACCTGGCCCGTCAGATTCTAGCTGAGGGAGGCTGGAGCGATAAAGATGGGGATGGGGTAGTGGAAAAAAACGGGCTGCGGGCTGAGTTCACCGTGCTCTACCCGGCCAACGACAGTATTCGCCAAGCCCTGGCCCTAGCTGTTGCAGAAATGCTGCGGCCTGTGGGCATCCGATTCAATGTCGAGGGCAAAAGTTGGGATGACATCACTCCGCTCATGCACAGCAACGTGGTGCTGTTTGGCTGGGGCAGCCATGACCCAACTGAGGTGTACAACCTCTACCACAGCAAAGCGGCCCAGGGGGGATTTTTCAATGCCGGCTACTATGCCAACCCGTTTGTGGATCGAATGCTGGATCTGGCTATGGAGGCCCCCTCTGAAGCTGAAGCTATCCCCTTCTGGCGGGCAGCCCAGTGGGATGGAAAGCAAGGCTTTACTGCCAAAGGAGATGCAGCCTGGGCTTGGTTGGTAAACCTGGATCATACCTACTTTGTCCACGAGTGCTTGGATATAGGCCAGCCGCAGGTACAGCCTCATGGCCATGGTTGGCCAATCACAGCCAACATCACCCGTTGGAAATGGACGTGCAACTGAGGTCAGTTCTGCTGTTTCTGGCTTATAAGCTGACTCGGCTGGGGTTGCTGCTGGCGGCTGTGGCAGTCCTGACGTTTGCCCTGCTCAGCTTCTCCCCTGTTGATCCCGTACAAGCCTATGTAGGGGCCGACATGCTGCAGATCAGCCCAGCCCAACGAGACCTGATTGCCCAGCGTTGGGGGCTGGATCAGCCCATGCTGCTTCGCTTTGGGAACTGGCTTGGGCAGATGGTTCAAGGCAACTGGGGCACCTCAATGGTGTTCAATCAGCCAGTGGTGCAGGTCATTCAACAGCGGTTTGAGCTATCGCTGCCCTTACTGGCAATTGCCTGGCTGCTTTCCGGTTTCCTGGGAGTGGGGTTGGGGGTTTTGGACGCAGCGTTTCAGGGCACTTGGGTTGACCGCGGTATTCGTCTTTACGCCTACACCCTCGCCTCTTCTCCCCCTTTCTGGGTGGCGCTGCTACTCTTGATCGCGTTTTCGGTAGAGCTGGGTCTAACACCTATCTGTTGCGCCGCGCCACCTGGCGCGTTGGCGGAGGAGGTGACTTTTTGGCAGCGCTTACACCACTTGCTCTTGCCTGCTTTCACCCTAACTTTCATCGGCGTTGCCAACATCACCTTGCACACTCGTCAGAAGCTCATTGACGTGTTGCACAGCAACTATGTGCTGTTTGCTCGTGCCCAGGGGGAAAGCCTGGCTGGGATCCTGTGGTACCACGGCTTGCGGAATATCTTGCTGCCTGCGCTGACGCTGCAATTTGCCTCCTTTGGGGAACTGTTTGGTGGCTCAGTGTTAGTGGAACAGGTGTTTGCTTATCCAGGACTGGGACAAGCAACGGTACAGGCAGCTTTGCGCAGTGATGTGCCTCTGTTGGTGGGCATTGTGTTTTTCAGCGCCTTGTTTGTCTATGCCGGCAATACCCTAGCTGACCTGTCCTACCAGATTGTCGATCCACGCATTCGCCTTGGCGGGAGGATAGGATGATCCCTTTTGCATCGCCTCGTGTTGCTGCTGCTGATGCCGATGGGGGGATGAAATTCTCAGAGTCCTCTGTTAAAGGAGAGCGCAGGCGGCAGACTCTGTGGGCAATTGGACTGTGTGCTTTTTTTTTGGTGTCTATCCTCTGCAGCGCTGGGCTTATCGGCGATACCGGACTGAGCCCGAACCTAACTCAGCGGAATCAGCCTCCTTCCCTGGCCCATCCCTTCGGCACCGACTGGCTGGGGCGGGATATGCTGGCCCGATCCTTGCACGGGATGTCCCTTAGTCTGTGGGTAGGCATGCTGGCTGCCGCCGTCAGCGTGGTGATCGCCGCTGTTTTGGGTTTGGTGGGTGGCACGGTGGGAGGCTGGGTGGATGCCTCGATCTGCTGGATGATTGACCTATGTTTCAGCCTGCCTCACCTGGTGGTGCAGATCCTTATAGCTTTTGCTGTCGGCGGCGGAGTTCGGGGAGTCATTGTTGCCGTTGCCCTCACCCACTGGCCCAGCCTAGCGCGCCTGGTGCGGGCCGAGGTGTTACAGGTCAGCAGTTCTGACTATGTCCAGAGTTCTTACCGACTGGGCCGCTCTTCCCTCTGGGTTGCCCGCTACCATATGATGCCTCACATTTTGCCCCAGCTCCTAGTGGGACTTATTCTGCTGTTTCCCCACGCCATTTTGCACGAAGCAGCCCTCTCATTCATTGGGGTAGGTATTTCGCCGCACCTACCGGCCATCGGCATTATTCTGGCCGAATCCATGCGCCACCTCTCCACCGGCTACTGGTGGCTGGGGGTTATGCCTGGACTGCTGCTGCTGCTGTCGGTCAAGGCTTTTGACTGGCTGGGAGAAAACCTGCAGGCCCTTCTCAATCCGCGTACGGCTCAGGAGTAGGGAAATGTTGGTGGTCTCCGGCCTAAACATTAGGTTCAGCCGATACGAGCGGGGGCTGCGCCGCCGCTACCTTCAGGTGATTACAGATCTGGATCTGGAGGTTAAGGCAGGGGAGGTGGTGGCAGTGGTGGGGGCCAGCGGATCGGGCAAAAGTTTGCTGGCCCATGCCCTCTTGGGTCTTTTGCCAGAGAACGCTACCCTGCGCGGTACTCTCCTATTTCAGGGGCAGCCCTTGACCCCTGAGCGGTGTAGGCAACTGCGCGGCAAGGCCATTGCTCTCATCCCCCAGTCTGTGGACTACCTGGATCCCCTCATGCAAGTAGGATCCCAGGTACAGCGGGTAGCTCGGCTCAGCGGTGCCTCCCAAGGCGAGGCCCGTAGAGCAGTGAGCCGCATCTTTGCCCGCTATAGCTTGCCGCCGGGAACAGAGGGCCTCTACCCTTTCCAGCTCTCCGGAGGCATGGCACGGCGGGTGCTGGTATCGACGGCGGCAGTTAGCAGAGCCAAGCTGGTGATAGCCGACGAGCCTACGCCAGGCTTGGACGCGGAGGTGGTGGCTGAGACCCTTGCCCATCTGCGGGAGCTGGCCCAGGAGGGCCGAGGCGTTATGTTGATTACACACGATATTCAGGCGGCGTTGTCGGTGGCAGATCGAGTGGCAGTCTTCTATGCGGGCACTACAGTCGAGTTGGCCTCGGCTCAGGATTTCGAAAGGGGAAACTTGCGCCACCCCTACACTCAAGCTCTGTGGCGATCCCTGCCCCAAAATGAGTTTGCTCCCCTGCCGGGCAACCAGCCTGACCCTGAGGCACTGCCTGCGGGTTGTTTGTTTGGGGATCGCTGCCCCTGGGCAAGTGAAATCTGTCGAGCTGAGCGTCCGCCTCTGCGGGCGGTTGGAGGAGGTTGGGTGAGGTGTATCCATGCTCAAGGGTGAGCATCTCTGGTTTCGCTATGGACGGCATCTGCCTTGGGTGGTGCAAGATCAGACCCTTCAAGTAGAACTTGGGGAAGTCGTAGGGCTGATGGCTCCCTCTGGTTTTGGCAAAACTACTCTGGCCAAGTTGCTGGCGGGCTACCTTACCCCCAGCCAAGGTCGGGTGAGTGTGACAGGGCAGCCTTTGCCTCGGCGAGGGTACTGCCCAGTGCAGCTTGTCTTTCAACATCCAGAGCAGGCCGTTAACCCCCACTGGCGCATAGCTCAGGTCTTGCGGGAAGGGCCTCCTCCCCAGCCAGAGGTTCTCCACACCTTAGGCATTTCCCCCAGTTGGCTCAACCGCTATCCCCATGAGCTAAGCGGGGGAGAATTGCAGCGGGTTGTCATCGCCCGGGTTCTCAACCCACAAACTCGCTATTTGATTGCAGATGAGATGACAGCCATGCTCGACGCCAATACCCAAGCCCTGATCTGGCAAGCTGTCTTGGCCTATGGGCGGGCACATCAGATGGGGCTTTTGGTCATCAGTCATGATCGCTTTCTCCTGGAACGGCTCTGCAGCCGCTACGTCATCATGACCAGCCATGACCCCTATCTGGTGGAGCGGGCCGGCCACCGGGTGGTGCGCATGGAGGGAGGGCGCCTGTATGATCTGCGCTGAGGGCTGCCGGGATCCCTATTTTGCTCTCCACAGGCTCTGTTGAGCTCCAGGGGGCAAGGGTCTGAGCCCATTGATTGTTGGATGGAGAACAGCATGCAATCTCTCTCCCGATTTCTCAATAAAATCCGCTATCTCCTACAGGAGACTTTTTTGGGGTTGCGGCGGGGGGGCTGGCTGAACTGGGCTGCGGTGAGCACCCTGCTGGTGTTGCTGTTCCTGGTGGGGATCGGCGTTGAGCTGTCCTGGGGTGTGGATGCAACGGTGCAGTCTCTGGGGGGACAACTGGAGATCTCCGTCTATCTGGAGCCGGAACGACAGGGGGTGGAGCTGCAACCCCAGGTTGCCCAACTGCCTCATGTGGCCGAGGTGAAGGTCATCACCAAAGACCAAGCTTGGCGCACCCTCTTGATCGAGATGGGGATCCAAGACGAGGCGGCCATGGAAACCCAGTTGGGGGAGAACCCCTTGGTGGATGCTCTGCGGGTTAAGGCGGATTCCACCGAAGCCTTGGGGGAAGTGGCGGAGCAGATTCGCCAACTGGAAGGGGTGGATGAGGTCTACTACGGCGACCGCATTGTGGAGCAACTGGCCCAGCTCCAGGACATGCTACGGCTGGGATCCCTGACCATTACCGGCGTGTTGGCCCTGACAGCGGTGGCGGTCATCACCACCACCATTCGCCTCATCGTCATGGCGCGGCGGCGGGAGATCGAGGTGATGCAATTGGTGGGGGCGACAGCAGCCTGGATTTACTTGCCCTTTATTTTGCAAGGGTGCCTGTTTGGGGTGATCAGCGCAGTGGGAGCTTGGGGATTGATCTTGGGATCCCAGCAGTTGCTGCAGGAGCTGCTGGAGCAGTTGATTGCCTTGCCCTTCCTCAAGGTGATGCAGGCAGATCGCAGCCAACTGGAGTTTTGGCTCTTGCCGTCGATGTTGTTGGGGATGGGGGTTTTTCTGGGCACCACCAGCAGCTTGATCGCGGTGCGCAAGTCGGCAGGGCGATGAGCTGGAGGCGATGCTGAGGAAAGCCCTGGATATTCCAATCTGAGGATCGCCATAGGATAAGATGATGGACTCTACTTCCCTGGCTTTCCAAGATCTGGCCGCCATGAACCCATTGCCTCCTCCCGCCCACCCCTACCAGTTCCGCGCTTTGGGCCTGATTAAGGGATCCCTGAAATCGATCCCCAAGACTTATGCGCAGGCAACCTTGGTTGCCTCTGACGGAGCAGAATATCCGGCTACCCCCGGACGCGCCGAGCTTCTCGGCCCCTTCGAGCACTGCATCAAGAGCGGCCATACCTACTGGTACTACGTGCAGCCGCAGCCGCGTTCAGGGGGGGCTTTGGGCTTGAGCATTATCCGCATCCTGGCCCTGCCGGAAGAGGAGCAAGACCCAGAGTGGGAAGAAGAACCGTTTTTGCCTGCCCCTGAGGACACAGAGGAAGGCTTTAACATCCGCGGCATTGTCGAGCCCCACGATGGCTTTGTTGAGGTGACCGTGCGGCGCAAGCCCCAGGGAACCAAGCAATTTGCTCCTCTGCAATTGCGCTTGGAAGGGTTCTTGCCCGGAGCTGTGGCGGGCGAGTTTTGGGATCTGTTGGCAGAGCGAGAGGGCAACAAACTGCTGTTGGTGGATGGTACCCGCCTGTTGACCGCAGTAGCCTAGCTATCTAGATTGGCCCTGCTTGAGAACCTTAAAATAAACCAAAGAGCTTCCCAACCGATGGTGTCTGCTGCCGGCTTGTCCCAACGGGTCGCCCATCTATCCCCTTCCCCCACGCTATCCATTTCGGCTCTGGCTAAAGCCATGCAGGCAGAGGGGCTGGATGTGTGTAGCTTGAGCGCGGGCGAGCCGGATTTCGATACGCCTGACCACATTCGGGCCGCGGCCATCCGTGCTCTGGAAGAGGGCAAAACCCGTTACGGCCCCACCGCCGGGATCCCCGCCCTTCGCCAAGCAGTGGCCGATAAGCTGCGGCAGGAAAACGGCCTGGAGTTCAGCCACGACCAAATCCTGATCAGCAACGGCGGCAAGCAAACCCTGTTTAACCTGGCCATGGTGCTGCTGGATCCCGGCGATGAAGTGATCTTGCCTGTTCCCTACTGGGTCAGCTACCCCGAAATTGCCATTTTGGCAGGGGCAAAGGTTGTGCAGGTGCAGACGGAAGAGGCCCAGGGGTTCAAGCTCACCGCCGCCCAACTGCGCCAGGCCCTCACCCCCCGCAGCAAGCTGCTGATTCTCAACTCGCCGGCCAACCCCACCGGAGCCGTTTACCACCAGCACGAGCTGGCAGCTCTGGCAGAGGTGATCCTCTCCGCCCCCCATCTGTACGTGATCTGCGACGAGATCTACGAAAAGCTGGTTTATGGACAAGCCCGCCACATCAGCCTGGGATCCCTTTGCCCTGACTTGATGCCGCGCCTGATTCTCAGCAGTGGCTTCGCCAAAGCCTACGCCATGACCGGCTGGCGGGTGGGCTACTTGGCCGGGCCCAAGCCCATCATTGAGGCGGCCATCAACCTGCAAAGCCACAGCACCTCCAATGTCTGCACCTTCGCCCAGTACGGTGCTCTGGAAGCCCTGACCAGCCCCCTATCGGCAGCGGCTGTGGAAAAAATGCGCCAAGAATTCTGGCAGCGGCGAGATCTGATGCTGGACGGGATCCGCACCTTGCCGGGGGTGACTTGCCCGGAGCCGGAGGGCGCATTTTATGTGTTTGTCAACATCGGCCAAACCGGGTTAAGTTCGGTGGAGTTTTGCCGGCAGCTGCTCAAGGAACACCACGTGGCTGCTGTGCCGGGGGTAGCCTTTGGGGCAGATTCCTACATTCGCCTTTCCTACGCTGCCGACCGCACCACCCTCGAAAAAGGGCTGCAGCGGCTGCACCGGTTTGTGTCTTCCCTCTGAGAATTCAATCCGAGGATCGAAAAGAACTGAGGAAGCTCAGCTCCCAGCGGCTGGATCCCTGTAGGCCATTCCCAGCGGCGAGGTCCCTATCTGAAGTGTGAACACCATTGCTTAACCCTAGCTATAGTGTTAGGGGATGGGCTACGAGGGGATAACTCATGTCTGGCAGAACGGCGCTTGTCATCACCGTTGCCTGTTTGAGTGGGGGATCCGGAAAGACCACAGCCGCCCTCAACTTGGCCATCATGCTGGCCGAGCATGGCAAGACGCTGGCTGTTGACTTTGACCCACAGGGCAACCTGAGCCAGTGGATGGGCTGGACGGATCTGTCGGAGTCGGCCACCATTGCCGAGACGATTTTGCCGGGGGCGGATCGGGTTCACATTCGGGAGATTATCCGTCCGCCGTTGAATGAGGATCGCCAGGAGCGGCTGTGGTTGGCCCCCAGCGATTACAGTCTCTCGCGGGCCATGGATGCAATCGTGATGGAGCCGGGGCGGGAGCTGTTTTTGAAGCGGGCTTTGCGACCGATTTTGCCGGAGTATGACTTTTTGGTCATCGACAGCCCCCCCTCGAAAGGGTTGCTCACCTACAACAGCATTCTCAGCGCCGATCTGCTGGTGGTGCCGACGGAATGTACCCAAAAGGGGGTGATGGGGGCCCTAAGTACCCTGGTGCTGTTGAAAGAATTGGAAGAGCTGGATTTTCATGTGCCCAAGTTTTTGGGGGTGCTCCCCACACGGGAACAGTGGGTGGGCAACAACCGCACCAAAATGTCGCGGGCCGCGGTGGAAGCCTTGGCGGAAATGATGCAAGGGATCCCCATTTTTACGCCGGTGCGGCAAAGTACGGTCGTTCAGCAAACCAACAGCATGGGCTGGTCCTTGGCGGAGGCAGGGGAAGATCTCCTGGCCCAACCTTATCGCGAGATCCTCAAGGCTGTGCTGGAGGCCCGCTAACATGGCTACCGCCAAGAAGCCTCCCAAAAAAAAATTGCCCACCGGCCCCACCAAGGCGGATCTGCTCTCGCGCATGGGGGTGAATAAGCAGCCAGAGCCGATGGAACTTGCGCCTACGGCTGCCGATGGCGTTGAGGCTCCGCACCGTCCAGAGGACAACAGGGGGACGGATTCCCTGGATCTGCCTCACCCTGCGGCATTAGATGTTGAGCCCGATCCATCTGCCGCCGCCTCGTCCCCTCTGTGCCAGGTTGCCACAACCCCACCAGACGCAGGACGGATGCCTCTCCTGGCCAGTGTGCTCTCCACACCTGAAGCTCCTTCTCGGGATGCGGATCCCTTGTCCAACTTGTCGCCCGCTCCGGTCGAGGTGGAAAGGGTTGTCTCCCCACCCCAGGTCAGTCCGGCCAAATGGGCCGGTACTCCACCGCCAACCGAAGGGCCAGCCGAGCTTTTGCCCCCTGCTACCGCCGGCACCGGCAATGGGGTTCGCCGCAATGGCGCCTATCATGGGCACACTGCCCAGTCGGATCCCCGCGAGGCTCTGGATGCACAACTGGGCCTGCAAAAGCTTACCCTCAAATGGTCTGCCGAGAGGGTAGAAAAGCTGGGATCCCTGGAAAGCGCCACCGGGCTACCGGGCGAGATTTTGCTGGAAGTCCTGCTGGATCATTGGGAACAATTGCCCAAGCCCTTGCAGCAAGATTGCCTCCTGCAAGCCCACCGCATTCGCGTCGAGCGGCTGGTGATCAGCCAAAACTTCACCATTGCCACGATTGAGCAACTGCTCTTCACGTCAGCGTTGCGCAACAACAACGAGCAGCATCTGCTTTGAGTTCTGGCCGGTTGGCCTGGGAAATTCCCCCTCAAGATCTCCGCCAGTATGCCAGACAACAGGGATCCCTGTTCCTGTGCTAGGGTCAAAATGGTTCTGTTGGCTTTTCGCGCTTTTCGGCCTGTGCTCTCTCCCCCTCGCTACCTGGCGGCAACCCAAGCCCATTATCATCAAGTGCATTATTCACCCTACTTCTCACTTTTGTTTTTCTATCTTCTCCCTATTTCTCCCATCGTTTAGGGGACAGCATTGCAACGTCATCTTCTTTAAAACGACCAGGTTGTAGTGGAGCGGCAACAGTTGATGAAAGATCTTGATTTGACCAAAGCTGTAGAGCAACGGCGCACCTTTGCCATCATTTCCCATCCCGATGCGGGGAAGACCACCCTCACCGAAAAGCTGCTGTTGTACGGGGGGGCCATTCAAGAAGCGGGAGCTGTGAAGGCCCGTCGGGCGCAAAAGCGGGCCACTTCCGACTGGATGGAACTGGAAAAGCAGCGAGGTATTTCCATCACCTCTACCGTCCTGCAATTTGATTACCGCAACATTCGTCTCAATCTGCTGGATACTCCCGGCCACCAGGACTTCAGCGAAGACACCTATCGCACCCTGGCAGCGGCTGACAATGCCGTGATGCTGGAAGATGCCGGCAAAGGGTTGGAAACCCAGACCCGCAAGCTGTTTGAAGTGTGTCAGATGCGGGGGCTGCCGATTTTTACCTTTATCAACAAGATGGATCGCCCAAGTCGGGATCCCTTGGAGCTGATGGATGAAATTGAGACGGAACTGGGCCTCAAGCCCTATCCTGTCAACTGGCCAATTGGCTCAGGCGAGCGGTTTACTGCGCTATTTGACCGCCGAACTCAGGAGTTTCATTTCTTTGAGCGGGTATCTGGGGGGCGGCTAAGAGTTCAAGATACCGTCATTAAACTTGGGGATCCGCAAATTGAGGAGTTGATCGACAAGGACTTGTATTACCAATTCAAGGAAGAGCTGGAACTGCTGGATGGTCTCATGCCCACCTTGGATCTAAAACAGGTGCATTCTGGCAAACAAACCCCGGTCTTTTTCGGCAGTGCCATGACCAATTTTGGGGTGGAGCTTTTTCTCAATGCGTTTTTGGAGTATTCCTTACCGCCAATGCCTCACGAGAGCACTGCTGGGCTAATCCCGCCCGAACATCCTGAGTTTACGGGCTTTGTCTTTAAGCTGCAGGCCAACATGGATCCCCGCCATCGGGATCGCGTTGCTTTTGTGCGCATCTGTTCCGGCAAGTTTGAGAAGGATATGGTGGTCAACCATGCCCGCCTCAATCGTCCCATTCGCCTATCTTATCCCCAGAAGTTGTTTGCTCAAGAGCGCATCTCCATCGATGAAGCTTACCCTGGGGATGTGATCGGCCTGAATAATCCCGGCATCTTCACCATTGGGGATACCATCTACACCGGCCCGAAGCTGCGCTACGCCGGGATCCCTAGCTTTTCTCCTGAGCTGTTTGCCTACTTGAAGAATCCCAATCCTTCCAAGTTTAAGCAGTTCCAGAAAGGGGTAGCGGAACTGCGGGAAGAAGGGGCTGTACAAATCATGTACTCTATCGACGATTCCAAACGGGATCCGATTGTGGCAGCGGTGGGCCAGTTGCAGTTTGAGGTTTTGCAGTATCGCCTTGAAAGTGAATACAACGTCGAAACCCGACTGGAGATGTTGCCCTACACACTGGCTCGCTGGGTCGAGAATGGCTGGAAGGCGCTGGAGAATATTCCCAGCTTGTTTAACACCCTAGTTGTTAAAGACATTCAAGACAGGCCCGTTCTTCTGTTTAAGAACGAGTGGACTTTACAGCAATTTGCTGCCAGCAACCCTAAAATCAAGCTCAGCAAAATTGCCCCTATCTCGGATCTCGGCCCAGAATTGGGTGACGGCCAATAGATCAACCTAAGAGAATCCGTCTCAAAGAGCCTTAGGTTCTGACATTCAGTCGAGATGCCATTGGTCTCCACATCAGCGGTGTTGATAGGTGTTGATATCTTCGGATTTCTGAGCAAACCCCTCACACAGATCGCAGCAATTCCCCCATCTTTTTCCTGCATCGTCCAGGGACAGAGGGAGTGAACCATGCCTTTCTTCTCCAACCTGGGATCCGATTCTCCCCACTTTGGCGCTGCCCTCAGTGCTTGTGCGCCACTTTGCGAACGCTCCTTGTGGGGACTGGATCCGCAAGCCGTTTTTTTGAATCACGGCTCCTACGGCGCGACCCCGAAAAAGGTGTTGCAGGCCCAGAGTGTATGGCGGGAACGCCTTGAGGCTCAGCCGGTGCAGTTTATGGGAGAGGAACTTCCTCGAGCCTTGCGGGCGGCGGCAGCAGAACTGGCCCATTTCGTCGGGGCCGAACCCGAAAATTTGGTGTTTGTGGAAAATGCCACCAGCGGGGTCAATGCCGTTTTGCGCTCGCTGCGGTTCCGGCCAGGGGATCAGATCGCCTGCACCAATCACGGTTACGGGGCCGTTCGTCAGGCGCTACAGTATGTCTATGCCCAGTGGGGAGCCATCCCGGTTGAGGCGCAGATCCCTTTCCCCATTGCGGGGCCAGAGCAGGTTATCGCGGCCTTCGAGGCCATCCTCACTCCCCAAACTCGCCTGGCGGTGTTGGATCACCTCACCTCGCCTACGGCTCTGATCTACCCCCTGCCTGAGCTGATCGGCCTCTGTCGGGAGCGCGGGATCCCGGTTTTGGTGGATGGCGCCCATGCCCCCGGAGTTCTCCCCTTGGAGTTGGAAAAGCTAGGAGCCGATTGGTACACCGGCAATGCCCACAAGTGGCTGTTTGCCCCGAAAGGCTGTGCCTTTTTGTGGGTGGCCCCCTATCGACAGGCCCAAACTCATCCTACGGTGATCTCCCACGGCTATGGGCAAGGGTTCACAGCGGAGTTCGACTGGGTGGGCACACGGGATCCCAGCGCTTGGTTGGCCATTTCAGCAGCCCTGGCGTTTATCCAAGGGGTGGGACTGGACAACATCCGTCAGCACAACCACACTCTGCTGCTGCAGGCGCGGCAGTTGCTCTTGGAGGCTCTTGAGGGGATCCCGCCCGCCCCCGAAAAGATGTTGGGCTTTATGGCCACCCTACCCTTGCCGCCATTTTGGCAGCAGTGGATCCCTGAGCTTCCTCTTGAGGAGCGCGCCCGTCGGCTTCACGATTACCTCTGGTACAAGTACCGCATTGAGGTTCCGATCATCCCCTTCGCCGGGCAGCTTTGGGTACGCATCTCGGCCCAGGTCTACAACCGTTTGGCAGAGTACGAACAGTTGGCGCTGGCCTTGCAGCATCTGCCCTGAGGTTTTGTCGGTTGAGCCGCTTTCACGACATTGCAAGTATAGTTGCTTCGCACACCAGTAAAACGATTCCAAATCTATGGTCAATTCAGTTGAGGATGAGATGACGTTGCAGGTAGGATGGCATGCCAGTAGACCTCAGAAAGAAGCCTTGACCTGAGAGAGAGTCGTAGGGCATGTCCAGGAAGGGAGCAGACCCACAGACGTACAAAGCCGGTCATACAGCGGAAGGGAAGGGTATGGGAGTCGGTAAAAGCAGCGCGGAACGCTTGGGGAGCGTCTCAATCTAGTTTGAAGCGACCGCAGTGCTTTCAAGAGGGCAAGGATGCATGCAGATGGAGGAACTTCTGTTGATGAAGTGACAAGGCCTGCTTTTGCGAGTCGGACTATTCTACTGGCCAGTGTCTCATTGCTATTTGAATTGACTATCTGAAAAAGTCAGAAAACGTATCCCGCAGATCCGAAAGCCGATCGTTGAAGCAGGTAAGCCGATCCCCTGCGGAGTTCACCAGCGTCAGATCTGCCCGACCGGTTGCCCCTTCGGATCCCAGTAGAGGAACGCTCATGCGGCTGGGATCGGCGGGATTTTGGGAGACGCGGATCACGGCTCGATCGCGGTTAAATTGATAAGCCTCGGCCACATAGCGGATGGGCTCGCTCAAGGTGGGATCCACCGGCAGCCCTGGGGCCGGCAGGAGATCCACCAGCTCGGTGAACGTGCCACTCCGCAGGCCCACCACGGCAGCAGCTCCCAACTGGTTACAAATGGCAATGAGAACCGGCTCTTGGGCAGTGGCGGTGAGGTTGGCCAAGGTAACCGTGACCGTGGCGCGGCTGGCTGCCGGCGGGTAGGTGACCTCAAAGGTGCGGGCAAAGGCATTGCCCAGCTCGTCGCGGGCGCGAAAGCGAAGCTGCCCGGTGTAGGGCAGGATGGAAGAAAAGTAGATGCCAAAGCGGTCGCTGGGACTCCGTCCGGGGATATTGGCCTGTCCGGGGACATAGGCAAGGGCAGCCCGGCTTTGCCACTGATTGGGCGGGGTGTAGGGCAGCAGCGGGCCACTGGTGAAGTTGGGGGGTTCTTTGGGGGGCAGATCCGGCTGGCCATCTCTGTTCAGATCCAGCCCATTGCCCAAGAAGGCCACCGAGCGCTGTAAGAGAATAGGACGGTTTTGGTTATCCAAAAGGGGATTCCGCCTTTCTGCCAGCCCGGCATTGTCCACATAGACATTAAGGGGGCGATTTAGGATTTGGTTATCCCGCTGCCGCCGCATGTTGAACTGTAGGTAGGGCCCCACTGCGCCCGCTGCCGGGGATCCTCCTGTGATTTCAAAATCATCCGCCCGCAGGAAGACATTTTCCAGGGGGCCCAGAGGAGTTGTTCCCTCGCCGCAACCGACCAAGCCAAGCGCTAAAATGGCCAAGGCTGTATAAGCTACAACAGAGCATCCTTTTTCGATAGGGGAATCCGAGCTCCCACAAGTCGGCAGCAGGGGCCGGCAGGCATGCTTTGGCTTCAGCATTCATCTCCTCTCCACAACAGACACCTTGGCGAGGGTTCGACCCAACCGGACTGAGTTGAGGATGGGCGGGGATCCCTCTGCACTCATCGGATTCGCCTGAACCACTATACCGTGAGCCTCGGTTCAGCTAGAAATCGCAGGAGCCCCGCACTGTACCCGTAGGGTCAGTGCCGGGAGGAATGCGCTTTGATGAAGTACAATAGACTTATGAGCCAAGTCCTGACCATATCCTGTAAGCTCAAGGCGTTCCCGTCACAAGCCGCCAAATTGGACGCGACGATGGATGTCTTTGTGCAGGCATTGAACTGGGTCAACCAGAACACGCCGGAGAAGATCGTCAACGCGGTCAAACTGCAATCCCTTTGCTACTACGAGATTCGAGCTCGGTTCGGCTTGTCCAGTAACTTGGCTCAACAGGTGTGCAGACGGGTGGCGGGCGCTCGCAAAGTGGCGAGACAGCGCAACCGTCCAGTTAAAGAGTTCAAGCGTAGGTTCGTTACCTACGATGCACGTATCTTCTCGTTTCGCGAGAAAGACTGGACGGTGTCGCTGACCACGGTGGAGGGGCGAGAGCGCTTTGAACTAGCCATTGGCAACTACCAGCGTGGGATGCTGGCTGGCTCTAACCCCAAATCGGCCACCCTAGTCCAGCGGAAGGATGGCTCCTACTACATCCAGATTTGCGTAGAGGAAAAGCCACCCAAGCAACAAGATACCGACAAGGTGATCGGGGTGGACTTGGGCAGGACGGATATCGCCCATACGTCAGAGGGGGACAACTGGAATGGACAGCAGTTGAACCGAGTCCGCGACCGCTACTCCCGGTTGAGGGCGGTACTCCAACGCAAAGCCAGTAAGGGCACCCGCAGTTCGCGGCGCAGATGCAGAGAACTGTTGCAACGGCTGTCTGGCAAGGAGAGGCGCTTTCAAGTGTGGGTCAATCATCGCATCTCCAAAGCTATTGTCTCTAGGGCAAAGGTCACAAACAGCGCTATTGCTCTGGAAGACTTGACAGGGATCCGGGAAAGGGTCAATCAACAGCCACGCAGCAAAGCCGAGCGGCGTAGGACCAACAGTTGGGCGTTCTACCAACTACGCCAGTTTCTGGAATACAAGGCGAGAGTTGCAGGGGTTTCTCTGGTTCTTGTGCCGCCTGCTTACACGTCGCAGACCTGTCACCAGTGCTTGCACATCCATCCCGATCCTGCGCAATCCTACCGCAGTGGCAAGTCGTTCAAGTGTGGGCACTGTGGATGGGAAGGAGATGCGGATTTGAATGGTGCGAATGTGATTGCGCTTTTGGGGGCTGTCGTAAACCAGCCTAGAGGTCCGGGCTTGTTTTGTTCTCTGGTAGAGCAGAACAGGCTCAGGGCTACTGAAAGCCCGCTCCGTACCGCTTAGCGGTCGGAGCCGGGTAGTTTACCTCCCACCATCCCTAGGGGGCTGGCGGCAACGAGCAAGAAATGGTGGCGATCCCTGGCCTCATCTCCCGAACAGGCTTGATAGCCTAGAGGAAGCGAGATGTGGATACCCATGTCAGATACTCCTGCGGTCTTGGTAGAGCAACTTCAAAAGCGCTACGGATCCACAGTGGCCGTGGCGGACGTCTCGTTTCAGGTGGAACCCGGCCAGATCTACGGCATTCTCGGCCCCAATGGGGCCGGCAAGACCACCACTTTGCATTGCCTTTGCACCTTGCTTCGTCCCGATGCGGGCCGGATAGAGGTGTACGGGATCCCAGCCAGCGAAAACCCCAAAGCGGTACGAGAAAAACTGGGGTTTGTTGCCCAAGAGGTGGCTTTGGATAAGGTGCTGACCGGGCGAGAATTGTTGCAGTTGCAGGCCGACCTCTACCACCTGCCGCGCCCCCTGGCCCAAGAGCGAATCGCTGCCGTCCTGGAGCTGCTGGGGCTGACCGACCGTGCCGACCAGCGCATCGGTACCTACTCCGGCGGGCTGCGCAAACGCTTGGATCTGGCGGCAGGACTGCTCCATCAACCCCAGGTGCTGGTCTTGGACGAGCCCACGGTGGGCCTGGACATTCCCAGTCGGTTGGCCATCTGGGATTTTCTGCGCCAACTCAAGAACACAGGGATCACAGTGGTGCTCAGCAGCCACTACCTGGAGGAGATCGACCTGCTGGCGGATCGGGTGGCCATCATCGACCGGGGCAAGGTGATTGCCGAGGGAACCCCCGAGGAGCTGAAAACCCGCGTCGGCGGCGAGCGCATCACCGTCAAGCTGCAGGAATTTGCCCCGGCAGAACTGGCCCAGCGGGGTGCCCAACTGCTGGGATCCCTGCCCTTTGTCCAGAAGGTGGTGATCAACAGCGCCCAGGGCAACGCCCTGAACCTGGTGGTGCAGCGGAATGGAGAGGATCCCCTCAGCCAGATTCGCGCCCACTTGCAGGCTCATGGGCTAGAGGTGTTCAGCAGCACCCAGTCTCGTCCCAGCTTGGATGATGTGTATTTGGCGGCAACCGGGCAAACCCTCATGGATGCGGAGCTGGCCGCTGCCGAGGCCAATCTGGGCAAAAAGAAAAAGTAACTTCATCACCTCATGCTCGAGCCCCATTGATCCCTGTACAAAGGCATATCGAGATATTTATTGGTTGTATTGGTTGATGGATTAGATACTGCATTCATTCATCACACATTCATTGATCACAACTCTACAGGAGCTTGGGTATGACCTCTGCCTCTTCCCCGGTTCAATCTAACCCGATCCCCCTTCTGACGGCTGATTTTTGGCAGGAGACCTTTGCCCTCACCCGCCGCTTGTTTATCCAACTGCAGCGTCGCCCCACAACCTTGCTGGCCGGCATTATCCAGCCGTTGCTCTGGCTGATTCTATTTGGAGCCTTGTTTCAGAATGCTCCTGCCGGCATTTTCGGGGCCGGACAAAACTACACCCAGTTTTTGGGGGCGGGAGTCATTGTGTTTACGGCTTTTGGTGGAGCTTTGAATGCTGGGGTGCCGGTGATTTTCGACCGAGAATTTGGCTTTTTGAACCGGCTGTTGGTGGCTCCCCTCACCTCTCGTTTTTCCATCGTTCTCGCCTCTAGCCTGTTCATCGTCAGCTTGGCGCTGCTGCAGACGGCGGTGATTGTGGGGGCAGATTACGCCCTTGGGGCCGGGATCCCAGACGGGCCAGGCTTGGCGGTGGTGGCCTTGATCGTGGGCCTGTTGGTCTTGGGCTTCACGGCCCTGAGCTTGGGCTTGGCCTTTGCCATGCCGGGGCACCAGCAATTGCTGGCTTTCATCTTTTTGGTCAACTTGCCCCTGATCTTTTCCAGCACGGCCTTGGCTCCCCTGAGCTTTATGCCCACCTGGCTGCGTTGGGTGGCCAGCCTCAACCCCCTCACTTTTGCCATCGAGCCCATCCGCCATGTTTACCGCAGCAGCCATTGGAGCTGGGCCGATGTGGTGCTGCAGGCTCCCTGGGGCGATCTCACCCTGGCGGGATCCCTGGGCCTTTTGACGGGGTTTGTGGGGGTGTCGGTTCTACTGGTGCAGGGGGTGTTGCGCAAAAGCTTGGCCTGAGCCTCTCTGCCCAGGCTGTGCCGCTCAAAGCCACTGGCGGGAAACGGACTTCTCCATAGCCGCCTGTGCCCGCTGCACCAGAGCCAGGGGGCTGTCCTGGGCTGGGGAAACGCTGAGAGAAGGAGTAAGGCTGCGAGCCTGCAGAGCCATGTGGAGCTGCAGTTCGGTTACGTACTCCCGCAGGCCAAAGTTAGACCCAGAAGAAGAAGGAGCCGCTGAAGAGGGGTGAGACACAGACATCACGGCAAAGAGTCCTTCGCGAAATGGCCACTGTTGCTCTGCTAAGGTATCACGCCCACCCCTTTTCCGAAGCTTCCAAAATGTTAGCTTTGATTAAGATTTGCAACCGTTTGGCCATGGTGGTGCTCAAGGATTGGCAGCGCTCCAAGTTGGATCCCAGCGACGATGCCCTCTTTTACAGCTATCCTCGCTTCGTGACTCATGTGGATTCTGGCTTCATTGGCCAGCTCACCGATCTATACCGCGAGCATTTGCGGCCCCAGACCCGCATTCTCGATCTGATGAGCAGTTGGGTCTCCCATTTGCCGCCTGAGATGGAGTTTGCCCATGTGGAGGGGCATGGGATGAACCCGGAGGAACTGGCGGCCAACCCCCGGCTGGATCACTTCTTCATCCAAAACTTGAACCAAAACCCAAGTCTGCCCTTCCCTGATCAATCCTTCGACGCGGTGCTAAACACGGTCTCGGTGCAATATCTGCAGCAGCCAGAGCAGGTGTTTGCCGAGGTGTATCGCATCCTAAAGCCCCAGGGCCTCTTCATCGTCAGCTTCTCCAATCGCATGTTTTTCCAGAAGGCGATCCAGGCTTGGCGGGACAACTCTGAGGCGGGGCGAGTGGAGTTGGTCAGGCGCTATTTTGAGTCAGTGCCAGGGTTTGCGGTGGTGAAGGTGATCCAGCGGCCTGCCCCTATGGGTTGGCTGGGCTTTTGGGCAGGCGGAGGCGGGGATCCCTTCTATGCCCTGATTGGACAGCGGACGGCGGGGTAGAATTCTCCAGCTTGCCTGTGGCGTGCAGGCGGGATCCTTGGAAATATCCAACAAGACTCCAGCATCCACCAGATCTTGCAGCTGTGTTATCCTCGCTACCCTCAGAGGTCTGTCTTGTTCTCCGGTCTTTCTGACAGTTCTTCCCCACAAAACGGCAATCCTTCCCCCCTACCCATCTCGGCAATTGGGGAGGCGGGGCTGCTGCAGATCGTGCAGCGCTACTGTCCGGCCCAGGTGGTGGGAGACGATGCGGCGGTGTTAGCTGCTCCGGAGGGGCAGTTGGTGGTGACAACCGATGTGTTGGTGGAGGGAGTTCACTTCAGCGATCTGACGACCCCGGCCCATGCGGTGGGCTGGCGCGCGGTGGCCGCCAATCTGTCGGATCTGGCCGCGATGGGATCCCGTCCGCAGGCGTTGGTGGTGGGTTTGGGCTTGCCGGGCTCCACGCCGGTTGCTTGGGTGGAGGAGCTTTATCAAGGGATGCGGGACTGTTGCGCCCGCTGGGAATGCCAACTGGTGGGAGGGGATCTGTGTCGGTCGCCGCATCGGTTCGTGGCGATCACGGCTTTGGGAAGGGTGCAGCCGGGGCGGGCTATTCAGCGCAGACGGGCTCAACCCGGCGATTGGCTGGTGGTGACAGGGTCGCATGGAGATGCGCGGGCAGGCTTGGAACTGCTTCTCCATCCTGAACAGGGATCCTCAGCCACGGCAGCCGAGCGCGAGCAGTTGATCAGGGCTCACCAATACCCACGCCCGCGACTGGATCTGTTGCCCCTCTTAGAAGGGATCCCGGATCCCTTGCGCATTGCCGGCATGGATACCAGCGATGGTTTGGCAGATGCCCTGGTGCAGGTGTGTCAGGCCAGTGGGGTGGAGGCAAGGATTGCCGTGGAGCGGATCCCGATTTCAGAAGCTTTGCGGCAGGCTTTCCCGGCCCAAGCCTGGGAATGGGCGCTCTATGGAGGCGAAGATTTTGAGCTGCTCCTCAGTGCCGAGGTGTCGGTGGCCAAGCATCTGTTGGAAAGATTGCCGGGGGCCGTTTGGATTGGAGAAGTGACAGGCTGGGATCCGCAGGGAACCGTCTGGCTGAAGGACGGGCAAGCCCTCAGCCGTCAGCAAGCCTTCCAGCATTTCTAAGAGGCGTTGTGCTGCAGGATGGTCACCCAAACTGCCAACAGTTGAAGACAAATCGACTTGTGGGAGAAAACAAGCCCTAGGAAGGATTCGATAACCTAGAAGTGGAGAGAAGCTGAGACAAGGAAGCAAATTGACTTGGAATAGCTTCAGGCAACTGCTCAGAACTCGGCAGAACTTGGAGAAGCATTGGAGACTCTACTCATGAAAGCTATCTTAACAGCAGCCATTCTTGGCCTGGCCGGGATCCCTTCGTTGGCCCCCTTGCCCAGTTCGGCTCAGCCGCTTTTTGAATTGGGTGCCTACCGCCTTGAGCAGGGGACGATTATCCCGGTCGGCAGCCTGAGTAGCGAAGGGCCGCAATACTTTTATCCCGACACCGTCTATCCCCTGGAAGTGGCCGTTACTCAGAACATTTTTGACAGCCAGGGGCGCTTGGTGATCCCGGCGGGTAGCCGCATTTTTGGACAGATGGAACCTGCACCGGGCGGATCCCGCTTTGTCGGCACTTCCATTGTTCTCGGCGGTCGTACCTACAGCCTGCGGGCTTCCTCCAACATCCTCCACGACGAAAAGGATCCCCGTCAGTATTCGGCTGAGGCCATCGCTCAGGATGCAGCCATTGGGGCAGCCGCGGGAGCCATTTTGGGGGCCATCACGGGCAGAGTCTCGGTGGGCAATGTCCTGGGAGGTGCCGCGACCGGAGTGGTGGTGGGCAATGTTACCGCTCCGCAGGTGGTGGTGCTGCGCCCCGGCCAATCTTTCAATCTAACTTTGGAAGCTCCGCTGACTTTGTGAGGTGCCGTTTGGAGATTCCTCTGGGAGTGTTGAGGGTCGGCAACTTGTGATTCACTGGGGATCAGATTGCGGATCCCTGTTTTCATGGCTACTGAATCTAAGCCCACTTCCCCCCTCTCCTCCACCGAGCACAGGTTTACGGCTGGAGAGGAGAGCTTTACCTACAGAGCGCTGGCCGGTTGGCAGACCCTTTTTCAGCGGGAAAAGCCGGTGGCCGAGATCTTTCACGTCGCCTATCTAAAGCAAGACTCCGCCTCTCAGCACCGCCCTCTCACTTTTGTGTTCAACGGTGGGCCTGGGGCAGCTTCTGCCTACCTGCACATGGGAGCGCTGGGGCCCAAACGGATTGGCTTCGGGCCCAACGGCAGTTTGCCCCCCTCCCCGGTGCGGCTGGTGGACAATGCCGAAAGTTGGTTGCCCTTTTCCGACCTGGTCTTTGTCGATCCGGTGGGGACGGGGTTCAGCCGCGCCCTGCCCAAGGATTCTCAAGACCCCAAAGATTCCCGGGAGAAATCCGATCCGGCATCCAAGCCCCCTCAGCCGGATGCTAAGGCGGAGGAGCCTCCTAAGGAATCGCCCTTCTGGGATGTGGAGCGGGATTTGCAATCCTTGGGAGAATTCATTCAGGGCTTTCTTTCCCGATACAAACGCTGGCTCTCCCCCATTTTCATTGCCGGCGAAAGCTACGGTGGGTTTCGGGTGGCGCGGCTGGCCAAGGAGCTGCAATCCAAGTTTGGCGTAGGCTTGTCGGGGGCCATTCTCATCTCGCCTGCACTTGAGTTTGGGTTGCTGGAGACCAACGATTACAACCTCAGCACTTGGGCAACGCTTTTCCCTTCCTACGTAGCTACAGCAGCTCATCATGGACGGTGTGGCTGGGGGGAGGATTTGCAGATCCTGCTGCCCAAAGCAGAACGCTTTGCCCGACAACGTCTGCTGCCCCTCTTGGCCATGGGGGAGGCAATGCCAGAGGCAGAACGGCAAGCGGTGTATCAGGAAATGGCAGCAGGGATCGGCCTATCTCCAGAATATGTAGCCCACAAAGGCGGGCGGATCGATATCGCCAGTTTTGCCCGCGAGCTGTTGCGGTCGCAGCGACTGGTGCTGGGGCTCTACGATGCTTCTGTAACCACGGTGGATCCCTTTCCGGATCGGCCTACCTTCGAGGGATCCGATCCCACCTTGGATGGGATCGATCGCCTGTTCACGGCAGCCATCAACAGCCACTTGCGAGAGACCTTGCAGGTGGAAACGGAGTTGACCTATCACCTACTGAACCTGGAGGTGTTCAAGTCCTGGCGGTTCACCCCAAAAGGAGAGTTTAAGCAAGGATTCATCGGGGCAATGGACGAGCTGCGCAGCAGCATGGCCCTCAACCCCCACATGCGGGTGAGCATTCATCATGGCTTTTACGACCTGGTCACGCCCTACTTTGCCTCGAATCACCTGGTGGATTTGATGAAGTTGGATCCGCGGTTGAAGGCCAACCTCACCCTACGTCATTATCGCGGCGGACACATGTTCTACACCTGGGATCCCTCGCGATTGGAGTGGTTTACAGAAATGCGTGAGTTTTACTCGAAAACAGCTTCCAGCTCAGAGTCATAACATACTCGCCGGGCGAGGATTCTGGTTCCTGGTTTTGCAGCAGCACTTATAGTCAATTCAAATGGCAATGAGACACTAGCCGGTGCAATAGCTCCGCTAGAAAGTTCCTCTATAGCGTGCATCCTTGCCCTCTTGAAATTTAGGCCAGGACAGTGGCCCACACCCAAAACGTTGCATGCACAGGGCCATAGGGCTTTTCTCAGTAGCTCAAACGACCCTACTCCCTACAACCAGTCGCGTAGCTCTGAGCTGGGGATCTCACGGCGCTCCCCGGTAACCGTGAGAAAAATCGTGAGAAAAATAATGAGCGGTTTTGATTCCTGTCTTTCCCTCTTCTTGAGAGAGAGAACTCAGATGGGATCCCTGTGGGCTAAGGGGCTTGTTGTTGATTTTGAACAGTAGGGATCCGGCGCAAATTCAAAAGCACCATTGCGCTAAGGGGGCGCGTGTTGGCCAGTAGCCCCACGATCAGCAGCAGCCAACTGTTCAAGGTAGTATTGTCCAGCAGCCAACCCATCAACAGAGCCGATCCTGCCCCTTCGGCAACTGCCGCCAAGATCCAAGCCCGGCTACCTTTCCAGCGCTGAGACCACAAGGCCCATTGCAGCCCACCAACGCCGACCCCCACCAGCAAACCGCGCAGCGCATCTCCCATTGCCTGCAAGACATTTTGGAGCCAGGGATCCGTCGGGTTAAAACCAGAGGTTGCTACCCCCACCTGGGGAGCGAGGAAATCCGCCGCCGCCCAGCCCAAAGCCGTGGCCAGCAAAGTTGCAGCCACCCATCCCACCGAAACCTGCCGCCGCAACACCAGCCACTGCAGCAGCCCCATCAGCAAGCCAAGGCCGGCTCCAGCCACCGCCCCTTGTAATGATCCCAAAGCCGCCAGCAGAGGCGCTGATGCCCCCAGCCCCAGGTAGCCGATCCCAGCCGCCCCCAAATTGGCCAAGAGCCAACTCAACGCTGACCCTTTGCCCAGGCGGGGTGCATTCAGGGGTGCATCCAACAGATGAGAGCCGGACTTGCTGTTGACATGTTCCTGCCCAACCTTCTGTTCCACCTCGCGCAGCCCCTGTTCCGCTGAAGGGTTACCCGGCTCCAGCCGCAGCACCCCTTGATAATCCATCTGGGCAAGGCCCCAATGCCCCTGTCGTTGGTGGGCCAGGCCGCGGTAGAGATAGTAGCGGGCTTCGTTGGGGGCGCTCTGGATCAGCTCATTGAGCAGATGGACGGCCATCTTGTACTCGCCTGCCTCGATCAGCCTTACCGCCCGTTGTAGCTTTTCTTCCTCGTCTGGGGCGGCTCGACCCATCGGCTGTTGGGAAGTCGGCTGGCCAAATCCGGTCGGGATCCGCTGGGGACGAACACCTGGAGATGCAGGAGATGAACTTGAGGGAACGAACGGGGCAGGAGGGGCGATCTTGTTTCCATAGACAGCCTGTAGCTGCTGGCCGAGCCCTTCCATGTTGGCCGGGCGGAGGGCAGGGTCTTTCTCTAGGCACTGGAGGACAACCTTCTCCAGAGCAGCGGGGATGGGGTGGGCTAGCTTGTGGTCTTGGAAGGGGCGGGGCTTTTGAAAGTTGTGGACGTGGTACCAGCCCTGCAAGGTGTCGGTATCCGGCTCGAAGGGCAGCGCACCGGTTAACAGCTCGTACAGCACCACCCCCAGGGAATAGATGTCGGAGCGGCCATCCAGCTTTTCTCCGCGCATTTGCTCCGGCGAGGCGTAGACCATCGTGCCTAAAAAATAGCCCGTCTGCGTCAGGCCACGAGAGGTCTCCCCCATGAGCTTGGAAATGCCAAAGTCCAGGATCTTGACCCGCTCTTTCCCATCGGGCCCTTTCTGCACAAAGATATTGCTGGGCTTGATGTCGCGGTGGATGACGCCGCGAATGGAGTGTTTGCCCAGATCCATCTGAAAGTTGTGGGCGTGGTGCAGGGCAGAGCAAATCTGCAGAGCCAAGTTCACCACCCGCTCTGGGTGCAGGGGGCCTTCCCGAGCCAGCACATAGTCCAACCCCTGGCCGCTGTAGGGTTTGGCATTCAGGTACTCCATCACCAGGTAGGGCTGGTTTTGGTACAGGCCGTAAGAGCGCACCTGCACGATGTTGGGGTGCTCGCCCAACAGAGCGCTGACCCTGGCCTCATCCATGAAGCGTTGCTGCAGTTGCTGGTAGTACTCTGGGCCCATGTCCGGGGGCGGCGGGCGCAACAACTTGACGGCCACCAGCTCGTCATTGAGCTGGGTATCCACCGCCTCGAACACATTGCCGTAGCCACCCTCGCTGATGTGGCGGGTCAGCCGGTAGCGGTTGCCAATCAGTTGTCCAATCAGGCGCTGGTTCATGGAGGAGGGTGGCCAGCTGGGGAGTTTACCTGTGATTTGATTCTATTCAGCTTATGGGCCTAGAACCTGCTTGTGAGGGATCCGCTTGCCATTGCGAACCCTTTTTCACCCCAAAAGCCAGGGATCCCGCTAGGATTGGGGCATGAGTGCTCCTTCTGCAACTGCTGCTCTATCCCCTTTCTGGCTGGAGGTTACCGAGTTTGCCTTGCAGGCTACGGCCAGCGTGGGATCCCAGCTCTTGGCAGACTTTGGCCAGGCCCACCCTACGGTTCGCGCCAGCGGGACGGAGTCCTTAAAAGCCGACGGCAGCTTGGTAACCTCTTCTGACCAGTGGGCGGATCGCGCTTTTCAAGGGGCCATTGCCGCTGCCTACCCCGATCACGGTTATCTGAGCGAGGAATCCAACCACATTTTTCCCGAGAAGGAGTGGTGTTGGGTAGTGGATCCTTTGGATGGCACCACCAATTTTGCCCGTGGGATCCCCATTTGGGGCAGCTCCTTGGCTTTGCTGCATTGGGGCGTGCCGGTGTTTGGCTGTGTCCATCTGCCGCCCATCCGCCAGACTTTTTACGGTTATTGGCCTCGGTTTCCTGGGGATGCAGCAGCAGGAGCTTTTCTCACCCGCCACGACCGGGATCCCGCCTGTCCCCAGCCAATCCGTCCTAGCACCGCCTCACCCGGCCCCAACCAATTGTTTAATTTCTGTTCCCGCAGCAGCCATTGGATTAGCCCACACTTCCCCTGCAAAGCGCGGATGTTGGGGGGTGCTGCCTACAACCTGCTGGCGGTGGCCGGTGGCAGCCTTCTGGGGGCGGTGGAACGCTCGCCCAAGATCTGGGATGTGGCGGCAGTGTGGGCCATTGTCAAGGGGGCCGGCGCCGTTTGGGAACCCCTGAGCTGCACCGATCCGGATCCCGGCCAGCCTCTCATTCCCGGCAAGGATTATGGCCGACTCACTTACCCCGCCCTGGTGGCAGCTCAAGCCGAGTGGATCCCCTTATTTCGCGCTTTCATCGCTCTGTAGCCTTCGTAAACGGCCTGCACGTTGTACCAGTTGAGGAAAAAAATCCGGCACAGCTCCAAGGCCAACTGCGAGCGGCCATGCCGGATCAACCAGCGCAGCAGCGGTTCCACCCGTTTCTCGTTCAGCCAGCCCCCCAGGGATAAAAGCCCCCACAGGAATTGGTGTAGGGGTGTCAGTTGGATCATCAGGCGCACGGCCCAGGTAGGGTGTTTTTGGTAAAAGAGAATACCCATGCGGCCCCGTTGCCGTTCCCGCTCGATAAGGGCCGGGATCTGCTGCAGCTCAAAGGGCGGATGCCAGTGGTAGCCGGTGGCCTGGGGGCACTTGACCAGGCGCAGGCCCAAACGTTTTAGCCGCACCCCCAGCTCCAGGTCTTCCCAGCCGTAGAGGTGAAACCGCTCGTCAAAGGGGCCGGCGGGGGTTTCGCAGGCCAGCTCCAACCAATGGCGGGCAATGGCCACGTTGCCGGTGGCGAAAAAGGCTGCCGAAAAATCGGTGGGCTTGAAGGGTTCGGAGCGGGGATCCTGAAAATTGCTCGTGTTGATCACCCGCCCGTAGGTGAAGACCTTGGCCTCGTGGGGGGAGCGGGGATCCCCTGTAACGCCGTGCCGCCGCAGCATCTGGGCGTGGCTGGCCAAGAAGTGATCCACCACCACCAGGTCGCTGTCGATAAAGACGATGAGGGATCCCTGGGCGTGGCGAAACCCCAGGTTGCGGGCAGCGGCGGGGCCGCGGTGCTCCTGCTGCAACAGTTTCCACTGGGGCAAGCCAACGGGGTTGTTCTGCAGCCATTCCACTGTGCCATCGGTGGAGCCATCGTCCACCACCACCACCTCGTAGCCCTCGTAGGGGCCGGCCTGCTGCTGCGCCAAGGCCCGCAGACACTGCTCCAAAATCGGACGGCGGTTGTAGGTGGGAATGATGACGCTGATGTACACCGGGGATCCCTGGAGATGGCCGTGCAACCTTAGAGCAAAAGTTGAGCAAAACGCTTCAGGGAGGAGGGGTTCGCGCTGCCTGTTAGGCTAGAGGGCTTTTAGGAGCATGACTCTAGTCAATAATAAGCTCAACTATACTGAAAATAATGTATAATATGTTCAGTACGGATTACTACCAGTTGATCTTTCTGTTTA
>NZ_JBSSDA010000010.1:0-113407 GCF_054060305.1 Thermostichus sp. OS-CIW-31 | reverse complement strand
CCTGACTGCTTCGCGGTACAGAGTAGGCTTTTAGTAGCCCTGCAGTTAGTAAACTAACCACGGACCTCTGGGATGGTTTACGACACCCCCAATCGTACGAGGGCAACTCGGTGACGATTAATTTCACCTTTGATATCAACGTGCTGGGCCAGTTGACTGTAGGGGGATCCGCCAAGTAAACTACCCGACCCTGACTGCTTCGCGGTACAGAGTAGGCTTTTAGTAGCCCTGCAGTTAGTAAACTAACCACGGACCTCTGGGATGGTTTACGACACCCCCAATCGACCGTTACCAGTGCCTTAAACAACCGTTTCTGGTGTCCGCATTATTATTATTATATCACAAGGCAAGTGAAGTTGTGTATTCCTCCCGATACTGACTTAATCTGCGCTGGTGCTGCTTTAACCTCCTTTCGCTGCGTCTGAGAAACTTTGGACACTCTACAGAGTTGCCGTTCTGGTCGGTGTAGAAAGCCTTCCAGCCCAAGTCAATGCCAATAACATTGCCTGTGTATTCTCCCTGCTCCTTGCGCTCCACATCCAAGCAGAACTGGGCATAGTACCCATCTGCCCTGCGTATCACCCGCACCCGATTGATTTTGGAGTTTAGGATATGGTGTCTTGCCTCACCATTGCAGTACAAGGCAAATGTTCCTGCGTTGAAGCCGTCGGTGAACGTGATGGACATGCCGTCAGGAGACAGCTTCCAGCCGGACAGCTTGTACTCGACCGACCGACAGTTCTTCTTGAACTGCGGATAGCCTTTCCTTGGCTCTTTGTTCTTGCAACGGCGGTAGAAGTTGGAGAGGGCAGACCAAGCTCTTTCGGCACTAGCTTGACGGGCGGCAGAGTTGAGCTGGCGGGCGAAGGGGAACTCTTTGGCCAAGTCCTTGCAGAGGGAATACAGAACCGCTTTGGTCGCGCCCCGGTTATCCATCCAGTACCGTAGACACTTGTTTTGCACAAACTGCGCAGTGCGAATGGCTTCATCCAGAGCTTGGTACTGCTCTGCTGTGCCGTTGAGCAGCTTGGCTTCTCTGACCAACATATTGCTATTTTAAAGTGCTACGCACCGCTACCGCGAACAGCGTTCCTGAAGGGATAAAACGGTCTGCGCCTTACATCCCTACCCTCAAGGGCAGGGCTTTACGGCGTTTTTTCGGTAAAACCGCAGGGAGCGCTCCAGGTTGCCGACGCGGATCATGGTGTGGAGAAGGCGCATGGCACAAGCTCCGAGAAATGGGCGATGCTGCACTTATTTTAGTCTTTGACCTTTTAGTCTTTAGACCGCTGAGGATCCCTTGATGAGCCAAACGCCTCTGCAACGCACCCCCTTGTTCTCCCTTCATCAAGCTTTGGGGGCGCGATTTGTCTCTTTTGCCGGCTGGGAAATGCCGCTGCAGTATCGGGGAGTGATAGCAGAACATCGGGCAGTGCGGGAGAGGGTGGGGACATTCGACATTTCCCACATGGGCAAGTTCACCCTCTGGGGGCCGGAGCTGGGATCCCACCTCAGCCGTCTGGTTCCCAGCGATCTGAGCGCCGTTCCTGTGGGATCCGGTCGCTACACCGTCCTGCTCAATCCACTGGGGGGCATTTTGGATGATGTCATCTTCTACCGGCATCCACCGGAGGGTGAGCTGGAGCACTGGAGCGTGATCGTCAATGCAGCTACCCGGCAGAAGGATTGGGATTGGCTCAACCACCACTTCCAAGGGATCCCCGGAGTCAACCTTCAGGATCACTCCGACACTCGGGTCTTGTTGGCGGTGCAGGGGCCGGCAGCCGAACAGGTTCTCCAGCCCTTTTTGGAGGGATCCCTGAAGGCTTTGCGCCGGTTTCAGCACGGTCAGTTTGCCGGAGCGGCGGGAGCCTTGGGAGAGTCTATCTTCGTGGCCCGCACCGGCTACACCGGAGAAGATGGCTTTGAAGTCATGCTCAGCCCCGAAGACGGCATCCGCCTTTGGGAGCAACTGATTCAGGCCGGCGTACAACCCTGTGGGCTGGGCTGCCGCGATACCCTGCGCCTGGAGGCTGCCTTCCATCTTTACGGGCAGGACATGGACGAGAGCACCACTCCCTTAGAAGCCGGCTTGGGCTGGTTGGTGAACAACCCAGGGGACTACATCGGCAAGCCCGCCATCGAAAGCCAACGGCAGCAAGGGATCCCTCGCCACCTGGTGGGGTTTCGCATGCTGCATCCGGCCATCCCCCGCAGCGGCTATGCCATCTACGCTCCCAACTCCCCTGAGCCGATCGGACGGGTAACCAGCGGCACCCATTCTCCCAGTTTGGGCTACGGCATCGGCTTGGGCTATGTCGCTCCGGCTTGGGCCAAGGTGGGATCCCGGCTGGAAATTGAAATTCGGGGGCAGCGCCAGCCTGCCGAAGTGGTGAAAAAACCTTTCTACAGTGCTGCGCACCGCTGACGCAAACGGTTACAGGTTCCCGTTAACCCAGGGTTTGGCAGCTTTGGGCGTGGAGTATTCCTGTTGCAGCCGCCGCAATTTCCGCAAGGCCCGCCGCTCAATTTGTCGGACTCGCTCTCGCGAAAGGCCGATGTGCTCCCCAATTTCCCGCAGCGTTAGGCCCCTCGATCCATCCAGCCCATAGCGAGCCACAATGACCTGTCGTTCTCGTTCACTCAGTTGGCCCACCAGCGCGCGGACTTCCTCTCGACGGGCAAGCTGGGTTAGGTGTTCAACAGGGTCGTTGTCTTCATCTGGGATGAAGTGCTGCAGCTCGGTGCCGTCTTCATCCCCTACCCCCACGTTCAAGGAACGCATCTCTGCCATGTGGCGGGTGATCAGCTCCCGGTAGTTATCGCCAATATCCAGAGAATCAAAAACTTCTTCTGCCTGGGGGCGGGATCCCCTTTCGGCAGATAACTCGCGGTAGCGCCGCTTCACCTGGGAGACTTTTTCGTACATGTGGGCCGGCAGACGGATCATCCGCCCCTTGTTCTGGATGCCCCGGTTCACGCTTTGCCGGATCCACCAAGTGGCATAGGTGGAGAACTTGTAGCCACGGGTGGGATCGAACTTTTCCACGGCGCGGGTGAGGCCGATGGTGCCTTCCTGAATCAGATCCAGAAACGGCAAGCCGCGATTGCGATAGCGCTTGGCAATCGACACCACCAAGCGGAGGTTACACTCCACCATTCGTTTCTTGGCTGCTTCCCCCTGCCGCAGGATCTGCTGCAGCTCTGCTAAAGGGATCCCCAGCCGCTGGCTCCAACCTTCCACAGACTCATGGGGCTGCCGTTGCTCCAAGAGCGTCACCATCCGCTGCACCTGGTGAGCCAGGCGGAGCTCTTCTTCAGCGGTGAGCAACGAGTAGCGGCCAATCGTCTTTAAGAAACGCCCCACCGCATCTTGCAAGTCAAGACTTTCTGACATATCAAACCCCACACCATAAATTCATGTCCTGTCAGAATCTCTACTTCTCCTGCTGCATCGGGCCCTCTTCCTACACACGAAGCTGACCTTTCTGCAAACAGCACCTTATTCATACCAGCACAAAAGCCTTTTCGTAAAGGCTTTGACTTCGAAAAATCTAATCCAGAACTCGGTGTTTGACTCACTAAATTTATTGAGGCTGCTTCACTAGACACTACCGGCAGTGCTTTAAGTCCTTTTTTGTTGAGTAGTAACTCTACCTTAAGTAGGAGGGAAGAGATCAACTATTTTATAAACTCAATCTTAAGTTCTAGATAGATTGAAAAAATTATTCCACTTGCTTGACCAGTTTTTGGTACCAAATCAGATCTTCAAGAGATCTTCAAGAGACAAAAAAGCAATTTTTTCATCCAATTTGTGGGACTAGAGATGAGTATTTTTGTTCGCAGAGCCATCGGAAAAGCTTACTTGGCAAGGCACAGCAAGGGTCATCGGCGGGTTTTTGGAACGGCTTGGGGCTGGTTTGGTACCTCATCGCCGGCAATTCCAGCCGGAGACAGACGAGAACAGATCCCTGTGGGACAGATTTTTGCTGCTGCCTCCAAACATAGTGGAGACTATCGTCAATTCTTGACTTTAGACTCTAGATGTAGATCCAAGATTTCTGTGTTACCGAACACGCCAGGCGCGGATGCCTCAGCCTTGGTGCTCCGTACCGCTATCGCGAATGCCGCAGCGCGCGCCTACATAAGAAGGCAGGTCAGGCCAGCCCAGCGACCCTCCAGGCCCAGGTGTGTTGCACTCCTGCGGGAGAAAGGGGGAGCTGCGTTCCGCTCGCTCGACCCACCGCAGGATGGTTTACATTTCTTCCACCACCCCAAGGGCGCTTTATAGTGAGGATCCGGTCTCCATCGGTCAAAGGATTGGAAGGGCCATGTCTCACTTCACCACCCTGCAAGTGCAAATCAAAGACGCCGATCTCCTGGAAGAGACTCTGAAGGAATTGGGCTACGCTGTGCAGCGGAATGCCAGCCTGCGGGGCTATCTCTGGAACCGCACCCGCGCCGATCTGGTGATCCGGCAAAAGAATGGCTTCGACATCGGGTTTCGTCGCAACGGGGATCACTACGAGCTGGTGGCCGATCTGTGGGGGGCGGGCATCGATCCCAAGACCTTCCTGGAGCCGATTTTGCAGCGCTACGCCCACAAAAGTTTGCTGCGCTCAGCCCGTGAGCAGGGCTATACCATCGAGGCCGAAGAAGTGCTGGAGGATGGCACCATCCGCGTGGTGGTGGGGCGTTGGGTATAGCTAGGCCCATCGGCATCCGCCCATGGTAGGTAAGCCTCAGCCGGCTGTCAGGACTGACCAGGGATCCCGGCCCCAACCTTGGGATCTGGTGTTGGGGGGGCAAACGGCAACCGGGAGCGCCCCGGCCCATGCCTTAGTGCTGGGAGGTCTCGAGGGGGCGCGGCGACGACTCGCCCATAGCGATGAAGCCGTGCGCTTAGCCACGCTATCCCAGTTGCTGCAGTACGGGTCGGCGGGCCTGGCCGAACTCATTGCAGCCCTCGCTGGCAACAGCTCTTGGGCGGTGCGGCTGGAAGCTTGGCGGCTGTTGTCTCAGCTAGGCCAGCCGGAGGCAGAACAGGCCTGTTGCACCTACAGCCCCTTTCGCCCGGTGGGGGGAGCGCAAGGGGTGATCGTGGCCTATCGGCGTGGGGAGCGGAACTTTGCCTACGCCGACCTGGAGGGAGTGGATCTGCAAGAGGCGCGGCTAGGGGGCGTTAACCTCTACGAAGCCAATTTGAGAAAGGCCAACCTGCGCCTTTGCAACTTCAACGGCGCCCGGCTGCGGCAAACGGATTTGCGCCAAGCGGATTTGCAAGGGGCCAAGCTGAGCGGAGCCGACTTACAGGGAGCCGACCTGCGGGGATCCGACCTGAGGGGGGTAAAAGTTAGCGGCACCAGCCTGCGGGGATCCCGGCTTTCGGAAGAGACCTACCTAGAAGAACGGGTGCGCCACATCTGGCAGTTGCAGAACTGGGGGGGACAGGGGCAAGATTTCTCCGGCCAAGACCTGAGCAAAGCCGATCTGCGAGAACTGGTGCTCTGTCAGATCCGGCTGAGGGGAGCGGATCTGAACCGGGCGGATCTGCGTGGATCCAACCTGGAGGGAGCGGACTTGGGGGGAGCCAACCTACAGCGGGCGGACTTGCGGGGGGCCAACTTGCAAAATGCCGACCTGGAAGGGGCCAATCTCAGCGGCGCCGAGCTGCGTCAGGCCCAGTTTCAGGGGGCTAACCTGCGGCGGGCCGATGTCAGCGGGGCCAACCTAACCCAAGCCAACTTGGAAGGCGCCCAGATTGAAGGCCTCAAGCACAGCGGCGCCCGGATTGGCGGCCTGATCTTTCCCGACGGCACCCCGATCAAGCCCTGGTGGTGGTAACAGGTGCCTACCGCTCACCCAATGAGCCAAATCCAAAGGAATCCCAAGATCCCCCGGCAATTGGGCAAACCCGGATCACCATAGGAGTAGAGATACCTATGGGGTACAGCTATGGTTCTGGCAGAACAGCTCTCGACAAAACCGCTCACCGCCGACGAGCTTCGCAAAATGGATGCCTACTGGCGGGCCGCCAACTATCTGTCGGTCGGGCAAATCTATTTGATGGACAACCCGCTGCTGCGAGAACCCCTAAAACTGGAACATGTGAAGCCACGCCTGCTGGGGCACTGGGGCACCACACCCGGGTTGAACTTCATCTACGTGCATCTCAACCGCATCATCAAACGGGAAAACCTCAACATCCTCTACATCACCGGCCCCGGCCACGGTGGCCCTGCTCTGGTGGCCAACACCTACTTGGAAGGCACCTACAGCGAGGTGTATCCCAACATCGGCCAAGACGCCGAAGGCATGCGCAAGCTCTTCAAGCAATTCTCCTTCCCCGGCGGCGTGCCCAGCCACGTGGCTCCGGAAACCCCTGGCTCCATCCACGAGGGGGGAGAACTGGGCTATGCCCTGGCCCACGCCTTTGGGGCTGCCTTTGATAACCCCGATCTGCTGGTGGCCTGTGTGGTGGGGGATGGAGAAGCGGAAACCGGCCCCTTGGCCGCTTCCTGGCATTCCAACAAGTTCCTCAACCCCATCCACGACGGAGCAGTGCTGCCGATTCTGCACCTGAACGGCTACAAGATCGCCAATCCCACCGTTTTGGCCCGCCTCAGCCGTGACGAGCTGCAAAATCTGTTTGTGGGCTACGGCTACAAACCCTACTTCGTAGAAGGCTGCGAGCCGGCAGAGATGCACCAGTTGATGGCCGCCACTTTGGACACGGTGATCCACGAGATCCAAGAAATCCAGCAGCATGCCCGCAGCAAAGGGGATCCCACTCGTCCCCAGTGGCCGATGATCATCCTGCGCACCCCCAAAGGCTGGACCGGCCCCAAAGAGGTGGACGGCAAAAAGGTGGAAGATTTCTGGCGCTCCCACCAAGTGCCTCTGGCGGATCTGGCCAAAAAACCCGATCACCTCAAAGCTCTGGAAGACTGGATGCGCAGCTACAAGCCGGAAGAACTCTTCGATGAAAATGGCCGTCTGCTGCCGGAGCTGCAAGAGCTGGCCCCCAAAGGGGAAAAACGCATGGGCGCTTTGCCCCACGCCAACGGCGGCCTGCTGACGCAGGAGCTGAAAATGCCAGATTTCCGCCGCTACGCCGTGCCTGTCCCCCGCCCCGGCACCACCGAAGCCGAGGCCACGCGAGTGCTGGGGCAATTTCTGCGGGATGTGATGAAGCTCAACCCCCACAACTTCCGCCTCTTTGGCCCCGACGAGACGGCTTCCAACCGCTTGGATGCTGTGTTTGAGGCCAGTGACCGCACCTGGGTAGCTCCCATCTACGATTGCGACGAGCACCTCTCCCCAGATGGACGGGTGATGGAGATCCTCAGCGAGCACGTCTGTCAGGGCTGGCTAGAAGGCTACCTGTTGACCGGGCGACACGGGTTCTTCTCCTGTTACGAAGCCTTCATCCACCTGGTGGACTCCATGTTCAACCAACACGCCAAGTGGCTGAAAACCACCCGTCACATTCCTTGGCGGCGGCCCATCCCTTCCCTCAACTACCTGCTGACTTCCCACGTGTGGCGGCAGGATCACAACGGCTTTAGCCATCAGGATCCCGGCTTTTTGGATCACGTGGTCAACAAAAAGGCCGAAATCATCCGCGTCTACCTGCCCCCGGATACCAATACTCTGCTCTCGGTGGCCGACCACTGTCTGCGCAGTCGCCACTACGTGAACGTGATCGTGGCAGGCAAACAGCCGGCCCTGCAGTACCTGGATATGGATGCGGCCATCAAACACTGCACCCAGGGCTTGGGAATCTGGGAATGGGCCAGCAATGATCAGGGTTCAGAGCCGGATGTGGTCATGGCCTGCTGTGGCGATGTGCCCACCATGGAAACCCTGGCGGCGGTGGACTTTTTGCGGCAGCACCTGCCGGAGATCAAGATCCGGGTGGTGAACGTGGTGAACCTAATGAAGCTGCAGCCGCCCAGCGAACACCCCCACGGCATTAGCGACAAGGAGTTTGTCAGTATCTTCACCCCCGACAAGCCCATCGTGTTTGCCTTCCACGGCTATCCCTGGCTGATTCACCGCCTCACCTACCGTCGCCCCAACCACCACAACCTGCACGTGCGCGGCTACAAGGAGGAAGGCACCACCACCACCCCCTTCGACATGTGCGTTCTCAACCAGGTGGATCGCTTTAACTTGGCCAACGACGTCTTGGAGCGGGTGGATCGCTTCAAGTACCGGCGGGATCACGTCCAGCAGCTTATCCGGGACAAGCTGGTGGAGCACAAGCAGTACATCTGCAAACACGGGGAAGATCTGCCGGAGGTGCGCAACTGGAAGTGGCCCTATTGAAGGGATCCCCACTCAACTAACTTTCGCCTCTGAGCTCTGGCAGGATAGAGTTTTCTTGGGCTCTGCCTGCCGGAGTTTTCTGAAGTCTAGAGGTTGAGGGTGTGAGGGGTTCAGAAAGGGTGGATGCGGATACCCTTCCCGATCTGGAGGTGGAAGAAACAGAGTGGGGCGGGATGGCGCTCTCGCTGGGGCTGGGTTTGGCCCTCTCGACCCTTGTGATCGGGATCCGCCCCCAGGTGTTTGTTCCTTTTGGATTGAGCGCGTTGGGTTCGGCCCTGCTGGGATCCCTGCTCATCCCCGGGTTGCGGCGCTGGAAGGCGGGGCAGGTGATCCGCCAGGAGGGGCCCCAATCCCACCAGAAAAAAGCAGGCACACCCACCATGGGCGGGATCAGCTTTTTGCCCGTGGGGCTACTGGTGGCCGGGATCTGGATCGGCTGGGATCCCCATTGGCTGGCCGTCGCGCTGCTCACGCTGGCCTACAGCTTTGTCGGCTGGCTGGACGATTGGCTGGTGATCCGACAGCAATCCAACAAGGGGTTGTCTCCCAAACACAAGCTGTTGCTCCAGGTGGGAGTTGCCCTTGGGTTTTGTGTCTACCTGGCCTGGCAGGGGATCCCGACCAGTCTGACCTTGCCGGGGATAGGCACCCTCTCTCTGGGCTGGCTGTTCTGGCCCTTGGCCCTGTTTGTGTTGGTGGGCACCAATAATGCCGTAAACCTCACCGATGGTATGGACGGCTTGGCGGCAGGGGTGGTGGCCATCCTGCTGATTGGGCTGGGGCTCCTTCACAGGGATCCAGAGCTATCGGTGTTGGCTTTCACCCTGAGCGGTGCCTGCTTGGGGTTCCTGGTTCACAACCACCACCGGGCGCGGCTGTTCATGGGCGATACCGGATCCCTGGGGTTGGGGGGCGCTCTGGCCGGGTTGGCGCTGCTGGGGGATCAGCTCTGGGCCTTGGCCCTGATGGGGGGAGTGCTGGTGGCAGAGGCGCTGTCGGTGATGCTGCAGGTGGGCTACTTCCAATACACCAAACGCAAAACCGGCACAGGCAGACGGCTGTTGCGCATGTCGCCCTTGCACCACCATCTGGAGCTGGGGGGCTGGTCGGAGGTGCAGGTGGTGGGATCCCTCTATGGGATAACGGCGCTGCTGGTGGGGCTGGGCTGGGCCTGGTGGCACTGGACCGGAATGTGAGTTCGAGCTGGGGATCCACCGGGATTCCAATGAGGGCCTGACCTCAAACGGGTTGTTCGGCGTGGGAAATGGCCACCGGCAGATCGGCCCCCACCCGCTAAGTCCCGGGATCCCTTCTGTTGTGAGGAAAACGCAAAGATTACTGACCGATGTTTGTTCCCTGTCAAATTTCCAACTGAATCTTTTACATTCACCGTTGCAGATCGGGGATCGCTGTAACGTATGGATATGAACTTAAGTTAACATTGCCTTCCCCTGTAACCCAGTTGGAGGCCTCTAAAAGGAGTGTAATCTCATGATGCCGAGTGGCTCCAAAAATTCCGATAGGCCAGCGGCACAGTCAGGGCACAGCGATTTGGTCTCCGACCCGCCGATGCAAGCGGCTCCTTCTCCGGCAGGTGCTGCTGAGCTTTCCTCTGCGCGGCCGTACGTGGTGTTGCACGGCCATTTCTATCAGCCGCCCCGAGAGGATCCCTGCCTCAACCGCATTCAGCGACAGCCGAGCGCCAGCCCCTTTCACGACTGGAACGAGCGCATTTGGGCGGAATGTTACCGCCCCAACGCCTTTGCCCGCGTTCTGGACGACCAAGGACGGGTGGTGCGCATTGTCAACAACTATGAATTCCTGAGTTTTAACTTCGGCCCCACTCTCCTCTCTTGGTTAGAGGAGCATGACATTGAAGTTTACCAACGCATTTTGGCCGGCGACCGCCTCAGCGCTGAGCGGCTGGAGGGTCATGGCAATGCCATCGCCCAAGTCTACAACCACGTCATCCTGCCCCTGGCCAACGAGCGAGACAAGTACACCCAGATCCGCTGGGGAATTGCCGATTTTCAACACCGCTTTGGGCGCCATCCCCAGGGGATGTGGCTGGCCGAAACCGCCATTGATGCAGCAACGGTCACGGCCTTGGTCGAATGTGGGATCCGCTTCGTCATTTTGGCCCCCAGCCAAGCGCAGCGCATTCGCCCCTTGGGACAAACGGAGTGGATCGACGTTAGCCAAGGCCAGATCGATCCCCGCCGGCCCTACCGCTGCTTTACCCCCGATCGGGAGGGGTACTTGGATATTTTCTTTTTCGATGGCCCCATTTCCCGTGACTTGGGCTTTGGGGATATCGTTTACAGTACTTATTCGCTGGCGGAGCGGATCCGTTCCGCTCTGCGCTCGGACAAAGAGGGGGAAGCCTATCTGGTCAACTGTGCCACCGATGGCGAGACTTTTGGCCACCACAAGCGGGGTGTAGAACGCACACTGGCCTATGCCTTTTGCGAGGAATTTCCCCGCCGGGGCTGGCAGGTGGGCAATTACAGCCATTTTCTCAGCCAACATCCCCCCACTTGGGAGGTGCAACTGAAACCGGTCACCGCCTGGAGCTGCGCCCACGGGGTAGGACGGTGGTCGCGAGACTGTGGCTGCGGAGCGGTGGGAGGGTGGCACCAACGCTGGCGGCAACCGCTGCGGGAGGCCCTCAACTGGCTGCGGGATCAGCTGGCCGAGATCTACGAGACGGAGGCCAGAGCCTACCTGCGGGATCCCTGGCTGGCGCGGGATCGTCACATCGAGGTGATTTTGGATCGGGAGCGCTGTGATGCCTTTTTGCAGGAGCACCAAAGCCACCGCCTCACCGCCGAAGATCGGGTGCAAGTGCTGCGCCTGTTGGAGATGCAGCGCTACAGCCAGTTGATGTTCACCAGTTGTGGCTGGTTTTTCGAGGAGCTATCCCGTCCTGAAGGGGTGCAGATCCTGCGTTACGCGGCACGGGCTATCCAGTTGGCGGCAGCAGTGGCGGATGTAAACCTGGAAGAGGAGTTTTTGCAGCGCCTGAGCAAGGCCCCCAGCAACCTCGACCTCTACAGAGACGGCAAGGGGGTCTATTGCGCCTTGGTGCGCCCCAGCTTGATCAGCCCGCAACGGCTGGTGGCTCAGCACGCCATGTTTTCCCTGTTTAACGGGATCCCCCGTTCCCAAGGATATGTGCTGGATCAAGTGGATCAAGAGCGCCTGACGATAGGCGGGTCGACACTGGCTATCGGGCGGGTGAAGCTCACTTTTCCCACCACCCGCGAAGAGCACGATCTAATCTACGCCGTGCTCCACCTCGGCGGCTGGGACTTTCAATGTGGCGTCAAGCCGTTTGCTGGGCGGCGCATCTACGAGCAGATAAAAGCGCGGCTGCTGGCCGGATCCCACAGTCGGATCCAGATGATCCTGATCCTGCAAGATCTGTTTGGGCCGGAAACCTTCGACCTGAACGCCCTGAACGACGAAGACCGGCAGCAGATGATGCGCTGGCTCACTCAAGATACCCTAGACCGCCTGGCCCAGCTCTACCGCCAAACCTACCTGGACAATTACGGGGTCTTGATGGCCTTTCGGGCCGACGGCCTGCCGATCCCGGAAGAGTTGTTGGCTGCCGCTCAGATCACCCTCAACCAACGCCTGTTGACCAGTTTGCGGGCGATGGAAATGGAAGAGGGCAAGCGGGATCACCTGCTGGAATTGCGGGCAATTGTGCGCGAGGCCGAGCAGTTGGGGTGTCAGTTGCGGCGGGAAGAGGCAGCCCGGGTTCTGGATCGGCTCCTGCAGCGGGGGATGTGGCACCTTGCCCACGCTTTTGAGCCGGAGACCTTCGGCGAACAGCTCTACAACCTGGAAGAATGGCTGCAATTGGCTGCAGACCTGCGCCTGCCCATCAACTTGGATCGCCTGCAAGAGCTCTATCTGACAGCGCTGGAGCGTCAAATTGGCCCGCGTTGCCCAGCTTGGCCCCAAGAAGACTGCCGAGACATTTCTGCCGAAAACCTGCACCGCCTCTTACAGGTTGGGCAGCGAATTCGGGTCAACGTCAATGCCTGGCTGCGTCACCTACACCCCCAAAATTAAACCCCCAAGATTAAGTTGAGAGCTCAGTGAACTTTAAAGCCATCGGGATGACAGGATTCGAACCTGCGACCCCTTCGTCCCGAACGAAGTGCGCTACCAAGCTGCGCTACATCCCGACTGACAGGCCCCTTTAACCGCCCGCCGAAGCTCAACAAGTATAGCACGCCGGCTACGGACAATGAGGACAAGGGATCCCCAGCAGAGAAGGGGATCCAATCTGCGCTAAGCTGCAAAAAATCCCCCCTCTCGTCAGCCCAAGTATGAGTCAGTCTAAGGGTTTTCGCAAATCCAAGCCTGAGAAAAAACCGGCCAGCTCCAACACTGCCAAGCGTAAGGAAGCCGCCCAACGGTACGACGAGCTGAAAGCCAAGGGGATGCCGGAGTTCAACATCTTTGCCCGCCGTCGCCAGCCCGCGCCTGGCCAGCCCAATCCTTGGCTGCCGGTGGGATCCCTGGCAGTGGGGCGTTCCAGCGCCATTCACCAGGCCATTTTCCAAAACGAGGAAGAACTCAAAAAAGCAGCCGTCAGGCTGTTTCCCCGTCTCGGCAAGGTGAAAGATGACCTGGAGTTTGGGTTTCGCCTTAAGGACAAGGACTTCCAAGACGAGCCGATCCAGGTGGCGATCCGCCCCCAGCCCTCGCCCCTTCAAGTCTGGATGGCCAAAATCCGAGGTTGGTTGGGCCTCTCCGGCAAAGGAACCTCTAAAAAAGGCTAGACTGCCGCAAAGGCTCTGGGCAGCCAGCTCAAAATCAGAGGGTTGACCACCTCTGGGCGCTCGTCGTGGGGGCAATGGCCTGTATCGGGGATGGGCAAGAACTGGTAGTCGATCCCTTGCACATGGTTTTGAAAGCCGCGACCCCGTTGAATGGGTGTCCAGGGATCCCCCTCTCCCCAGAGCACCAACAGCGGGCAGCGCACCTGAGGCAATAGGGCTTCAGGAGTTGGGCCAGGGGGAGCGGTGAGAATCGAGGCAAACACCTGCTGAGCGCCCACATCACAGGAAGGGGCATAGAGAATCTCCACCAGCTCATCCGTAATGGCGGCGGGGTTGCGGTACACCTGCTTGAGAGTTGCGCGAATACGCTGCCGCTGCCGCACCCGATCGAACAAAAATGGCCCCGTCACCGGAGAAGCCGCCAGAGCGGTGAAAACACTCATGAAAAGGCGGAAAATCGGGCTGAGCTCATGGGAGCGATGGTTCAACCCCCCGGCGCAGTTGAGCAACACTGCTCCTGCCGTTAACTGGGGATGCCGGGCGGCCATGATCAAGCTGAGCAAGGCACCAATGGAATTGCCGATAAACACAGCAGGCTGCTGAATGTGCTGCTGCCAAAAATCCACCAGCAACTCCGCCCACAGATCCAAGGTGTAGGGGAGAGCAGGCTTGGCCGAGCCGCCAAACCCGAGCAAATCCAGGGCATAGACCCGGTATCCTGCCGCAGCCAGCACGGGGATGTTGTGCCGCCAATGGCCGATGGAAGCCCCAAATCCATGCACCAAGACCAGCGGGGATCCGGATCCCTGCACCACGTAGCGAATGGCATGTCCGCGCCAGCTCCAGACTTGGGGAGCAAAAGGAGCAATGGCCTCAGCCGCAGAACCGGCAGGAGAAGCAGTCAGCACAGCCTGAAAACAGACCCAGTTAAAGATGTAGGTAGAAACTCAGAGCCATCCCTGTTCATCATAGCTTCGGAATGCCTTTGTCTCCCGTCTCTACTGCCCTGCCTGCTGCTGCAGTTGCGGGTTCAGGTGCCGCCGAGGTGGGGTTGGGCCGGTCAACATGGGACGAAAGCATGCTGGACTTCTTGGGATCCCCGCCCTTGGCTGGATGGCATAGCACCCGGGGATCAGCTAGAAATCGCAGGAGCCCCGCACTGTGCCCGTAGGGTCACTGCCGGGAGGAATGCGCTTTGATGAAGTACAATGAACTTATGAGCCAAGTCCTGACCATCTCCTGCAAGCTCAAGGTGTCCCAGTCGCAAGCCGCTAAATTGGACGCGACGATGGATGCCTTTGTGCAGGCACTGAACTGGGTCAACCAGAACACGCCGGAGAAGATCGTCAACGCGGTCAAACTGCAATCCCTTTGCTACTACGAGATTCGAGCCCGGTTCGGCTTGTCCAGTAACTTGGCTCAACAGGTGTGCAGACGGGTAGCGGGTTCCCGCAAAGTGGCTAAGCAGAAAAAGCGTCCCGTCAAGGAGTTTAAGAGCGGCTTTGTTACCTACGACGCCCGTATCTTTTCGTTCCGTCAAAAAGACTGGACGGTGTCGCTCACCACGGTGGAAGGGAGAGAACGCTTTGAGCTAGCCATTGGCAACTACCAGCGTGGGATGCTGGCTGGTTCCAACCCAAAAGCTGCCACCCTGGTCAAGCGCAAAGATGGCTCCTACTACATCCAGATTTGCGTAGAGGAAAAGCCACCCAAGCAACAAGATACCGACAAGGTGATCGGGGTGGACTTTGGGAGGACGGATATTGCCCATACGTCAGAGGGGGACAATTGGAATGGACAGCAGTTGAACAGAGTCCGAGACCACTACTCCCGGTTGAGGGCGGTACTCCAACGCAAAGCCAGTAAGGGCACACGCAGTTCGCGGCGCAGATGCAGAGAACTGTTGCAACGGCTGTCTGGCAAGGAGAGGCGCTTTCAGGCGTGGGTCAATCATCGCATCTCCAAAGCTATTGTCTCTAGGGCAAAGGCGACAAATAGCGCTATTGCCCTGGAAGACTTGACAGGGATCCGGGAAAGGGTCAATCAACAACCCCGCAGCAAAACCGAAAGGCGCAGGGCCAACAGTTGGGCGTTCTACCAACTACGTCAATTTCTGGAATACAAGGCGAGGGTTGCAGGGGTTTCTCTGATTCTTGTGCCGCCTGCCTACACGTCGCAGACCTGCCACCGGTGTTTGCACATTCATCCCGACCCTGCGCAATCCTATCGCAGTGGTAAGTCGTTCAAGTGTGGGCACTGTGGATGGGAAGGAGATGCGGACTTGAATGGTGCAAACGTAATTGCGCTCTTGGGGGCTGCCGTAAACCAGCCTAGAGGTTCGGGCTTGTTTTGTTCTCTGGTAGAGCAGAGCAGGCCCAGGGCTACTGAAAGCCCGCTCCGTACCGCTTAGCGGTCGGAGCCGGGTAGTTTACCTTTCGACCTCATTATTTTTTTGTAGCTCGGCTGGGTTGAGCAGAAAGAGCGCTGGGAAGCGCAACCCGTCCAAGGAGGTCGGAGCCGGAAGCCAGTTGGACAGGTTAAGGTGAAGAGACTGTTAAGATTCTTATGGTTTTGCTGTTGCCAAGGCAACACCGCACCAACTAACATCTCGCTACACTGCGACCGCTCATGATTCATCCTCTGCTGCAACGGCTGCACCAATCCACCCTGACCCCGCTGCGGGATATCCACTGGACGCCGGAATTGTTCGGAATCCTCTTGGTGTACTTTGTGCAGGGGGCGGTGGGGCTGGCACGGCTGGCCACCAGCTTTTACCTGAAGGATAGCTTGGGCCTCAGCCCGTCTCAGGTGGCGGCGTTGATGGGCGTTGCCATGAGCCCCTGGATCCTCAAGCCCCTCTACGGCCTGCTGTCGGATACCGTACCGGTGGCGGGCTATCGGCGTCGTCCCTACCTCTTGTTGTCGGGGCTTCTGGGGTGTGGGGCTTGGCTGGGGATGGCCCTGTGGGCACCGACGGCTGGTCTGGCCACCCTGTGGATGGTTTTGGGATCCCTGGCGGTGGCGGTAGGGGATGTAATCGTAGATTCGCTGGTGGTGGAGCGGGTACACGGCAGTGACTGGGCGGGGACGGGCACGCTGCAATCTTTAACTTGGGGAGCAACGGCCTTGGGATCCCTGCTCACCGCCTATTTGGGAGGAGCGCTCTTGGCCCATTATCCGCCGCAGGTGGTGTTTGGCCTGACAGCCTTGTTGCCGTTGTTCATCGCTCTGGCAGCTTGGGTTATTGCCGATCAACCGGTGGTGTTGTCTCAGGGCTGGGATCCCTTGCAACAACAGGTGGGGCAGGTGTGGCGGGCGCTGCGGCAACCCAGCATTTTGCTGCCGGTGCTGTTTGTGTTCGTTTGGCAGGCCACTCCCAGCGCCGATGCGGCTCTTTTTTACTTTGTCACCAACGATCTCGGCTTTGGGCCGGAATTTTTGGGTCAGGTGCGCTTGGTAACCAGCATCGCCAGTTTGCTGGGGGTAGGGATCTTCCAGGTGTATCTGCGGCGGATCCCACTGCGGCCCCTGTTCGGCTGGATGACGGTGATCTCGGCAGGGTTGGGCCTGACCAGCCTTATCTTGGTCTATCACCTCAACCGGGATTGGGGCATCGACGATCATTGGTTTAGCTTGGGGGACAGCCTGGTGCTGACGGTGGCAGGACAGATTGCCTTTATGCCGGTGTTGGTCTTGGCCGCCCGCCTCTGCCCCCCTGGGATCGAGGCCACCCTCTTTGCCCTGCTGATGTCGGCCTTTAATTTGGCGGGGTTTCTCTCCCAAGAGCTGGGATCCCTGCTGATGCATGGGCTGGGGGTAACGGAGACCGATTTCAGCCGGCTGGGGCTGCTGCTGATCCTGACCAACCTTTCTACCCTCTTGCCCCTGCCGTTTTTGGGCTGGCTGCCGGAAGAGAGCATAACCCTTGGCGGAGCAGAACTTGAGGCGGAAGCCCATGCCTCTCTGGAATCCTTTCTGCGGGATGTGCAGGCAGAAGAAGCGGAGACAGCCTTGGCGATGGAAGGGGTCTCTCTGGCCGAAACCGACCCAACCTAAAGAGACTCTGTCTGGCCTCGGGAAAGGCATACAGCCTCGGTGTCCAGCCGCTAAGATGGAGGGATGAGCTGGGTAGCCCCCACAACTCACTCGGATCTTTCACTTCAGGAGGGGACCGTGCTTCATCGTAGGATCTATCAACTCAGCCGCGAAGGCAAGGATGTGTGGATCTATCTGCGGGATCAGGGACGCTGGCTGGAACGGGCCAAGATCCTCGATATCGAAGGGGACACCATCCTAGTTCGCTACGAGACAGAAGATGAGGAGGAGATCTGCTCCTGGGAGGAGATGATTCGCCTGGAAAGCATTGGAGCTGTTGCTCAGCGCCTTTCCACCATTCCCAAGGGGATGCTCAGCACGTCAGATTTGCTCACCTCAGAAGACTGCCCTCCGGCTGAATTGCTGCATCCGCCACTGTTGCCTACCGAAGGAGAAGATCATCCCAGCAGCGAGCGCCTCGTGGAGGATTACTACCTGGATCGGGAGGCTCCTGCCGAGCTGCCGGTGCGCTCCAGTGGGGAAGATCTCAAACGGGCGGATCGTGCCCGGCACGATGCTGAAGGCACGGATTGAGTTCTCCGTTTGCCAGAGCGGCGCAGAAGAGCGCTTGACATCCTCAGGTTCAGACGCCAGCTCAGAAGCCTAGAGGTGGATGGCCCGGCCACGGCCAGAAAAGTTCTCTAGAGTTCACCTTGGCAGATAAAGGGGATCCCAAGGGCGGGATCTACTTTGCCAGGCTCTCAGTTGTGCAGGGTCGGATGGTCAGTGGGCCGTAGAACTCCTCTTGGCACAGCTCCACCTGAGAGCGGGCAGCCATTAGCAGCAATGACCAGAAGACTTGAATGGGGTGAATGGTCCCGCTGCTGCCGTTTTGATAGCTTTTTTGGCAAAAGTGTTGCTGGAGATCGACAAAGCTGATCTGGGTCAGACCCTGCTGCCAAAGCTGAGCCAGCAGAGATTCTAGCTCGGCGGTGGTTTCCAAAAGGTTTTCTGGGTGGGCTAGCTGAGTGATGGCCGACAGCGCTTGCTGGCGAGAAATCCGTTGGGCCAGCGGCTTTGGGGCAGCTTCGGGCTGGTGTTCCAGCAGGGTTTCCAGCTCTTGCAGGTGGGCGATGAGTTCTTTGAGGGTGATGGGCCGGGTACGTTGAAGACGGGGTGCTGCCCTGGGTTGCAACACGCGATCCAAGTGCGCCAAAGACCAGCTTGGCCAGGGATCCACTTCTACCTCCACCGGGCTGGGCTCACTTTCTTCTGCTTCTGGTTCTGCCAAAGCCATCGCCTTAAGATAGACCAACATGGCAGCGTGGAGCAGGGCTTGTCCCGACTCAGACAGGTCATGGCTGCTGCCGGTGGGAGCCATACGGGCCAGAAAGCGATCGATAACCTCGATGACCTGCACATCCCAGGGATCGATCTCGCCTCGTTCTGCCAAATCAATGAGCAGAGCAATTGCCTCTTCGGTCGGTGAGTAGGCCATAGCACCCCACAGCTCCCTGACCCTTACTGTAGCCCTCAGGCCGGATCCCGGCTATCTCTAGCCATCTCCCATGCCGATCCGAATCCTCTGGCTCAATCGCTGACGTGGTAATATAGAGATCCTGCTCTAGTCGATAGCTGCTAGAGTGGTATCTGCGGGCGGTTAGCACAGTGGTAGCGCACTTCCTTCACACGGAAGGGGTCACAAGTTCGAATCTTGTACCGCCCATACCCGCAAACCTGCTCCTGCAGCGAGCTTCAACAGTCCAAGTCCTTCTCCTGGAGGAGAGATACAGGCGGCTAGAAACGACTTTTTCCGCCCCGGGGTCTCCGTAAACTACCCGACTCCGACCGCTAAGCGGTACGGAGCGGGCTTTCAGTAGCCCTGGGCCTGCTCTGCTCTACCAGAGAACAAAACAAGCCCGAACCTCTAGGCTGGTTTACAGCAGCCCCCAAGAGCGCAATCACATTCGCACCATTCAAATCCGCATCCCCTTCCCATCCACAGTGCCCACACTTGAACGACTTGCCACTGCGGTAGGATTGCGCAGGATCGGGATGGATATGCAAACACTTGTGGCAGGTCTGCGACGTGTAGGCGGGCGGCACAAGAATCAGAGAAACCCCTGCAACCCTCGCCTTGTATTCCAGAAACTGACGTAGTTGGTAGAACGCCCAACTGTTGGCCCTGCGCCTTTCGGTTTTGCTGCGTGGCTGTTGATTGACCCTTTCCCGGATCCCTGTCAGGTCTTCCAGAGCAATAGCGCTGTTGGTAGCTTTTGCCCTAGAGACAATAGCTTTAGAGATGCGATGATTGACCCACACTTGAAAGCGTCTTTCCTTGCCAGACAGCCGTTGCAACAGTTCTCTGCATCTGCGCCGCGAACTGCGTGTGCCCTTACTGGCTTTGCGTTGGAGTGCCGCCCTCAACCGGGAGTAGTGGTCTCGGACTCTGTTCAACTGCTGTCCATTCCAGTTGTCCCCCTCTGACGTATGGGCAATATCTGTCCTCCCCAAGTCCACGCCGATCACCTTGTCGGTATCTTGTTGCTTGGGTGGTTTTTTCTCTACGCAAATCTGGATGTAGTAGGAGCCGTCTTTCCGCTTGACCAGCGTGGCGGCTTTTGGGTTGGAGCCAGCCAGCATCCCACACTGGTAGTTGCCAATGGCCAGTCCAAAGCGCTCTCGCCCTTCCACCGTGGTCAGCGACACCGTCCAGTCTTTCTCGCGGAACGAGAAGATACGAGCGTCGTAGGTAGCGAACCTACGCTTGAACTCTTTAACTGGACGGTTGCGCTGTCTCGCCACTTTGCGAGCGCCTGCCACCCGTCTGCACACCTGTTGAGCCAAGTTACTGGACAAGCCGAACCGGGCTCGAATCTCGTAGTAGCAAAGGGATTGCAGTTTGACCGCGTTGACGATCTTCTCCGGCGTGTTCTGGTTGACCCAGTTCAAGGCTTGGCCAAAAGCCTCCATCGTCGCGTCCAATTTAGCGGCTTGCGACTGGGACACCTTGAGCTTGCAGGAGATGGTCAGGACTTGGCTCATAAGTTCATTGTACTTCATCAAAGCGCATTCCTCCCGACACTGACCCTACGGGTACAGTGCGGGGCTCCTGCGCTAGTAAGCTGAAGCGCGCCTTAGGGAGAGGGCTAATGGCTGTTGAGAACAACTCCGCTTGAGCTTCCAGCGTCTTTGCTGCCAGGCCAGTGGAGAAAGGGAAGAATGGTAGCCTAATAAAGGGTAGGGTTGAGGCCATGCAAGAATTTCGTCCCGCTAACGCGATCAGAAACCTTCGCTTCATACTCCTGGGCTTGTGGATCTTGAGCCTGCTCGTTCTCCTCATCCAAAACTGGGGATCCCCGGCAAGGGTTGTGGTGGGTGGGCAATCGGGATCCCCGCTTCCTCTATCGTTGGTGCTATTGGCCTCTTATGGGGCAGGGATGGGGCTGGGATTTTTGTATGTAGGCTCCTGGCGATTGCACGACCGGGTGTTCCAGCGACAGGCAATCCGTAAGTTAACTCAGTTGAGCGACCGAGTTCGCTTTTTGGAAGCCCAGCTGATTCCCCCCGACCACTATTTGCCCCAAGATCTGCCGGAGTACGAGCCGGATCCCCAAGCAGGCCGCTATTCCTATTCCAATATCCCGCCGGAACGCATTCGCGATCCCGCTCCTGAGGACGACGATGCGGCAGCAGCTCCCAACTGGCGGATTGTCCAGCGGCCCTACGCCGACGAGGAGGAGGAAGGATGGGATTCCTAAACTGGTGGAAATCGTCTGCCGCTCCTGCGTCTGAGCCCGACCCCTGCCCTGAACCGCGGGGACAGAACAACTATCTGCTCATCGTCCTAGACAGTTGCCGCTTCGACAGCCTGCTGGCGGCCAACCCCAAGCACTTGCTGAAGTTGGGCCCTCTGGAAAAGCGCTGGAGCTACGCTTCCTGGACGGCCCCTGCCCATTACAACCTGCTCATGGGCCTGCTGCCCCACACCAGCCCCATCCACGTTTTTGCGTCCGAGCACTACAAGCAGGATTATCTGCGCTACAACGAGCGGCTCGGCACCCGGCAACCCATTGAGTTCAAGCATCTGCTGCCTCATCTCTATTTGCCGACGCTGCTGAAGCATCAACTGGGCTACACCACCCACGCCATGGTCTCCATGCCGGTGCTCAACCCCAGCACGCTGCTGAATCGGGATTTCGATTCCTACCGCCTCATGCCCCAGCACAACGATATGGCGGCCATGGTGGAACAGTTGCGCTTCGAGCCGGATCGCCCCAGCTTTTACCTGTTAAACGTGGGCGAAACTCACTATCCCTACGCGCTGCCCGATGAGGATCCCAGCTTGTGGCCCCGCATCTCGGGGGTGAATGGGGTGTTGAAGCGGCTGGATGAAGGAGAAGAGGACGGGATCCCCTTTTTCGATTCGGCCCAGTTGGAAGAGCTACGGCAGCGACAGATCCAGGCGGTGCGCTACCTGGATGGGATCTTTGAACAGCTGTTCGACCTGGTTCCCAAAAACACCTACATCACGGTTACAGCCGATCACGGCGAACTGTTTGGGGAGGGAGGCTACTTCGGCCACGGCCCTATCCACCACGAAAAAGTGCTGGAGGTGCCTTTTATCGAGGGCAAGATTCGCTAGGATGAGGCCCTCACCCCCAGCCCCTCTCCCTGAGGACAAGGGTGGCCATCGATAGCCCAGCAACTGGGCTTACCAGGATTGAGCCTCTGTTTGCCTGCCGGTTAACGCGATCGCCTGAATCGCATGGGCAGAGCTTCTTCCTTTTTCGGGTGGCTAGATCTGCTGGGTCTCCGGCTTGGGCAGGGTGGGATCCCGGCGGGGTTCGCCGTTGGCGCTACTCGGACGGAGCCCTTGCGGGGATCCTTTTACACCGGAACCCAACCCATCTTCGGCGGCCAGGTCGGCAGAGCGGGCGATCTCGTAAAGGCTTTTCACCACACTGCTGAGGGGAATGGCGACGATCACGCCCAGGATGCCCCCCAATTGCGCCCCCACCAGAAGGGCGATCAAAATCCACACCGGGTTCAATCCGATCAACTCCCCCATCAGGCGCGGGGCAATCACCCGATCCTTCACCTGCTGCACGATCAGGGAAACCAGCACCACTTTAAGGCTGAGCCAAATGTCCTGAAAGGCCAGCAACACCGCCGCCGCCCCAATGCCAATCACCCCCCCCACCAGGGGGATGACCTCCAGCAGGCCGATCAGCAGGCCAAACAGGAGCCCGAAAGGTACCCGCAAAAACCCAAAAACCGGCACCAGCATCAGGGCCATGATGAACCCCAACACCAACTGGCTGATGAGGAAGTTCTGAAAGCTGAGGGCTAGGGCTTCGCCAATGCGCGGCCCCCAAGGTTTGGGGAAGAGGCTGAGCAACCCCTGCCAGAACTGGCCCCCGTAGAGCAGCATGTAGAGGGCCAACACCAGCACCAGCACCAAGTCGATCACCTGGTTGAACGTACCCAGAAGGAGATCCAGGGATTGGCCGGCAATTTTCTCGGCGCTGGCCTGCAGGCGGTTGAGAAGGGTATTGACCAGCTCCGTCTGGCCAAGGTTGATGTTGCGCTCGGCGGCCCAAAGGCTAATCTGGTCGAGCCAATTTTGTAAGGTGTCCACCCACTCTGGGATCCGCGCCCCCAGCTGCACCACTTGCTTGGCCAAGACCGGCACCACGGCAATCCCCACCAAAACCAGCAGCACCACCGACAGGGCAAAAACCAGGGTGACCGCCAAACCTCGACTGACCCGATAGCGCCGCAGCACCTGCACCGGGTAGTTGAGCAAAAAGGCCAGCACCGCCGCTGTCAGGATGGTGGTGAGCAAATGCCCAAACAGCCGACCCACCTGTATGGCCAGCCAGCCGCTGATGACGATCAAGATCCAGGTGAGCAGCAACCGCTGCAAGGGTGAGAAGCGATTCATGCCGGAGCCATCCCCAAGGGATCCCAAAGCGCTTAAAAACCCAGGATGCTATACCCACTATCCACGTAGATCACCTGGCCGGTAATGCCGCTGGCCAGGTCGCTGGCCAGAAAAGCCGCCACATTGCCCACCTCTATTTGAGTGACATTGCGCCGTAGGGGAGCTTTCTCCTCCACAGCATGCAGCATGGCATGAAAATCGGAAATGGCCGATGAGGCCAAGGTGCGGATTGGGCCGGCGGAAATGGCGTTCACCCGGATCCCGGCAGGGCCCAGCTCGGCAGCCAGGTAGCGGACACAGGTTTCCAGGCCCGCTTTGGTGACGGCAGCCATGTTGTAGTTGGGCACCACTCGCACTCCTCCCAAGTAGGTCAAGGTGAGGACACTGCTGCCGGATCTCAGTAGGGGCTTGGCAGCCCGGCAGAGGGCAATCAGGGAGTAGGTGCTCACATCCATGGCCAGGGCAAACCCCTCCCGCGAGATATCGCTGAAGTTGCCGCTCAGCTCCTCTTTTTTGACATAGGCCAGGCAGTGAACCAGAATATCGACCTGACCCCATTTTTCGGTTACCCCCTGAAACAGATCGCTGATCTGCTGATCGCTTCGCACGTCGCAGGGGAGGAGAAAATCTGGCTGCAAGGGATCCGTGAGTTGCTGAACTTTGGTTTTGAAGCGATCCCGCTCGTCCGGCAGATAGGTAACCCCTAAGCTGGCCCCCGCTTTGTGCAGTTGCTGAGCAATGCCCCAGGCAATGGAGCGCTCGTTGGCAATGCCGGTTACCAAGGCTTTCTTTCCCGTCAGCTGTAGCATGGCAAAAAAAGTAGGGGTGTATTCCTTTCTATCCTCCCACAGGTGGGGGCTGGAGCTGGGAGAAGGGATCCCAGGCACTCCTGAACTCCCGTTAAAAAGGCCCGGCTTCCACAATGAAAGTCCTTTTGGTTGAAAAGGAATATTGTCTGCTGGATCTCCGCAGCCCTGTTACCCGTGCCGAAATCATCGAGCACCCGTGGTCGTTGGAAGATACCTCCCTCAACCGGGCTGATAGGTGGAAGCAACGTGCAGTTCCTTGAGCTGCTTCGCCTCAACGCTGGAAGGAGCGCCGGTGAGCAAACATCGCGCCTGCTGGGTTTTGGGAAAGGCGATGACATCCCGGATGGAATCTTCCCCGGCCAGCAACATCACCAGCCGATCCAGGCCGTAGGCAATGCCGCCGTGGGGCGGGGTGCCATACTCAAAGGCTTCCAACAAAAAGCCAAACTTGTCCCGCGCCTGTTCGGGGGTGAGGCCAATCGCTTGAAAAACCTGCTCCTGAATTTCCCGCTGGTAAATCCGCAGGGATCCCCCTCCTACTTCCACGCCGTTCCACACCAGGTCATAAGCCTGGGCCCGCGCCGTTTTCAGGTCGGCCAAGTCGTCGGGGTGGGGGGCGGTAAAGGGGTGGTGCAGGGCTTCCAGGCGATTTTCTTCGGCGTTGAACTCAAACATGGGAAAGTCGGTGATCCAGAGGAGATTCAAGGCGTTCTCTGGGATCAAACCCAGCTCCTGGCCCAGGTGCAGCCGCAGCCGGCCCAAAGACTCGTTCACCACTGCCGCCGGCCCTGCCCCAAACAGCAACAGATCCCCTGGCTTGGCCTGGGTGAGATCCAGCAACCGCTTCTCCTGCTCGGGGCTCAAGCTCTCTTTCAGGGCGCCGATGGTATCGAGGCTGTCGGGCCGCACCCGGATAAAGGCCAAGCCGCCCGCCCCATACTGGGTGACCAGCTTGAACAGATCCCCGCCTGGTTTGATGCGGGTGTTGGAGATCTTTTCATCGCCGCCGGGCACTGGCAGGATTTTGATCAAACCGCCCTCAGCCAGCACTTTGGCGAAGACTTTGAATCGGGATCCCTGAAACACCTCCGAAACATCCACCAACTCCATCCCAAAGCGGGTGTCAGGCTTGTCGGAGCCGTAGCGGGCCATGGCCTCGGCATAGGTCAGGCGCGGGAAGGGACGGGGCAGGTGGATCCCTTTGACAGTTTTGAAGATATGGCAGATCAGTCGCTCGTTGAGCTCCAGGATCCCTTCTTGATCCATGAAGCTCATCTCCATGTCCAACTGGGTGAACTCCGGCTGCCGATCCGCCCGCAGATCCTCATCCCGAAAGCAGCGGGCGATCTGGTAGTAGCGATCCACGCCAGCCACCATCAGCAACTGCTTAAAGAGCTGGGGCGACTGCGGCAGGGCAAACCACTCGCCGGGGTTGACGCGGCTGGGCACCAGGTAGTCTCTGGCCCCTTCTGGGGTGGAGCGGGTGAGAATGGGAGTCTCCACCTCGACAAAGCCCTCCTCGTCTTCTAGGAAACGGCGGATGGCCTGGATGACCCGGTGGCGCAGTTGCAGGTTACGGGACATGCGCTCCCGCCGCAAATCCAGGTAGCGATAGCGCAGGCGGATCTCTTCTCGCACTTCCTCTGCTTCTTCTCCCGAGACGCTGAAGGGGAGCTGCTTGCCGACTGGACTGAGCACTTCCAACTGTTCGGCGTAGATCTCGACCTCGCCGGTGGCCAGGCGAGGGTTGAAGGAGTCGGGGGGCCGTTGCTGGACAGTTCCCGTTACCCGCACCACATATTCGTTGCGCACTTCCCCCGCCAGTGGATATGACTGCGGAGTTTTCTGCGGATCCGCCACCAGTTGCACAATGCCAGAGCGATCCCGCAAATCCAGAAAGATCACCCCCCCGTGGTCGCGGCGGCGGTCGATCCAGCCGTAGAGGGTGACGGTCTGGCCAATGTGGGCCGGGCGGACTTCGCCACAGTAGAGGGTGCGGGCCGGGCGATGGATGGCAGCAGGCATGGAAGAGGTGAGAGAACAAGGGTCTGAGCCCCTATCATACAAAACTTAGACCTCCTGCCTCGACTCAGCTTCTCAAGAGCAGTCAGGGGATCCGCCCAAGGCTGCCACGATGGTGCAGGTGTTGAGGCGCATCATGGCGATGTAGGTTTCAGCACCGCTGCCTGCTTCCCCCAAAGAATCGGAGTACAGCTCCTGTTCCGCTACCTTGACTCCCGCTTCAGCGGCCACCGTTTGGATCAGGGCCGGGTTGAGGGTGGTCTCGGCAAAGACAGCCGGCACCCGCAGAGCGCGGATCTCGGCTACCAACCGGGCCACAGTCTGGGCGCTGGGCTGTTCTTCGGTGCTGATCCCCAGCAGGGATCCCCCCATTTTCAGGCCGTAGGCTTGGGTGTAGTAGGCAAAGGCATCGTGAGTGGTCACCAAAACCCGGTTGGGAGGGGGGATGGTCTGAATTTGCTCCCCAATCCAGGCATGAAGCTCCTCCAGCTCTGCTCGATAGGCAGCAGCATTGGTTTGGAAGAAGGTCGCCTCGCCAGGCACCTGTTCCGCCAGCTCTTGGGCGATGCGCTCCACCATGCGGATGACGTTTTCCACATTGCCCCACACGTGGGGGTCGGGAGTGGGGATCCCATCCTCCTCATTGGTGACGATGGGATCGAGGATCTCGGCCAAGGCAACCCGCCGCGCCTGTTGGGCTGTGGCCTCGATGAGGCGCATCAACCCCGGCTCCAGGTTGTAGCCATTCCAGAACACCAAGTCTGCCTGCTCTAGGGCCACCCCATCCGCCGGCGTTGGCTCGTAGACATGGGGATCCATTCCCGGCTGCAGCAGGCTGGTGAGCTGGATGCGATCTTGGCCCACCTGCTCTACCCAATCGGCGATCAACGTAGTGGTAGCCACAACGCGGGGACGCGCCCAACCCGAACCGGCCAAGGCCAGAAAACTGCCGTTCCCGTCAGCGAGACAGAGTCCTATTGCCAAGCCGAAGGCTGCTACCCAACGGCGCCGCCCCCAAAGGAAGACAAGACTTTTGATCATCGTTTCATGGTTTAGATGTCCCTTTAGGGTACACTGGACTTACCGAAAATGAAAACAAAATGAAAAAGCAACTTCCTCCTCTCCCTCTTGGTCCGGCCAGGGGATCCCTGGTGGTGCGGGATCTGACGGTGCGTTACGGCAGCCTGCAGGTGCTGCAAGGGATCCAAGCTGAAATCGCGCCGGGCCGCGTCACGGGCATCCTCGGGCCCAACGGGGCCGGCAAAAGCACCTTTCTCAAGGGGCTGTTGGGGTTGGTGCCGCTGGAACGGGGGGAAGTGCGCTACGGCGGACAAGCGCTGCGGGGAGAGCAAGTGGCCTATGTACCCCAGCGCTCGGCCATCGACTGGACGTTTCCCGCCACGGTGTGGGATGTGGTGTTGATGGGGCAGGTGAGAGCTGCTGGCTGGTTTCGCCGCATCGGGAAAAAGGGGCAGCAGCGGGCTGCTCAAGCCCTGGAGCGGGTGGGGATGGGGGCCTACCGGGATCGCCCCATTGGAAAGCTGTCGGGGGGACAACAGCAGCGGGTGTTCCTGGCGCGGGCCTTGGCGCAAGAAGCGGAGATCTACGCCCTTGACGAACCCTTTGCCGGGATCGACCAGCCCAGCGAAGCTATTTTGTTCCAGGTGTTGCGGGAGCTGGCAGATGCCGGCCACATCGTGATGGTGGTGCACCACGATTTGGGGCAGGCCCGGGCCTACTTCGACGAAGTGCTCCTCCTCAACCGTGTCTTAATTGCCCAGGGATCCCCGCGGGAGGTGTTGCAGCCAGCGGTGTTGCAGCGGGCCTATGGCCGAGCCCTGCTGCTGGACTCAGCTGCCTAGGGAGAGTTTGAGGTCAACAACGTTATGGAATGGCTCTGGCACAGCCTGGCGGATCCCTTGAGTTTTGCCTTCATGCAACGGGCTCTGCTGGTGGCGGTGGCCGTCGGCATTCTCTGTGCCGTGGTGGGCAGCTATCTGCTGGTGCAAAGCTTGGCCCTCCTGGGGGATGCCATCAGCCATTCGCTGCTGCCGGGCCTGGCCATTGCCTACATGCTGGGCCTCAACCTGTTTGTGGGAGCCTTTGTGGCCGGTCTCCTCAGCGCCCTCTTAATTCAATGGATCCGCTCCGCCAGCCCCCTCAAGCCGGATGCAGCCATGGGGATCGTCTTTTCGGCCTTTTTTGCCTTGGGGATCCTGTTGATCACTTTGATCCAACGGCGGGCTCGCATCGATCTCAACCACTTCCTCTTCGGCAACCTCCTGGGGGTGAATGCTGTCGATGTGCTGACAGTGGTGGGCATCACCCTTTTGGTGTTGGGGTTAGTGGCCCTCTTCTTCAAGGAATTGACCTTTTACAGCTTCGATCCCTTGGGGGCCAAAGCAGCCGGCCTGCCCACCGAGCGGCTGGGGTGGGGGCTGATGGTGCTCACCTCCCTGACGTTGGTGGCCAGCATGAAGGCAGTGGGCGTGCTCTTGGTGTTGGCCATGCTGATCACGCCAGCGGCAACCGCCTATCTGGTGGTGCCTCGATTGCACCAGGTGATGCTGCTGGGATCCCTATTTGGGGTGAGCGCCAGCCTGCTGGGGATGTACGCCAGCTACTACCTCAATGTGGCCTCCGGCCCGGCCATCGTCCTGGTGGCCTCCGCCTGGTTTAGCCTGGCCTTTCTGGGCAGAGTGTTCTCAGGAACGCGCTAGAAACCAGGGATCGCAGGTCGGGATCCCTGGTTCGAACCTCATCTGAGAGAGGGTAGAAAGCGGTAGGTAGTCAACTCAGAAGCGGGAAGAGCGGCCATCCCGACTGCCGCCTGCACCGGCCTGCCGAGGCAACGCCTTGTTGACCCTCAGATCCCGGCCCATCCAAGTAGCACCGTCCAGCTCGTCGATGGCCTTTTGCTCATCGGCTTCGTTTTCCAGCTCCACAAAGGCAAAGCCCCGTTTACGGCCAGTCTCCCGATCCACCGGCAGCTTAATTTGCTTAACAGTGCCGTATTCGGCGAACACAAGTCGCAGGTCTTCTTCGCTGGCCTTGAAGGACAAGTTACCTACAAAAATGGTCATGGTGTAGCAAACTCCGAACCTTACCCTTTAGCGTTCAGTTCGGAGGCTCACCTGGTTAAACCATTCGCTCAATCCGAACCTCATGCCAACCACATCTTAGTCTTCCCAATGGCATTTGCAAAGCTATCCTTGCAGCTTTTTGTCCGAGAATTGGGAGAACTTTTGTAGCAAGATGGAAACTCAGGATCCTAACCTTCATGGGCGATTGCTTTGGCCCAAGGGTTGGCGTTTGGGAGTGCCGGGAGAGCGGGGATAAGGAGGCGGCGTGGGGGCTACTTTCTCCAGCAGTAGGCAGTGGCGCACCCCACGGCTGCGGGGTGTGGTGAAGGCTTCTACATGGATCAGTTTTCCACCCAGGATCTTGAGGGCCCGCTCCAGCGTTTGGGCTTCTGCCTCCGTCCAATGGCCACGATAGAGAATGGCACGCCCCCCTACTTTGAGCAGTGGCAGACAATACTCGGCGCAGATCTCCGCCGAGGCCAAAGCCCTGGCCAGAGCGACATCATAGCTGCCCCGTTCCTGCCGGATTTGTCCCCAGATTTCGGCCCGCTGAGCCACTGCCCGCGCTTGGGTGAGGGAGAGCCTTTGCAAGGTGTCCTGTACAAAGGCAATCTTGCGTTGGGTGCTGTCCAGCAGGGTAAAGCGGGTTTGGGGCAGGGCAATTTGGGCCGGGATCCCTGGAAACCCTGCCCCGGTGCCGATGTCGATCCCCCGCCAGGGCTGAGCTTGGATTGCCTCCCAGGATCCCAGCAGGCGTAGGCCCCGCAGCGAATCCCACAGGTGTTTCTCCCAAAAGTCGATGGGATCGGTGATGCGGGTCAGGTTCTGGGTTCGGTTTCCGGCCATCACCAGCGGATAGAGCTGTTGCAGTTGTTGCTGCTGCTGTTCAGAAGGCTGCCAACCCAGATCCGCCAGCCAGCTTTCCCACAGGGCCTTGAGCTCTGGAGGCTCAGAGGAAGAAGCGTCAGCCTTCTTCATCCCAGGGATCCCAGTTTCAATCCAGCGGGGATGGCTCTGTCGGCCCAGCCTTTCAGCTCTTGGGTCAAGCCCTGCAAAGAACGGTCGGTGCCCAGCAGCTCTTGGTTTAAGCAAACCAACTCCTGCAAATCCAGCTCCTGACAGCTGGCCCAATCTTCCGCCAGCAAGTTAATCGGCTGCGGCTGAGCCTGAAGCAACTGATGAGAGGCCAACTCCAGCTCTACATTCAAAAGCACCTGCTCCAACCGCTCTACCCGCTCCTGCATTTGCGCCAGCAGGGCTGCCAACTGCTGACAGCAATGGTGAACCCGCTGAGCATAGACCTTGAGCGGCAGGGTCAGCGGCAGCAACGACTCAGACAACAGTTGAATCAGGTGCTGGGCCTCCAGTTCTTCCAGTTGCAGGTCTTGCCAAATGGCGTGGTAAAGATGGAGCGAAAGACGACAGGTTTCCAGGCGCTGGTAGCAGGGCTGTAATACAGAACCGCGCAGCTCCTGCAGATAGTCGGCCCACAGTTGCCCAGCCTCTACTACCCAACCTGTCTGGAAAAAACTCCACCCCTGGGCCAACAGCCAACTGATCAACAGGCCCGCCAACAATTGGTTTTTTTGTCGCAACAGGAAAGGCGAAAGGTGCTCTCCCCAAACGGCTAACCCCAGCCAGATCAGGGCAGCCAAAGTCAAATGGGGCAAGCTGATCATCTCGGCCAACAGCTGGGCAGACCAGCGCTGGCGCAGCATCCAGATCACCCCGGCGCCCAAGCTGTACAGCCCTCCCCCCAACAGCGGGATCAACACCAGCCACAGGGGTTGTCCCCTCCACAGGTGCGATAGTGACCCATCTTCGCCCAGCGCATCCCAACTGAGCAAGTACAAAGCCAGCAGAGCCAAAACCACGACCCAGCCCTGCTGTCGCTTGAGACGGCGGGCTAGAAGACGACGGCGGCGGCGCAGATAGGTTTGAAAGGACTCGGCAACAATCGACATAAAAAAATGGCACTGCGGATCCCTACCAATACCCCCACCGGCCTGGAGCGCTCCTTCACGATCATAAGTCTTAACTTTGCTAGGTCATCTGGCTTCTGTATTGCGTTGTTGGCGGGAGTCATGCCCAGCCGGTGGCCAGCTTTTTCAGGGGCTCATCAGGCGGTTTTTCGGCGAGACTCCTCCGAGAAGCGCTGTTTTCTCGGCAAGCCTGACAGAGGCTTTTTAGAGCAGGCAGCCGCGTGCAAGCTCTCCACCCCTGTTACCATGGAAGAGCCCTTAATGTTTCTTTCGTATCCATCGTATCCATAGCCAAGCTAGTCTCTTGGACCGGCTTTTTTATTGTGCACTGTGCCAGGTTTTGTGATCCCTTCTGCATCTCCTCCCAGTTCCGGCCTTTCCCCCCTCGAAGTGCAGCGCCAGATGATCGTCATTCTCGATTTTGGATCCCAGTACTCTGAGCTCATTGCCCGCCGCATTCGCGAAACCCACGTCTATTCGGAAATCCTTTCCTATCGCACCACTGCTGAGCAACTGCGGCAACTGCAACCGCAGGGCATCATCCTCTCCGGGGGCCCCAACTCGGTGTATGAGCCAGGCGCTCCGGTGTGTGACCCCGAGATTTGGAACCTGGGGATCCCGGTTCTGGGGGTGTGCTACGGCATGCAACTCATGGTGCAGCAGTTGGGGGGCAAGGTGGAAGCAGCCCAGAAGGGGGAATATGGCCGTGCCGCTCTGCACATTTTGGATCCCACCGACCTGCTCACCAACCTGCCGGAAAACAGCATCATGTGGATGAGCCACGGGGATTCGGTTACCGAACTGCCGCCGGGCTTTCACACCTTGGCCTCTACCGACAACACCCCCTGTGCCGCCATTGCCGATCCAAGGCGTCGTCTCTACGGGGTGCAATTTCATCCGGAGGTGGCCCACTCAGAGGCTGGCGCCTTTCTCATCCGCAACTTTGTCTATCACATCTGCGGTTGCGAGCCCACCTGGACAACGGCAGCTTTTCTGGAGGAAGCCATTCGAGAGGTACGTGCCCGTGTGGGCAATAAGAAGGTGCTGTTGGCCCTCTCGGGGGGGGTAGACAGCTCTACTTTGGCTTTTCTGCTGCACAAGGCCATCGGCGACCAGCTCACCTGCGTGTTCATCGACCAAGGGTTTATGCGCAAGGAAGAGCCCCAGCGGCTGCTGCGCCTTTTCCAAGAGCAATTTCACATTCCCGTCCACTACGTGGATGGCCAGGAGCGGTTTCTCCGGCAGTTGCAGGGGGTTACCGATCCCGAAGAAAAACGCAAACGAATTGGGGCAGAGTTTATTCGCGTGTTTGAGGAAGAATCCCAGCGGCTGGGTCCTTTTGAGTACTTAGCCCAAGGCACTCTCTACCCAGACGTGATCGAGTCTGCCAATACCCATGTGGATCCGGTTACTGGAGAACGCATTGCCGTCAAGATCAAAAGCCATCACAATGTCGGCGGCCTGCCCGAAAATCTGCGCTTTAAGCTGGTAGAGCCTTTGCGCAAGCTCTTCAAAGACGAGGTGCGGCAACTGGCCCGCTCTTTGGGGCTGCCGGAAGAGATTGTGGGCCGCCATCCTTTTCCCGGGCCGGGGCTGGCCATCCGCATTGTAGGCGAGGTTACCAAAGAACGGCTGGAAACCCTGCGAGAAGCGGACATGATCGTGCGGCAGGAGATCAACCGCTCCGGCTACTATCCCAAACTTTGGCAAGCCTTTGCCGTGCTGCTGCCAGAGGTGCGGTCGGTGGGGGTGATGGGGGATAAGCGCACCTATGCCTGCCCGGTGGTGGTGCGGCTGGTTACCAGCGAAGACGGTATGACCGCCGATTGGGCGCGAGTTCCCTACGACCTCTTGGCCACCATTTCCAACCGCATCGTCAACGAGGTGCCCGGCATCAACCGCGTGGTTTACGACATCACCTCCAAGCCCCCTGGCACCATCGAGTGGGAGTAGGCGGGATCCCTTGCGTCTGGCCTCGATTCCCGGCTGGATCGATGGCTACCTATGGCCAGCTTCCGGCAGGGAATAGGAAGGGCTTGAGCTGAAGGGCTGAGCGGCTTGGACTTCCATTCGGGCCAAAGTCGTAGCGGCATCCGCCAGTTGCAGAGCAAGGTTGGCACGGCTAATCGGATCCCGGGCATTCCAGAGATCCTGTCCCAAACAAAACACCCGATAGCGAAAGGCTTTGATCGAGCGCGATGGGATGACCTTGACAGTCATGGCTACAACCTCTTCTCCACAGAGACGTGAATAGTCAGCAGAACCCGCTCGGGCTCAAGGTAAACAAATGTTACCAAAACAACCTCGTCCTCAGAGGCAATACTGACCGGGCAGGTGGCTTTCGGGGGCTCCACCCGTTCATGCCGTACCCCCACAGTGTATTCTCCAATTGGCAGGTCATCAAATCCAGCGTCCGCATAGATCAACTCAATGGTTTCTTCTGCAATCAACTGCCCCTCTCGCTCCAGGAAACTGAGAAAAGGGATCCCATCGATGGAGGTGAGCGCGTTGTTGGCCTGGTTGCGGATCATCACGAAGATGTCGGACATGGAGGGTGCGCCATCACCTCAGGGGTTTATGATCGAGGGTGCTGGAATGTAGCCCAACTTTCTTTAGCCTGGACTGCCGCCAAGTCCTGATTCAGCGACCAAACCCTTGACCCCACGTGGCCGGGCGGGCAAGACAGGCTTGGAGTTTTTTCCGCAGCTGGGCTGTATCGAGGCGCTGACCGATGAGCACCAACTGGTTTTTGGGCTGGCGAGGCCACTCATCGCTGCTGAGGGTATAGCGCCGACCGCTGAGGTGAAAGATATGTCGCTCTGGGCTTTCCTCGAACCACAACACCCCTTTGGCACGAAAGACTGCATCGGGCAACTCGTTGAGAAAATTTTGGAAAGCATCCAAAGAGAAGGGCTGATCGCTCTCAAAGGCTAGGGAGTTAAAGCCGTCAGCCTCGATGTGGCTGTGATGGGAGTGGTGGTGGTCATGATCGTGCTCATGGTCATGGTGGTCGTGACTGTCGTGATCATGGGCTTCTTCTTGGGGCAAGGAACTGGCCTGAAACAAATCGGTATCCAAGATTAGCTCCAGGGGGACTGCGCTGTTGACGGTGCGCAAAATGCGGGCATCTTCTTTGATCTCGCGGATGCGTTTTTCCAGACGCTCGATCTCGGCTTCCTCGACCAAATCGATTTTGTTGAGGAGAATCACATCCCCATAGGCAATTTGGCTGTAGGCCACGTTGCTGTTGAACAGATCGGGGGCAAAGTTGGTGGCATCTACCAGGGTGATAATCGAGTCTAGCCGCGTCAGATCTCGCAATTCTGGCCCCAAAAAGGTGAGGGCCACCGGCAAGGGATCCGCCAATCCCGTAGTCTCCACCACCAAGTAGTCGATGTGGTCAGAGCGTTCCATCAGCCGCAAAACACTCTCGGCGATGTCGTCCCGGATGGTGCAGCAGATGCAGCCGTTGTTCAGCTCCACCAAGTCTTCTTTGCTGGAGACGATCAGCTCCGCATCGATGCTGATCTCGCCGAATTCGTTGACCAGCACCGCTGTGCGCATCCCTTTCCGGTTGTTGAGGATGTGGTTGAGAAGGGTGGTTTTTCCACTGCCCAAAAAGCCTGTGATGATGGTGACAGGTAAGCCGCGCTGGGGCACTTCGATGGTTGCAGTCATAGAATGGCAGCGATCCGATATAGAGGGAACTCTTCCACTTTATCCTCTTGTCCTCATTGCCCTAGCTGTCTGAAGCCGATTAAACCCTTCAGATGCGATCAGTAGAGCCTTTGCGCCTCGGCATTGGCGGCAGCCTTGGCTGTCTGAACTGGATGGTCTCTCTCTTTCCGGCTTAATCCTCCAGGGTCAGATCGCTTCCTCTAATCCCCCGGCCCTGAAAGTAGGGTTATTTCGATTCAAACTGGGACAATGCACCCAACACCTAAAACGTTGAACGCAGGGGGCCAGAGAGCTGTTCTCAGTGGCCCACGGGTCTCACCCTAACCTGAAGTGACTATCGATAACATCCCTAGGTAGACTATAGTGCTGACCCACCCCAGCTTGGCCTGTCAAGATGCCTACCTGTCCTGGGTTACTTCCACCTGGTTGCCCGGCTCTAGGCTGACGCGGAACTGTTGTGCACCTGTTGGCAAGGGATCCGGCGGTAGCTCCGGCAGGTCGGCAAATGGGGTTTCGGCTCGGCGCTCCCGGGCAAGCTCATTCTCCGGCTCGGCAGCCAGCAGGGATCCCGTCTCATCTACAGTTACTCGATAGGCCAAGCTCTCTGGCCAATCGGGGGGAGACTGCCACTGCTCTGCCAAAATGTCTCGCAGACGGGAAAGGGGATCCGCCCCTGCTGCCTCTCTTCCCGCTGTTGGGTCAGATTCTTGGAGGGATGTGGCCAAAGGCTGTGACTGATCCGACAAGGCAGGGGTGGTGAGCTGCTCTTGCGGGGAAGGGGAAACTGTGGGATCCCTAGGGGGGCGACTGGCCCAGATCCCAACACCGGCCACAACTGCGATCCCGCCCACCAGCAGGGCCGCGATCCCGGTGGGCTGTCGATACCAAGCCCGCGTCACCGGAGTTCCCAGATTGGCCAGTTGGGGAATGTCATCCGCCACCTGGGAGAGGTTCTCCAGCAGGTCGTACAACTGCGTCATCGACAAATCCACCTGCGCGATGCGATCTTCCCCTTGGCGCACCGTGAGACGATGAAAAATAAAATCAAGCGGACGGATGGCCACGGTACCGCTGAAGGTTCCCTTGGGTTCCCCACTCAAGTGGGATCCCACGTAGCGGTCGATTACGGTGATCAAATCGTTGAGCCAAACGTTATCGCCGTGTAAAGTTTTGACTGTCTCCCCCTGGCGGATTTCCAACTGACACTCGAAGCTGCGCTGGATGGCTTGCAGCGGCGGCGTTGCAGAGGAGTCTGAAGAATTGGAATCGGCAGGGGCTTCTCCCCGTACAGTCAGCGTAGAAGTGGGTTGTTGATAGGTGTGGCTAATCAGGGTGAGGCTGGGCATGGCAACTGCGGGCAAACAACACGGGTAGAGGGCTACAGAGGCGATAATTGACAAAACTGCCTCAAGAAGAGGGTGAGGCATCGGGGCCGGAGCTGTGGGCCACCCCCTCTTCTTCCAGATCGCTGCCGGCGGGCAAATCCATCTCAGGACGGCTGAGCAAGGCTTTCCACAGGCGCTGAGCGCCTTTCGGGCTACTGTAGAACATCAGCTCAATCAAGATGCGCAGGGCCAGCTCGGTGAGGCTATTCTCATCGCGCACGTCCCCATCCACCATGCGGCTGCGGTAGTGAGAGAGGAATTCATCCAAGTAATCTCCCACCAGCGGCTGACGGAAGGGGCTGAGCTCTTGATCGACAGCGGCTTCCAGTTGCTCCAAGGTGCTGCGGATACGGGCTTGTTGCTGAGCAGCCAGATAGGCAATCACCATCACCAGGGCACGGGCCTCTTCGATATCCACCTTTTTGCGCCCACCGCTGCTGCGGCGTAAGGGGTTAGCATTGCGCAGTCGCCAGAGAGTCACCCGATCGCCAATCTGCTCTTCCAAGTTGAGGGCTTTGGCTGCGGCCAGAACCGCTTCGGAACTTTCTCCGCTCAGGGACTCCAACCCCAGCAGTAGCAAGTCCAACTGGGCTTTGATGGTACCGGTGGCTGTGTTCAGGCCAACGGGCCGACTGTCTAACTGAATGTGCTTGTGTTCCACCGTCACGCTGTCAATGGGAGCTTTGGGTTTCGACGAAACTCTATGATCTCCTGTCCAAGCCAAACCTGCAACCTACCTCCCTGCGCTCTAGTCTAAAAGACTTTGGGCATGCTAGACTGCTCGCCAGCCTGCCGAGAGTTGAGCTCTCAGGGTTCTTCCCCAAAACGGGGTAACTCTGGATGCATCTTAGACCAATAAGAATGGGTTTTCTGGGCCGGTTTCTGTTTCGGCAACACCCCTACTCCTAGCTGAACTTGGGCTTTTGGACTCAGGGGGATGGCTACTTATAATGGGGAAAGCAGCTGCTGCTTTGGCCTTTAAGAGCTAAGTGACTACCCACCTTCATTGAGTTTCCCTTTTGTTGACACCAGCGACTCTAGGTGCAGCTTGATTCATCATGGCCTCTTCTGCTCGCTGCAGTACTCAGCCTGTCCCTGTTCACTGGGTCTTGATCTTCAGGGATCGATTGGGGCAGAGGGGGGTTGTTCTGGATAGTATCTATTACTCAGTGGGACGGTCTAAAGACAATCATATTCGCCTTTACGATCCCTGCGTCTCTCGGAAACACGCTTCCCTCATCCGCATCCCAGGTTCAGGGCCAACTGCACAGGGATCCCTGCAGTACAGCTACATGGTATTCGATGGCAGTCCGGGATCCAGGCCCAGCACCAATGGCCTATTCGTCAACGGAAAACGGGTTTTGTCCCATCGCCTTCAGCTCCTAGATAAGATAAGGTTTGGGCCGAACGTAACAGCAATTGTGGAGACAACGGATCGACTCAGCCCGGAAACCCTAGCCAAGTTATTGCAGCCTCTGGATGCTGCTAGCTCTACATCCCCATCCACCTTTGATTTTAATAAAGACACGGAGCCGAACCCGGAAAACCTGGCTCAGCCAGAGGAAGAGGATTTCACTGTTGCCTAAGCCAACCCAACCAGTCTTCTGAATCTTCCTGTGCCCCCCATCCCACCTGCTCTGAGCGGCTACTGGCAAAATGCCTTTGACCTAGAAGCCCATCTGGGATCCTTCCTGGGCCTTGGGGCTGCCGATCTGCGGGAGAAACTGCGGGCAGGGCAGCAGCAATTGGCGGAGTTGGGCCGGCGAGACTTTGGCTGGGATCGGGCAGATGCGTTTTATCGGGATCAGGTGAGATCCACCTATCTGCTGGATTTGGCGGCTTGGCACCTGAGCAGCACCGACTACATCGGCGATACCTTACGCCTGGTGGCGGATCATGCCCGCGGGTTGGTGTTGGATTTTGGCGGCGGCATCGGCACCCATGCTATCGGGGCGGCCCTCTGCGCAGCGGTGGATCAGGTGATCTTCTGGGATATCAACCCCATCCATCGGCAGTTTGTGCAATGGCGGGCGGAAAAGCTGGGCTTAACCGAGCGCATCCACTGTCCAGAAAACTTCCCAGAAGAGATCTTTTTTGACACCGTCATCTGCTTCGATGTGGTGGAACATCTGGCGGATCCGGCAGCGCAGTTGCGGCAGTTTTACGACTGGCTCAAGCCGTCAGGTAAGCTTTTGATCAACTGGTACTTTTTCAAGGGGTTTAACGGCGAGTTTCCTTTTCACCTGGACGACCCGCAAAAGGTAGAGCAATTCTTTCAGGTGCTGCAAAGCCGTTTTTTGGAGGTGTTTCACCCCTATTTCATTACCGCCCGCTGTTACCGCAAGTGGGATAAAAGCTGAGATTGGAGAAAACCAAGGTGCTGCGCTATTTGCGGATATTGTGGCTGTTTTGGAGCACCTCAATCGCGGCAGAAATGGAGTACCGTGCCAATTTTTTCTTTGCCAGCCTCAGCAGTCTGGGTGGCTTGGGATCCGCTCTGTTTGGGCTGTCGTTGTTTTACCAGCAGGGGCACCGGCTGGGCGGTTGGAGTTGGCCGGAAGCCCTCATCGTGTTGGGGGTGTTCACCATTCTGCAGGGGGTGTCGGCCAGTCTCTTTAACGTCAACCTCAATCGCATTGTGCAGCAGGTGCAGGAAGGCACCTTGGATTTTGTTTTGCTAAAGCCAATGAGCAGCCAGTTTTGGCTGTCGGCCAGGGTGTTTTCCCCCTGGGGCCTGGTGGATATCGGCTTTGGCCTGTTGCTGATTCTCTACGCCGGGATCCAGCTCCATTTGCCTGCTTGGGCCTATGCTCTGGGGCTGCTGCCTCTGCTGCTGGGGCTGATCATCCTCTACAGCCTCTGGTTTATGTTGGGAGCCACCAGCATTTGGTTTGTCAAAATCTACAACGTCACCGAGGTGCTGCGGGGCCTAGTAGAGGCAGGACGATTTCCGATAGTGGCCTATCCGGTGGCCTACCGCGTGTTTTTCACCTTCGTCGTGCCGGTGGCTTTCCTGACCACCATCCCGGCGGAGACCCTGCTGGGGCGAGCCCAATGGCCGTGGCTGCTGGGATCCGCTCTGCTGGCGGCAGGGCTGTTGTGGGGATCCCATCTCTTCTGGCGCTTTGCCCTGCGCTTTTACACCAGCGCTTCCAGTTAAAGTCTGGGCCAAAAAGCTTGGATCCCACGCATCCGAGTTTCCAGGAGTTGAGTAATTTCTACAGACGCGCCCCACGCGCTGACATCGCGGAGAACAACTGCCTTCTCCTTCACAAGGCAGAGGGAATCGCAGAGTTCTCTGGGTTGAGGGCAAAAAAGTTTTCACTGCAGCGCTTTGCAGCCACAGGCTCTGTGGTTTAGGGGGGCTTGTCTGTCAGTGGTTTTGATGGTTTGTCGATCTTTTGAGGAGCCTGTTCAATGCACAAACACACAAGCTTTGTAGCAGCATCTGTGATAGCCGGCAGTTTTGCTCTCTTGGGCTGTGGCAGCAGCACTTCGTCTTCGATGATGCCTTCCCAAGCGGATTTGGTGGCTTTGAGCAGCGGCAACCGCCTCACCTTTATCCGCTCTGCCGATGCCTTTGTGCAGGGATCCCTGACGGTAACAGGAGTGAACGGCAGCCTTATTGGTATCGATGTGCGTCCTGCCAACCGGCTGCTTTACGGGCTGACCGACACCAGCATCCTTTACACCATCAACTTGCAGACCGGTGCCGCTACCGTGGCCAGTACCCTGTCAGCGCCCTTTACGGCGGGCATGCTTTCTGGCATGGACTTCAACCGTTCCGCAACTCATGGTCGTTTATTTCACCGCCCAGGATGAACTAAACAACCGGTTGCTTCCTGCTTCTACGACCCTTACCTAGCTGAGCTTTTGACCCAACCCCGGCAGAGGAATCTCCACAGGCGCGACTTCCCCCAGAACTTGAGGTAGAGTTAGCAAAGCTAACTAGGTCGGTGGTAACAAAAACCGTAGCTGCCGTCAACTTGCCGTGAACCTAGAACCGCTCAAATAAACGATGATAGAAACAGCAGCTGCTGTTAACCCCCCAACGATGGGGTTCAGGTGCCCATTGGCCCTCTGGGGGTGAACTTCGGCCCTATGGGTGGGTTTGACATCCGTACTGCTGATGGGGTGGATACCGGCTTTGCCATCGGCGGCTCCACCTTGTATCGAATTGACCTCGACACCGGTCGGGCCACATCCCTGGGCACGCTGCCGGGTGGGCCGTTCTTTGGCTTGGCCGCCCTCTAGGAAAGCCGATTCCCATTTGCCTATCTAAATTAAATCAAGGTTAATCAACATTAATCAATGTTTTGGATTCATTGATTTGGAACCAATTGTTGGAATCGTTTTGAGATCGTTGCTGCTGTTGATCCTTGACCCGGCCCGATCCCAGCTCAGGATTGGGCCTTCTATCTCCCCTTAGCTCGGGGTTGACCTCCGCCTATGCAGACGATAAATTATGAGAGCCGCTGCCCTGCTTGGATTACTCTGGGCGATGCTTGTGCCTCTGCAGTTTCTTTCTCTTTTCCATCCCGTTTCCTCTTCCCACTCATGAAGATCGAGGGTGACAAAGCTGAGGAATCCCTGCAGGAAAAAACCGATGCAGAGGTGTTTGCGGCTCTAAAAGCAGGCCGGTCACAAGCTCTGGCCATTCTCTACGACCGACATGCCGGCTTGGTGTACGGAATTGCCTGCAAAATGCTGGGCAGTACTGCCGAAGCCGAAGATCTCACCCAGGATATTTTTTTGAACTTGGCTCGTTCCTCCTTTGATCCCAGACGGGGATCCCTGCGCACCTACCTGAGCATCTTGGCTCGCTCTCGCTGTTTGGATCGGCTGCGCTCTTGGCGGAATCGACAGCGCTCCCTGGAACAGGGCAGAGTGGAATTGCAGGGTAGTCCTGCTGCGGATCCCACCTTGGAGCAGTTGGCCCAAGCGGAACGGGTGGCCGAGGTGCAAACGGCTTTGGCCGAGTTGTCCGAAAGTCAACGGCAAGTCTTGAAGATGGCCTATTACGAAGGCATGAGCCAAACGGAAATTGCCAAGCAACTGGATCTGCCTTTGGGAACGGTCAAAGCCAGAGCTCGGCGGGCTTTGCTGCGGCTGCGCGAGTTGTTGGGAGGCCCCTCATGAAAGCCGAATCTGTGTCTCCCGAAGAACTGCAACTGTGGCTGGCGGGCTACGTGCTGGGGGATCTCTCCCCGGAAGAGGCCGACCGGCTGGAGGCATTGCTCAAGCTGCGCCCGGAGCTGCACCGAGAACTGCAAGCGTTGCAACGGGCGTTGGAGACAGCCTACGGCGTGGAGGAAAAGCAACCTCCCCCCGCCCTGCGGGCTTCTCTGTTGCAGGCACATGCGGAGCAGGCAGCCCAACCGATGCGCACCCCCGCCTGGATTGCCAAGGGATCCCGTCTCTGGCAACGGGGCTTGGGGGCGGTGGCCGCAGGCTTGATCGTCGCTTTGGGGCTGGGGAACCTCTACCTGTGGCGCAGGCTGCAGCTAGCCCAGACGCAAGGGATCCCTGGCGAGGTGTTGACCTATGAATTGCAGCCGACTGCGGAGAACCTAACCGGCTCGGTCAAGCTTGAGGTGGATCCCCAGCGCTTGCAAGGGCGATTGGTGGCCCAAGGGTTGCCGCCTTTGCCGGAAGGCCGGGTCTATGCCCTGTGGGTGGTGCTGGAACCGGAGGCGCCCTTTACCACCGATAGGGCGGGGGCCGTTCTCGTGGCAGCTTTTCCGGTGGATGAAACAGGAAATCGCCAACAGGAGCTGCGCCTACCGCCGGTGTTTGAATCTACAGAATGGGTGCGGGCTGTGGCCATTACCGAAGAGGATGGCAATCGTCCCCAAGAGCACCAGGGATCCCCTTTGTGGATTTCCGGCTAGGGAAAGCATCGGCAGGCCCATGGATTGGCGTGGCCTGATGGCGTAAATAGGCGATTATTATGCAGATTGATATCCACCCAGTCTTGTGACCCAGACAGAAAACCTTAAGATAAAAGTCGCCACCCCAGCGAAGAACTTGGAGGCCACCCCATGGGCGAAGCGAAGCGCCGTAAAACCCGCATCAGCCAAGATCCCGACCAAGAGCTGGTGTTTCCCAACCTCAAGGATATTCCCCTCACCAAAGGGCAAGCTCGCGCCATCTACAATTGGACAACCCGTGGCGCTTGGGCAGGCATCATTCTCCTGGCCATCATTTGGGTGGTGATCCGATTTGTAGGGCCTGCCTTCGGCTGGTGGCATCTGGTCGGCTAGCCGGCCGGATCCCCTTTAGCATCCTTTGGAGTTTCCGTCTATGCGCTCTTATCTGGCAGCCGCCATTCAAATGACCAGCATTCCCGATCTGGCCAGCAACTTGCAGCAGGCGGAAGAGTGGATCGACTTTGCAGTGCGCCAGGGATGCGAGCTGGTGACGCTACCAGAAAACTTTGCCTTCATGGGGCCGGAAGCCGAGAAAGCCCGCCTTGCTCCTGAGATTGCGGAGCGGGCGGAGGAGTTTTTGGCCAAGATGGCCCAGCGTTACCAAGTATTTATTTTGGGAGGAGGGTATCCTGTGCCGGACGGGCAGGGCAAAGTTTACAATACCGCTGCCCTCTACAGCCCTGACGGCAAAGAGCTGGCCCGCTATCGCAAAATCCACCTGTTCGATGTCAATCTGCCCGACGGCAATACCTACCGCGAGTCGAACACGGTGGTCAGCGGAGATGAGGTGGTCACCTGCGAGCAAGAGCAACTGGGGAACCTCGGTTTGTCGGTCTGCTACGACGTACGCTTTCCAGAGCTGTACCGATCCCTGGTGGATCGCGGAGCCCAGATTTTGCTCATCCCTGCCGCCTTCACGGCCTACACGGGTCGGGATCACTGGCAGGTTTTGCTGCAATGCCGGGCCATTGAGAACACCTGTTACGTGATAGCCCCCGCCCAGGTGGGCACCCACTACGAGCGGCGGCAATGTCATGGCCACGCCATGATTGTGGACCCCTGGGGGGCTATCTTGGCGGATGCGGGTGGCGAAAAACCGGGGGTGGCCATTGCTGAAATTAACCCAGAGCGTTTCCAGTTGGTCAGGCGGCAGATGCCTTCCCTACAACACCGTCGGCTGGCCTGCACCGTCACCCGCTAGGGATCCGCTATGCCATCCCCTTGGCCTGCGCTGATTCTCTACAGCAAGCCCGGCTGCCACCTCTGCGAGAGCTTGGTGGAGAAGTTGCGGCAGATCCCCGAAATCCGTGATCTGGAAGTCCGCGACATCACCTCCAACCCGAGTTGGTGGGAGCAATACCAACTGGAAGTTCCCGTGCTCACTCTGGCAAGGGATCCCGAGCGACCTTTGCCACGTCCTTCCCCTCGGCTGACGGTGAGCCAGTTGCGGGCTTGGCTTGAGAAACAGCTCCGTTGAATTTCTCCTGCTGTTGCCGGAGCTTTCTCTGCCATGCCTATGGAGAGAGCAGCGATTCGCTGCGGGCGGTGTAGCCGGCTTGACGCAGGGCTTCAACGGCGGCTTGGGCATTTTTAACCCAAAATTGGGATCCCATTCTCACCCAAAGGGTATGGGGATGGGCGGTGATGGCAGCCACGACAGGAATGCGATTTTCTTCTTTAATTTCCGAGCGTTGGCGAGCGATTAGCGTCTGTAAACGGTATCGATCCTCCAGTGTCCCAGCAGAGTCGAGAGGGATCTCCACCGTTACCCAACTAACAGATTCAATCGGTTGTAAATCTTCCACAATCAGTTGCACCTGTTCATCCCGCTGATCCACTTTGGCCCAAACCAATAGCCGTTGATCCACCTCCAGGCAACCGCGCAAACGTTCATAGGTTTTGGGGAAGATCACTGCTTCACAACTGCCGGTGAGATCTTCCAGTTGCAAAATGGCCATGCGATCCCCTTTCTTGGTTGTGACATTTTTAATGGCAGTCACCAGGGCGAGAACGCCCACAGAGGCATCGGCTGCGCAGCCGCCCAAGTCAGCTAGGTTTACAGGGGCCAGCAGCCGCGCTTGCTCCTGAATGCGCCGCAGCGGATGATCCGAGACATAAAACCCCAGCAGCTCCCGTTCTAGCCTCAACTTTTCCTGAGGTGGAAAATCTTCAGTAGCCGGCCCACGCGGAGCCTCCACAAATCCATTGCCGGCGCTGCTATTGCTCCCCAGTAGATCGAACAAGCTGGCTTGGCCGATGGCTTTGGACTTGGCTCGCTGCGCTGCCCAACTGAGGATGGGATCCAAATCGGCAATTAGTTGTTTACGATTTCCAGAAATACAATCAAAAGCGCCCGCACAAATCAGGGCCTCCAGGGCACGACGGTTAACAATGCGCAGATCCACCCGCTGGCAAAAATCCGCCAGAGAGGTGAAGGGGCCATCAGCTTGACGGGCAGCCAAAATGTTTTGAATGGCCCCCTCCCCTACATTCTTCACTGCCCCCAGACCAAACAAAATGCTGGATCCCTGGGGAGTAAAGTCCATTCCAGAACGGTTGATATCCGGCGGCTGAATTTGGATCCCAATTGACAAGCAATAGGTAATGTAGCGCTGTACCTTGTCCTGATCTCCCCCCACAGAAGAGAGCAAGGCTGCCATATATTCCGTTGGGTAATTGGCCTTGAGGTAAGCTGTTTGAAAAGTAATCAACCCATAGGCAGTAGAATGCGATTTATTGAAGCAATACTCGGCAAAAGCAATCATTTGATCAAACAATTCTGTGGCAACTTCTTGGCTTACACCCCGCTTGGCTGCCCCCTGTACAAATTGCTCGCGGTGTTTCTCCATCTCGGAGACTTTCTTTTTCCCCATCGCTCGCCGCAGCAGATCGGCTTGGCCTAAGGTGTATCCGGCCATGTCTTGGGCAATGCGCATGATCTGTTCCTGGTAGAGGATGGCCCCGTAGGTATCCTGAAGAATGGGCTTGAGGAGTTCGTGGGCATAGGTTACCGGTTTGCGACCGTGCTTGCGATCGATAAAGTCGGGGATCATTCCCGTATCCAATGGGCCTGGCCGGTACAAGGCCAATACTGAAGAAATATCTTCCAGGTTGGAAGGTTTGAGCTCCCGCACCACCTGCTTCATGCCAGAAGATTCCAGTTGGAAGATCCCTTCCAGCTCTCCCTTTTCCAAAAGCTGGTAGGTTTTCTTGTCGTCTAGGGGTAGGTTATCCAGATCTATATTGACGCCATTGTGTTCTCGGATCAGTTCCACTGCCCGCTGAATCATCGTCAGGTTGCGCAGACCCAAAAAGTCCATCTTCAGCAAGCCCAAAGACTCGATATCTTCCATCGAGTACTGGGTGATAATTTGGCCTTCATTGTTGTACTGCAGAGGCACGATCTCATCTAAGGGATCCTTAGCAATCACCACACCGGCAGCGTGAACCCCGAAGGTTTTGTTGGTGCCCTCCAACAAACGTGCCAGCTCGATCCAGCGGTGGGTGGTTGGGTCTTTCTCGTATTTTTCTTTGAACTCTGGAGCGGGAGTATCCTCGCCAATCATCTCTTCCAATTTTGCGGGCTTGCCTCGGGATACCGGGATCAATTTCGCCATTTTGTCGGCTTCTGAGTAGGGAATGTCTAAGACTCGACCGACATCTTTGAGAATGGCTTTAGAGGTCATGCGGTTAAAGGTGATGATCTGGGCGACTCGCTCTTGGCCGTATTTGCGGGTCACATAGTCGATCAGCTCTCCCCGCCGCTCGATGCAAAAATCCGTATCGATATCCGGCATCGATTGACGTTCTGGATTGAGAAATCGCTCAAACAGTAGGCCGTATTTAACCGGGTCAATGTTGGTAATTTGTAGGGCATAGGCCACCAGGGATCCTGCTGCCGAGCCTCGCCCCGGCCCCACCGGGATCCCCTGCTCGCGGGCATAGCGAACGTAGTCCCAGACCACCAGGAAATAGCTGGAGAAGCCCTTTTGTTGGATGATGTTCAGCTCAAAGCGCAGGCGCTCCTGGTAGTTTTGGGGGATCTGATCCGGCTGAGCAACACCGCAGCGCTTCGCCAGCCCCTGCCAGGCCAATTCTGTGAGATAGCTATCGGCAGAATGGCCCGGTGGAACCGGGTAGTCGGGCATGCGCATTTCCCCAAATAGGTCATAGCCCTCGATCTTTTCCAGCACCTTCAGGGTGTTGGCGATGGCCTCGTCAATCACCTCCTGTTCCAAATGGTCACGGCAGAGACGGCGCATCTCTTCTGAGCTTTTCAGGTATTCGGTTCCGGTGTAGCGAAGGCGATTTTTTTCAGTAAGGGATTTGCCTGTTTGAATGCAGAGCAGCGCATCGTGGGCCTCTACATCCCAGCAGGAAATAAAATGGCTATCGTTGGTGAGGATGATCGGGATCCCCAATTCGCGGGCGATGCGCACCAACTGCACATTGACAAAGCGATCTTCTTGATAACCGTGATCCTGAATCTCGATGTAATAATCATCCCCAAACTGCTCTTGGTACCAAGCGGCAACTTCACGGGCAATTTCTGGCCGCCGCTGCAAAATAGCTTGAGGCACTTCTCCTGCCAAGCAGCCGCTGGTGACGATCAGCCCTTCTTTGTATTGCACCAAATACTCTTTGTTGATGCAGGGGCGAGAGAAAATCCCTTTCCCTTGAATGCCATGTAGATGGGAAATGGTGGTTAGCTTCACTAAGTTTTTGTAGCCCTGGGTATTTTTGGCCAGAACCACTTGGTGATACTTGGGGTACTTGCGGCTTTTGTCGCGGATATCGCCGTTGATTACATACATTTCATTGCCGATGATTGGAGTAATCCCTTTGCTTTTACACAGTTTCACTAGCTCTAACGCCCCATACATGACACCGTGATCCGTCAGGGCCAGCCCCGGCAAACCCATAGCCACCACCTGCTCGATCAGACGCGGCAATTGGCTGGCGCCATCCAAGAGGCTGTATTCGCTGTGGAGATGCAAAGGAACAAAAGACATGGCAACGCTATGGATAGTGGGATCCCTTTAACCTTAACTCAGCGTGTCCATTTCTCGACTGCCTGCAGATGCCGCTACAGTAAAGTCAGCTGATGTTTTTTCCCTTTTCTTGAATCTATGGATGCTCCCATTCGCCTCACCCAGTACTCCCACGGCGGTGGCTGCGGCTGTAAAATTGCCCCGGCCCTGCTGCAACAAATTCTTAAGGATGTGCCCCTGCTATCCCCAAATCCGGCTTTGTTGGTGGGAGCTGAAACCAGCGATGATGCGGCTGTCTATCAACTAAACGACCACCAAGCCCTAATTTTGACCACCGACTTCTTCATGCCGATTGTGGATGAGCCGGTGGATTTTGGTCGGATCGCGGCGACCAATGCCCTTTCCGATGTCTACGCGATGGGGGGCACTCCCATTCTGGCTTTGGCGGTTTTGGGCATGCCGGTCAATACCCTGCCGATGCAGGCCATCCAAGGGATCATGGCCGGAGGGATCCAGGTTTGCCAAGAAGCCGGGATCCCTTTGGCAGGGGGGCACTCCATCGATTCGCCGGAGCCCATCTTCGGCTTGGTGGCAGCAGGTTTGGCCCATCCACACCACATTCGCCGCAATGCCACGGCCCAAGCCGGGGACGATCTGATCCTGACCAAGCCGCTGGGGATCGGGGTGATGACCACCGCTCTGAAAAAGGGTCAGCTCAGTGCGGCAGGCTACGCGGAAGTTTTGCAGGTGATGACCCAGCTGAATCGCATCGGCTCGCAACTGGCTCGGCGACCGCAAGTTCACGCCATGACTGATGTAACAGGGTTTGGCCTGGTGGGACACTTGCTGGAAGTCTGTCGCGGCTCGGGGGTGGGGGCCAGTTTGGATCTGGCTTCCATTCCGTTTTTGGCAGAAGCGCTCTCGCTGGCAGAGGCGGGGATCTTCCCAGGGGCGGCTCGTCGCAATTGGCAGGGCTATGAGGGGGTACAGGCAGAATCCCTGCCCGAGTGGCAGCAACTGCTGCTGGCAGATCCCCAAACCAGCGGGGGCTTGCTGGTGGCGGTGGATCCCGGCTACACCTCAGACCTCTTGCAAGAGCTGCACAGTGCCGGCTACCCCTACGCCCGTCGCATTGGCCGATGCCAAGCTGGAGACACCAGAATCCATGTTACCGGCAAGATCAGCCTCAGCCCAGCGGCAGCCTGAAGAAGACCCTCTGGCAATACTCACCATGCAAAGTCTCATGCAAAGTCTCGATAGAGGGCTCAGTATGAAGATTGCGTCAAGCAGCTCTGAGAAAGTTAAAGATACCATGTAAGGCAAGGGAAGGTTAGGATATCCTGAGGTCTATGAGCGAGCTTCCCCCCAGCCGTAGTCTGGTTCAGCGAGTTGAGCCTGGCCAGCTGATTCGAACCCTCAGCAGTGGGCAATTGCTGATGGTGGATCCCCAGCGGCACAACGCCCTGATCATCTGCAAGACGTTTCATGCCGAGTTTGCCGGGCCGGGTGCTGCTGTTGGGGGGCCATTGGATGTGGAGTCCGGCGGCGTTGTCCCCATTGGGGATGTGGTTTTGCTGCATCCGCAAGACCACCAAGAGCGGCAAAATGCCTATGCCAAGCGGCTGCACTGGATGCGTTGGCTGCAGCAAATCACCGACAATCCTTTGCCGGCCCAGCGGGCGCGGGTTTTGCTCTTTAGCTTAGAGGAATTTTTCTCTGCGGATTTGGTTAGCCAATTGCCCGATGACATTTTGGCACGGCTGGTGGGGGTGCTGCCCCAGACGATTGCTGCGGTGCGGATGGAGATGACGGCCCTCTACAGCCCCAGCTATTCCTTGGCAGGCTGAGCTTGTCTTGGACTGGGGAAGGGACTCGTCCTGCCAGCATGAATCGGTGACACCTTGCAGCCCTCTCTGCAACTGGAACAAGACACGATCAGCTACACTGCTGGCATTTGGTTCAACTGGACTCGACTGGAATCTCTGCCTTATGCAGTGGTGGAAACGGCTTCGCCGCAATCGATGGGCCCAAGCAGGAGCCTACATTCTTCTTGTTTTCTACGCCTGCGCCATTTTTGCCGAGTTCGTTGCCCCCTACAGCCCGCTGGAATCGCAGCCGGGGGGATCCCTTCTGCCGCCCACCGCCATTCACTTTTGGGATGAATCGGGCGCTTGGATTGGGCCCCACGTTTATCCAACCCGCCAGGGGCCAGTGGATCTGGAAACGGGAGAACGCCCGCTCTTGGTGGATACCAGCCGTCCAGCCGGGATCCGCTTGTTTGTGGCCGGTACTCCCTACCGTTGGTTGGGGTTGATCCCCTCCAATCGGCATCTGTTCGGCACCGTCCCGCTGCGGCCTGTTGCAGAAGCAGGACAAGTGGGATCGCAAATCAGCGAAGAGCCACCTCTGGCACGGCTGCACCTGCTGGGCACCGATGATCAAGGTCGGGACTATTTCAGTCGCTTGGTCTATGGCGGGCGCGTCAGCCTGTTTATCGGCTTGGTGGGCATTGGCATCTCTTTCCCCATTAGTCTGCTGGTGGGGGCCATATCCGGCTACCTTGGGGGCTGGGTGGATACGCTCCTGATGCGCTTGGCAGAGGTGTTGATGTCGATTCCGACGCTGTATCTGCTGGTGTCGCTGGCAGCGGTGTTGCAGGTGAATCCGCTGACCGGGGTGCCCTTCAGCAATGCCGAGCGCTTCTTGGTGATTGTGGTGATCCTCTCTTTTGTGGGTTGGGCGGGCCTAGCCAGGGTGATTCGTGGGCAGGTGCTGTCCTTGCGAGAGCGGGACTTTGTGCAGGCAGCGCGGGTAGCCGGGGCTGGATCCCTGTATCTGCTGGTGCGGCATATTTTGCCCCAGACAGCCACTTATGTGGTGATCTCGGCAACCTTGGCGGTGCCCGGCTACATTGCGGCAGAGTCGGTGCTGAGCCTCATCGGGTTGGGGATCCAACAGCCGGATGCCTCTTGGGGCAACATGCTCTCGCTGGCCACCAACGCTTCGGTGATCATCCTACAGCCCTGGCTGGTGCTGGCCCCCACTTTGATGGTGGTGCTGACCTCTCTATCCTTTAACCTGCTGGGGGATGGTTTGCGGGACGCCCTCGATCCTCGGGAAGGGTGAGCTGCTTCCCCATTGCGCCGAGTGAGGGGAATGGAGTGGCCTGCAAATCACCGCTTTCCGTCGGGATAGAGCCGGTTTAGACCCTTGCGAGCCTTAGCATGGACATCCAGGGTGGCATCCATTTTCAGGATCTGCCGGTAAACTTGCTCGGCACGAGCCACTTCCCCTTCCTGTTCCAACTTTTCTCCTAGCTTGAGCAAGTTTTGGGCTGAGAGATCTGCCCAAGGATTCTGTTCGGCTGTTGGCTCCTGCAGTTGCCGCAGCTCTTCTAGGCGCTCTTGCACCATCGGTCGTAACAGCCAAGAGTCATCCAGATCCAAAACCTCTCGGTAGTAGCGCTGGGCCTCTTTAAAGTTCTTTTGCTCGTCGTAGGCTTCCGCCAGTTGTAGCGCCAGTTCCGCTGTGGGCTGATCCTTAAACTGGCGATGCAGTTGGTTCAGTCGCCGCACAAAGGGGGATCCCTGCTGCGGGTTTTTCAAATCCGGGGCGTGCTGAACCGGCAGATAGTCGTCCCTCTCCGCCGATGGTTGAGGGGAAGGGGCAGGCTCTGCAGCTTGAGGTCGAAGGGGCGCTTGGCGGCTGATGCTTTTGGGATCGATGGGGGTGGGCTTGTAAACCCAAATTGGCTGATCCGGAGGAGATGCGGGTGGGGTTGGGCGTGGGATCGGCTGCGGCAAGGGAATGGTCTTGCGATCCGGCGGTTCAGGAGATGGCTGCTTCAGCTCCTCAAGGGTGCTGGGAGGTTTGGGGGCCTGAAATTGAATCGCTTTGGGAGTCTCCCTGCGCTCTTGGGCCAATTCTCGGTACAGAGCGGCCAATTGCAGGTACCCCGCTTCTTCATAGGCAGTGGCCAGCCAACGGGCATTCTCTGGGCTGGGATCCGCACGATAAGCTCGCCGGAGCAACTGCAAAGCAGTGCCGTAGTTGCGCTCTCGAATGGCTGCCCGTCCCAAACTCGCTGAGCTGACCCCGATGGTATCGCTGGCCATAGTCCCCCATCTGTCTTGGCGCCGACAATAGAGCTAAGAGTCAAGGCTGAGCTGCTGATAATTCAGGTTTTCCAAGCCAGCCACGTGGGTTGACGCTTGCTTAATATAACTGGATTCCTTGGCCATAGCATACCCTCACCAGCCGGGATGTTATCTGCTCGGACAGCTCCCTCTTGTAATGAGATCTCTCGCTTTATATCAATTCAATATATCAATTCAATGTCGATATTGAGGGTGGGATTGGATTGAGATCTGGATGCCAAGTTAACTTTCGGGCTAGCTTGTAGTCAGAGCTTCAGCAGCAACAGGTTCTGACGCCAACATGATCCAAGACTTTCGAGAGCGGTACCCTATGGGCAGTTTGCTCACCGATCTGTTGCGGGTGGAAGAAGGGATCTACATCATCAGAGCCCAGGTGGTGGTGAACAACACGGTTTTGGGCAGTGGCATGGCTGGCTCGAACACCGTCGAAGAGGCGGAAGATGCTGCCTTGAAGCGCGCCCTCCACCACGCAGGATTTGGTCGCCCCACTTCCTCTTTGAGTTTGGGCATGGATTCTGCTGCCGCCAGGGTGCCTTATCTGCCAACTCCTGAGTTGGCCAACGGACACGCTCAGTCTTCCCCTGCTTCTCCAGCCCCCGAGTCGATAGGGATCCCTGCAAAGCCAAGTTCCCCAGAGCTGCCCGGTCTAAGTGAGCCGGCGGCCTATGGGGATGACCTATCGGACATCATTGCCCAAACGGATGTGGAGATGCAGCGCATTGGCTGGGGCCGCAAGGAAGGACAAGAGTTTTTGGAACGTCGCTTTCAGAAGAAATCTCGCCACCAACTCAGCGACGCCGAGCTGCGGGAGTTTTTGCGCTACCTAAAACAGCAGCCCTCCCGCCTCAGCAGCGAACCCCGCTTTTGAAGTCTTCTCGGCCTTGCCGCCAAGATCTCGGGATCTGGAGATCTGGCAACTCCTATCTTCCAACTAGGGTTGTTCCGAGCCCGTTCAAGTAGCCTCTGACCCTTGCCCCCGGCCCCTCTGGAAGGGGGAGTTGGGAATCAAGCCAGCCAACTGTTTTACTGCTAGTTGGCTGCTACTTGGAATAAGCCCGTTCTACCGTCGGTGTCTTGCTGCTGCTGAAGCTAGGGCGCACCTACAATCACGCTGGTGTCTCCCATTTGCTTCACGACCGTTTCTCCCCCTTCCGAGAGCACAACCCGTCGCTCTGGCACCGATACTCCGGCCACCTTGGCGGTTTGGTAGTTTTGCCCGGCCTGCACCACAGAGGGAATGACACCTGGGCCAGAAACCAGAGCAAAGGACTCGCCGCCAATCTGTATCATCCCGGAAACCTGTACACTGCGGGCAAAGGCAGCCGGGTCAGGGGTAGGCGTTGGGATCGGGGTAGCCACGGCTACAGGGGCGCCATTGCCGTCGCCAGGAGGGGGCAAAACCGGAGGTGGAGGCAGGGGCGGCAGGACAATCTGCGGTTCAGGAGCACGCACGTTTTGAGGCACAAAGGGATCCACACGGCCAGCCCCACTCAAGGCCCGCTGGGTTTCCTGCTCTCGATCCACTGGCGGGATCAGGCTAGAGGCAGCTTGGGTAGCCTGCAGAAGGGAGGGCACCGGCGGCGGGGGTTGATCGGGGGCGGTCTGGCCAAAGCCGGCAGGCAAGTTCACCGTTTGTTGCCGGGCGAGAGCTTGCATCTGGCTGGCTCCGCGGGCCAAGGTGGCGCTCATATCCTGTTCCCAAGTCCCTGCAGCATTCAGCCGCATGATCACAGGGCTGGTTCCCCCCCGAGACTCCACCCAAATTTCCGCTTCTGTGTCGCTCAATCGCCGCGAGCTGAGGATCCGGGATCCCGGAGGCAAGAGGGGCCGAAGCGCCAGTTCGGCCTCAGGAACAGCCTGTTCGTTGGCCAGAGCCGGGAACCAACGGGGGGCCAAAAACGCAACGCCCCCTGCCAACAGCAGGCCGGCTACAAGAAAGCAGGACAATGGGCGAGCAGGCAGCGATTTCAGCATAGAGACCACCGGGAGAGAGCATGACTCTAGTCAATAATAAGCTCAACTATACTGAAAATAATGTATAATATGTTCAGTACGGATTACTACCAGTTGATCTTTCTGTTTACTTTCGAGTCTGCCAACATGGTAGCCAAAGCAAAGCAGAAAATTGGTAGTAAGACGACACGGAAACTGCGCTTTGGGTATTCTACTCAAAGCTTTGCGGGATACCGCCATTCTGTTTGGAAACAAACAGAATGCTATCGCTGCATAGTTGAACAGTGATGTTCAGCAGTGTTCAGCGTAAATGTATCAGCCTCGTATCCTCTCCACCAAAATATCCAAAATCTTCGTGATGGGGCCAAGTCAACCTGCTTTTCTCGACAACAGTGCTAGGATTTGTCGATCGAAACAGTGGCACCATGTCCCCAGAGATCCCGACCGGGCCAGACAAAGACGGCCTCTGTCCAAGCGCAGCCTCGTTTGCCATACTGAAGAAAGATTGTAAATATTTGTTAACGCTATGACTGTCTCTGCTTTGGATCCCGCCAACCCCGCCCGTTTACAGGAGATCGCTCAACGCTTGCGCAGCCCGCGTTCTGCAGACCGGATGGTGGCCTTGGCCCAGTTGCGGGATGTGCCGGCAGAGCAGGCGGTGCCGCTGATTTTGCAGGTCATCGACGATGAGAACCTGCAGGTGCGCTCTTTTGCCGTCTTTGCCCTGGGGATCAAGCAAACGGACGCCTGTCTGCCCAAATTGCTGGAAATCCTCACCCAAGACCCGGATTATGGCATTCGCGCCGACGCGGCAGGTGCCCTGGGCTACTTGGAAGATCCGCGGGCTTTTGAAGCTTTAGTGCGTGCTTTCTACGAGGATGTAGAATGGCTGGTGCGCTTCAGTGCCGCGGTGGCCTTGGGGAACTTGAAGGATCCGCGGGCTTACGACGTGCTGCTGCGGGCGTTGGAGGGGCCAGAAGAGCTGCTACAACAGGCGGCCATCGCAGCTTTGGGAGAACTGGGGGATCCGCGGGCCCTGGATCACATCCTGCGGTTTGCCCAATCGGAAGACTGGCTGGTGCGGCAGCGGCTGGCCCAAGCGCTGGGCAATTTGCCTTCCCCCAAGAGCGTTTCTGCTCTCAACTACCTGGCCAGGGATCCCCACGATAGCGTTGCGGCGGCGGCTCTGGATTCGCTGCGGCGCTTGCGGCAAAGGGGCATCTCAGAAACCACCCCTGAGAAGGGATCCGGGCCAGCCAATTCTGAGGAAGGCTAAGGTAAAGATCCCGGCTCAGCTTGTTCCGGGTTCCCCAATCCCCAGAGAGAGGCTTCCTCTGTTTCCGGCTGAGCCTTTCTTTTCCTAGGATCCCTTATCTCAATGGTTATCAGCCCCCACTCATCGGTTTCACCTGTTGCATCCCCGTCGCGGCCCCGCATTGTGGCGGCCCTTTCTGGGGGTGTGGATAGCTCTACGGTGGCGGCCCTTTTGCAGGAACAGGGCTACGCCGTGGAGGGGGTCACCCTCTGGCTCATGAGGGGGAAGGGCCAGTGCTGCACCGAAGGCTTGGTGGATGCGGCAGCTGTTTGTGAGCAGTTGGGGATCCCTCACCATGTGGTGGATAGCCGCGAGCTGTTTCAGGCCAACATTGTGGACTATCTGGTGGCCGGCTATGCGGAGGGCATTACCCCTCTACCCTGCTCCCAATGCAACAAAACGGTGAAATTCGGCCCGTTGCTGGCCTATGCCCGCGAAAAGCTGGGCATCTCCCAGATTGCCACCGGCCACTACGCACGGGTGCGCTTGGACACCGAATCGGGGCGCTATCAACTGCTGCGGGCGGTGGATCGGCAAAAGGATCAGTCCTATTTCCTCTACGACCTCAGCCAAGAGCACCTAGCCCATAGCCTCTTCCCCTTGGGCGAGTACACCAAGGCCCAAACCCGTCAGTTGGCTGCCCGCTACGGGCTGGTTACAGCCGACAAGCCCGAAAGCCAGGATCTCTGCTTGATTGAAACCTATGGCTCGATGCGGAGCTTTTTGGATCAGTACCTTGGGCAAAGGCCAGGGGAAATCGTCGATACCCAGGGGCGAGTGCTGGGATCCCATGAGGGCATCCACCACTACACGGTGGGCCAGCGCAAGGGGTTGGGGATTGCCTCTTCCCGTCCGCTTTACGTGGTGCGCATCGATGCGGCCATGAACCGCGTTGTCGTGGGGGAACGGGAGGAGGCTACCCAGGCTGAAGCGTGGGTAAGCCAAGTCAACTGGGTCTCTATCCCGGCGCCGACGGCATCCTTGGCTGTTGAGGTTCAGGTGCGCTACCGTACCCCCCCAGTGCCCGCCATGGTGATCCCGGAATCGCCAGAGCGGGTAAAGCTGCAGTTTGCCGAGCCGCAGTTTGGGGTCACTCCTGGCCAAGCCGCCGTCTGGTACCGCGGGGATCTCCTGCTGGGGGGAGGGATCCTGGAGCGCCCTTCTCCCTAGGCCAACTGCAACTTCCCTCTCGCCAGGGAGGAAGGATTGGGGGTGAGGGCAAGCCAAACTACGCTGCTTGCGCTTGCAGCTGCTGCAGGGATCGGAACAGGAGCACCGTATAGACATCGAGGATAGGCGCAACTGCCGTGGCGGCAGCATTCCCAACCACAGCCGCACCTAGGGTATCTCCCAGGATCCCCCCAACAAAAAACGAAATCAGGATCGCGATGCCGAAGATCAAACCCACGGCCAGAAATGCCCAAAACACCCCCCACCAACGGCCCCTGACGAGGTTCCAACTGTAGCCCAACCCTTCCGTGGCACCTTTGTCTTCCAGGACAATCGCGCAGAGGGTAAAAGCTAGCCTCACCCCCCAGTAGATTCCGGGAAGCACAAACAACAGCATCCCCAGCGAGACAATCAGCACCAGCAGAATGCTGCCGAATACCAGAGGCACTGCCTTGGAGACAGCTTGATCCAGACTGTTGCCCAGGGGAGGAGTGCGCTGCTTCAAGTGCTGATCCACCAGCCAAAAGGCTGCCCCTGCCAGGATGGGCAGGCCGATCAGGCCATAGGCCAAGTTGAGGATCCCCCCGGCAAGCGGGATCAGCTCCGCAACGATGGGAATGATAAAGCCAGGAGAAGCCAGGATCAGCAGCGGCCCATAGATGGGGCCCGCCATCTCGAATGACCGCTGCAGGAGCGGGATGGGGCTGAGGGTAGCGTTTTGCATGACAGAGGGATCCCTGTGGGCGACCAAGTTCACCCCCTTCATACCACGGGATCCCGGCTTTGGTTCTGGGAGCAGGCTTAAGAAAGTCTGTATTGCTTTGTACAGATCTAGGCGGATTTTTGGAGGATCCACGCCGCTGCCTGCTCGCCGCTGCGGAGAGCCCCCTCGAGGCTGCTCTGGTGGGTGTATTCCCCGGCCCAAAGGAGGCCCGGCAGGCCGCTAGAGGTGGGAACCAGATGCTGCTGAAAGCCGGGGGGTTGTACAAACTGGGCAAAAGGGATCCGGTACACCCGCAGCAGGCGCAGTTGCTCCAAGGGGGCTTTATCGCTACGCGACGCTGCCGCGACGGGGAAGTAAGTTTGCAGCTCGGCCCGGCAGGCTTGGGCCAGTTCCTCGTCCCTCAAGGGGGGATCCCCTAGCACCACCACCGAATACAGGTGTTGGCCAGGAGGAGCCAGCGCCGGGCTGATGCGGGTAAGTTGGACCCAATGGTTGATCCAGCCCTGGCCGGTGGCGTTGAGGTACAAGTAGGCGCCGCGGCTGAGGGAAAAGGGGGCGCAGAAGTAGAGACAGGTCACCGCTCGCCCCTGGGTGGGAATGGGGGTGGGGGCTTGAGGGCACAGCTCCGCCTGCCAGGCCCGTGCCTGAGGGGCATCAGTAGCACAAACTACCCACTCGGCAGGGATCTCTTCACCCTTGGCGGTGCGGATCCCGCGCACTTTCCCGTCTTCTGCCAGGATGCGCTCCACCGGGGTTTGGTAGCGAATCTGTTCGGGGGACAGGTGACCGGCCAGTTGTCGGGCCAGTTCTCCCATGCCCAAGGCCGGGGTGACGATGGAGCCCTCGGCCATCATCTTGAAATAAAAGGCAAAGAGGCGGGCGCTACTGCCCAGATCCGGATCTAGAAGGATCCCGCGGAAAAAGGGGTAGAAAAAGTGCTGGCAGATCTGTTGGGAAAAGCCGTACTGCTCCAGAAACTCCCGCAACGAGCAATCGGATCCCCCTAGCCCTTCTTGAAAAACCTGCTCCGGGCTGCGGCGCGCCAGCTCGGATCGCAATTGCAGCACCTTGAGCTTGTCCCCAAAGCTGGCCAAGGGGTTGAGCAAAGAGGGGAGAAGGCTGGACAGATCCCGTAGGGGATCCCCCAACAGCCAGCAGCGACCGGGTTGAGCCAAAATAGCGCCGGGCCGGTAGGGACGGGGATCGAGCTTGCCCAGATCCAAATGCTGTCGCACTTTGGGATAGGCGGTGAACAGCACCTGAAAACCGCGATCCAGGCGAAAGCCATCCACCTTGTCGGTACGCACCCGCCCCCCAGGGCCGTCGCTTTTTTCCAGAACCAGGACATCCCTCCACCCCGCCTGGCTCAGCACTTTGGCGCAAGCCAAGCCGGCCAGCCCCGCCCCAATGATGACAACTTTGCCCATGCTGATACATTTACGCTGAACACTGCTGAACATCACTGTTCAACTATGCAGCGATAGCATTCTGTTTGTTTCCAACCAGAATGGCGGTATCCCGCAAAGCTTTGAGTAGAATACCCAAAGCGCAGTTTCCGTGTCGTCTTACTACCAATTTTCTGCTTTGCTTTGGCTACCATGTTGGCAGACTCGAAAGTAAACAGAAAGATCAACTGGTAGTAATCCGTACTGAACATATTATACATTATTTTCAGTATAGTTGAGCTTATTATTGACTAGAGTCATGCTCTGCCGGGATCCCTTCTTCGTCGAGTATTTTATCTGCTTGGATCCCACTAGGGCTGAGCTGGGTCGGCTGGCCCCCAAATGCGAATTGAGCCATCGGCGCCACCACTGAGAAGGGTCTGTCCATATCGCTGCGCGACGCTTCCGCGACCGGGGCCAAACAGCAAGACGCTCACCATCCAAGTCTGGCCGCCCAGGGTGCGCAACTGTTCTCCGCTGCGCAGATCCCAGAGCTTGATCTGGTGAGCGCGGTAATCGGTGCCGCTGGCGAGCAAGCGGCCATCAGGGCTGAGGGCAAGGGCGGCCAAGCCGGACAAAGTCTGGGGCAAGGTGCGCTCCAAGGATCCCGTGCCCAAGTTCCAGACCAAGATGCCACCGGTACTGCCAGCGAGCAAATAGCGGCCATCTGGGCTCAGAAGCACCTGCTCGATGGGGTAGTCGGCCTTTAGGGTTTCCAGCAAGGCCCCGCTGCCAGGATCCCAAAGGTGAACGGTGGGATCTCCATTGGCGGCCACCAAGATCCAAGGGGGGATCCCTTCAGATTGGTGGGAAGTATTCATACGGGTAGGTCTTGGGCCAAAGGCCACTGCTGTAATGCCAGCCCTCTGAGGGGTCTCCTGGGCGGCAGCAGTGGGAGGCGCCAGGGTGCGGATCAACTGGCCGTTGTCGGCCTGCCAAAGGCGGATGGTGCGGTCGGCGCTGCCACTGGCAATCCAACGACCATCGGGGCTAATGGCGACACTGTTGATCAACCCGGTGTGCCCTTGCAACTGCAGCCGCGCCAGCACATCCCCAGGCGAGAGAGCCGGATCCCCCAGGGTCGCCAGATCCCAGACCCGTACCGTCTTGTCTGCCCCCCCACTCACCAAAAAGGTACCATCTGGGCTGATGGCCAGTGCCTCAACGGATCCCTCGTGGCCTGCCCAGCTCTGGAGCAGTTGGCCAGCCTGGGGATCCCAAAGCCGGATCACGCCGTCGTCTCCCCCGGCAGCAAGGAGATTTCCATCCGGGCTGATGGCCAGAGCAGTGACGGCGACAGGGCCTTCCAGCGTAGCCTTGAGCTGCAAAGACTTGGCCCAGTCTGCCGGGTCGTTATCGCTACGCGACGCTTCCGCGACCGTGACGGCGGTGGGGACGGAGGCATGAGAACCGTTCTCGCGAGTAGGACGGAGTCCCAGGCCGTTGCGCTTTGCCGGGCCAGAGGATCCCGTTCTCGTGAGGGGGACAGAATCCTTGGGCTCCCCCCGCAGGCCAAGGTTCGCCCTCATCTGCCATACCCCTGCCACCGTCAACGCCAGCAAAGCCGCCAAGCTGCCTCCTGCCCAAACCGGTGGGATCCGGGGACGCGCCCGCAGCGATACCGGAGAACGCGGTGGGGTGGTTGGCTCCTGTAAGGGCTCGGCGGCGACAGGGCTGGGCTGGGACAGGAGTTCGGCGGCAGGGGGGCTCTCGGCGGGGGGCAAAGCCTGCAAAGCGGCCAGAGCTGCTGTTGCTGAAGGAAAGCACTGTTGTGGGTTGCAGCTCACCAAACGATCCAGAAAAGCAGCAAAAGGAGCGCTAGTAGAGGCCAGATCGTGCCAGCGCAACTCCCCCGTCAACGGGTCGCGAAACAGCTTCTGGGGCGGGATCCCGCAGAGGGCCTGCAGGGCAATCAGCCCAAGAGCATAGAGGTCGCTGCAATGCCTGGGGCCATAGGGGTTCCCGAAGCCAGAGCCGGAAAAAGCCAGACCCTGTTCCTCACCCCCCCACTTCAACAACACCCATCGGCCATCCGCCTGACGGTAGATCAAGCGAGAGGGCTGCAGGTTGCAGCAGCTCACCCCTTCCCCATTCAGGAAGGCCAAGGTTTGCAGCACATCCTGCAACAAGGCCCGTACCTCAGCCTCTGTCCAGTCGTGCCCCCAATGGCAGTGCATTTGGCGGGACGGAGTCGTTAGCTGGCCCCTCTCGGTTGCGTTACCTAGCAATAGAGCTTGTTCCAGGGTGGGCCCTTCAACCCATTCTTCCACCCAATAAAACTCCCCCTCTTGCTCAAAGCAGGCCAACAGGCGGGGGATACCCTCGTGGGATCCCAGGTGCTCCCGCAGCGCCACTTCTTGCTGAAAGAGATGCCGTAGCGAGGCGGAGTCCTCACTGTGTTCGCGGTGCGGAGCATTTTGGCCGGCCTGCCAGCGTTTGAGCACCACCCGAAGCCGCTCAGGATGATGGCTATCCTGTGCCAAGTAGGTTTGTCCGCTGGATCCCAGTGCTTCCAAGATCTGATAGCGGCCACCCAGGGTCTGCCCTACCATGGGGAGAGTGCGAACCTTTTCCTTCCGACCCATCATGCCATAGCGACGTGAGACTCAGGCTAACCGTTCACCCTTGCGTTCACGGTGCGGAGCGCCTGGGTGGGATAGAGTCCTCGCCGCATCAGTCCTCCACCGCCATGGCTGAGGTGAGCAGAGCAAAAAGCGAAAGGGGATCCCGACAGCCGCTTTCGGTCAACTTTCTCCCTGGAGCAGGCTGAGTTGCTCAGCGACCTGGGGGATGTTGTTGCAAAACCTGCTTCAAATATCGCCCTGTATGGGATCCGGGGTGCTCAGCCACCTGTTCTGGAGTGCCAACGGCGATGATCTGGCCGCCGCGGTCGCCGCCCTCTGGCCCCAAGTCAATAATCCAATCAGCACAGCGGAGAATGTCCAGGTTGTGCTCGATCACCAGCACGGTGTTGCCTGTATCCACCAGCCGTTGCAGGACGTTCAAGAGCTTGTGGACATCGTAAAAAGACAAGCCGGTGGAGGGCTCATCCAGCAGATAGAGGGTTTTGCCGGTGGAGCGGCGGGCCAGTTCTGCGGCCAGCTTGACCCGTTGCGCTTCCCCACCGGAGAGGGTAGGAGCTGGCTGGCCCAGCTTGATGTAATCGAGGCCCACATCGGCCAGAGTCTGCAGGATCTTGGCGGCAGGAGGCAGGGCAGCGAAAAACTCCAGCGCCTCCCCCACCGTCATATCCAGGACTTCGGCGATGTTCTTGCCCTTGTACCTGACCTGCAGGGTTTCGCGGCTGTAGCGGCTGCCCCCGCAGACTTCGCAGGTGACGTACACATCGGGCAGGAAGTTCATTTCAATCACGTTCACCCCCTGCCCTTTGCAGGCTTCACAGCGCCCCCCCTTGACATTGAAGGAAAAGTGGCCGGATGGGTAGCCTCTGGCCTTGGCATCCAAGGTTTGGGCAAAGGTTTGGCGGATCGGGTCGAACAGGCCGGTGTAGGTGGCAGGGTTGGAGCGGGGGGTACGGCCAATGGGAGATTGGTCGATGACGATCACCTTGTCGATGTGTTCGATGCCCTCAAGTTCTCCCATCTCCGCGGGTTGGGGCACCTTGTGTCCAAGATGGTGCTGCAGGGCAGGGTAGAGCAATTCGTTGACCAAGGTGGATTTGCCGGAGCCGGAGACGCCTGTAACACAGACCAACTTGCCCAGAGGGATCTCCACATCGATGTGCTTGAGGTTGTTTTTGTGGGCATTGGTGAGCTTGAGGGCAACCGCTTTCCCAGCCCGCCGCTGCGCAGGGGTAGGGATCCGCAGCCGCCCCGAAAGATAAGCTCCGGTGATGGAGCGCTCGCAGGCCATGATGTCCGCCAGGGATCCCTGCACCACCACTTCCCCCCCGTGGATCCCGGCTCCAGGGCCGATATCCACGATGTAATCGGCGGCACGGATGGTTTCTTCGTCGTGTTCCACCACGATCAGGGTGTTGCCCAGATCCCGCAGGCGAAACAGGGTTTGCAACAGGCGCTCGTTGTCCCGCTGGTGGAGGCCAATCGAGGGTTCGTCCAACACGTAGAGCACCCCCGTCAAGCCGGAGCCCATTTGGCTGGCCAGCCGGATCCGCTGCGCTTCGCCGCCGGAGAGAGTCATGGCCGGACGGGCCAAGGTGAGGTAGTCGAGGCCCACATCCACCAAAAACTGCAGCCGGGTTTTGATCTCCCGCAGCACCAGCTCGCCGATCTGCGCTTGGCGGGGGGTAAGGTTTAGCTGCTCCAGGCGGTGCAGGCAGTCGCGGATGGAGATCTCGGTGAGATCGGTAATGCGGTAGCCGCCGATGCGCACGGCCAGAGCTTCCGGCTTGAGACGGGATCCCCCACAGGCGGAACAGGGACGGTAGGTGAGGTAGGCTTCCAGCTTTTGCCGATAGATTTCGGAAGTGGTTTCCTGGTAGTGCCGCTGCAATTGGGGAATCACCCCCTCATAGCGGCGATAGTACCCCCGGCCTCGGTACTGAGATTCCGCCTCGGCGATGTAGACCTCCTGGTCGGCGCCGTAGAGGATGATCTGCTGTTGCTGGGGGGTGAGATCACACCAGCGGCTGCTGAGGTCAAAGCCAAAAGCCTTGGCGGCTCCCGCCAACAAAGCCAGATAGTAGGGGTTCTCCCGCTCTGCCCAAGGGGCGATGGCCGCGTACAAGGGGAGCTTGGGATCGGGCACGATCCGCTCGGGGTCGAAGATGGGCTCAAAACCCAGCCCGTGGCAGACAGGACAGGCCCCAATCGGCGAGTTGAAGGAAAACAGGCGCGGCGACAGCTCGCCCATCACCGAACCGTGCTCCGGGCAGGCAAATTGCTCAGAAAAAATCAGCTCCGTTGGCTTGCCGTTCAGGTATTGCCCCGCCGACTCGGCCACCTTTTGCAGCAGCTGTTCTCGCTCCTCTTCCCGCGGCAGCAGCTCCACCACCGCAATTCCTCCCGACTGGCGCAGGCAGGTTGCCAGAGAATCGGCCAGTCGCTCCGCTATGTCGGGGCTCTTGACCAGCCGATCCACCACAACCTCAAGGGTGTGGGTTTTGTTTTTGGCTAACTCGATCTCCTCGCTCAGATCCCGCACCTGGCCGTCGATGCGCACGCGCACAAACCCTTGCTGGCGCAAGCTTTGCAACAGGTTGGCATGGGTGCCCTTTTTCCCCTTCACCACCGGCGAGAGCAACTGAAACCGCGTCCGATCCGGCAGAGCCATGATCTGATCCACAATCTGATCCACCGTCTGCGGGGCGATCACCCGGTTGCAATGGGGACAGTGAGGGATCCCAGCTCGCCCATACAGAAGCCGCAGGTAGTCGTAGATTTCGGTAACGGTGCCAACCGTCGAGCGGGGGTTGTGGCTGGTGGACTTTTGATCGATGGAGATGGCCGGACTCAGCCCTTCGATGCGATCCACATCCGGCTTGTCCAGTTGCCCCAAAAACTGCCGCGCATAGGCACTGAGGGATTCCACATAGCGCCGCTGCCCTTCGGCAAAAATGGTGTCAAAGGCCAAAGAAGATTTGCCAGAGCCGGAGACGCCGGTGAACACCACCAGGCGATCCCGCGGGATCCGCAGGTTGACATTTTTGAGGTTGTGCTGCCGCGCCCCCACCACGTGAATTTCGTTTTGGCTGGACATCTCACCACCTTTTCGCGCAGCGTGTCACAGGCATCCCGTCGAGACCGGCGAGTAACAAAATCTTAACGATTCTTAGCTAACGATTCTAATGCTCTTCGCTTTGTCCAGAAGGGGATCCCAGGGAGGGCAAACCGGTAGCAAAAAAGACTTGGCTATGCTGGAAAGGATTGAATCCCAAGGGCCATGACCTGGACACTGCCATCCGTTCAAAAGGTGTTTGTTTACCTGTTGGTGGGGATCGCCTTCACGGCCCTTTGTCTGGGGGATCAGGCTCTGTCGCCACCGGTCATTGCCGTTTGCTTGGCCGCAGGGGCCTGCAGTTGGTTTTGGGAGCCGCCAAGGATTGCTTTTGCCCGCTATGCCCCCCTGTGGATGCCCCTGACGGTGGCGGTGTTGCTTAGCCTGCTGGCTTTGGTCATCTCCGGGATCCTTCCCTTTTCCGATGGGGCCATTGGCTTGGTGCTTTACCTAACGGGGGCCAAGCTGTTTCAGCGGGAACGGGCGGCGGATCACATTCAGTTGGCGGTGCTGTCTCTGCTGCTGATGGCGATTGCCACTCTGTTCAACGAAGACATCAGCTTTGGGCTGCTGTTTTTGCTGTACGTGGGGGTAGGGCTAATCAACCTCACCCTTTACCACCTGCGCCTGCAAGCAGAGCAGCACCCGCAGGCAGCCAGCCAAACCCGTGGCATCAACCTCAACTTTTTGGGCTTTCTCGGATCCCTGGCTTTGCTGGCGGTGATCCTGTCCGTGGCTTTGTTTTTCTTGTTCCCGCGGGTCAGTTTAGGAATTCTGGGTCGCCAGGCCCGCTCGCCGGTGATGACCACTGGCTTTGCCGAGGAAGTCAGCCTGGGAGCATTCGGCACCCTCAAAACCGATAACACCGTTGTCATGCGGGTGGAATTTCCGGCAGGGGTGCCGCCCCGTGTGGAGTCCCTCTACTGGCGCGGGATCAGCTTCGATCGCTACGATGGACGGGCCTGGTCGCGAACGCTAGACCGCTTCATCCCCATTTTCCCCAACGCAGCAGGGGTATTTGATCTCTCTGCCTCCAGCTTGATCCCCACTGCTCCCGACCTGCTGCTTCTCCCCTTGGAGCAGCTTATCTATCTGGAGCCGCTGGTCACCAACACCGTTTTTGGGGTGGCCCCGCTGGTGGAGATGGAATGGCTGGAGCGGGGCGGAGCGGCGACGGTGCAACAAGCTTGGCAACGGCAGAATCGCCGCCTCATCCTGAGCGAGACCGGAGATGTTGGCCATTCTCTGCCTCGGCAGGTGCCCCATCTTTACCGCGCCCGGAGCCGGATCTCAAGGGAGTTAAGCCCGCGCTTGCGCCGGCTAGGCCACGCGGAGCTGTTCAGTGCTCTCGAGCCAGTCCAACAGGCAGCCTATCTGCAGTTGCCAGCAGACCTGGATCCGCGCATTCCCGCCTTGGCTGAAGACGTTACCGCTGGGATCCCCGATGTCTTTGGCAAGGTGACGGCTTTGCAGAACTACCTGCTGGAGAACTACGCCTATACCACCGATCTGCCGGATCCCGGCCCTGAACCGCCTTTGGAAGCCTTTCTGTTCACCCATCGGCGGGGCCACTGCGAATATTTCGCCACAGCCCTGACGGTGCTGGCCCGCAGCATTGGCATCCCAGCCCGGATGGTGAATGGCTTTTTGGGCGGGCGCTGGGTGGCGCAGGAAAATTATCTGGCAGTACGCAATGCCGACGCCCATTCCTGGACGGAGATCCCCTTTGGCCCCTACGGCTGGGTCATCTTTGACGCTACGCCGGCAGAGGCCAATGTTAGTCAGCGGCAGAGCTGGTGGGATCCCCTTCAAGATTTCTACGACAGCTTGCGCTTCCGCTGGTTTAAGTACGTCATCCAGTACGACCTATCCACCCAGCGGCAGATCTGGCGGCAGATCCAGGAGCTGGCTAGCGCTGTAGCCGCCTCTCCGGATCGAGAGGATGTCGGTGCTGGCTTCCGTCGCAGCCTGGTTGCCTTGGGGCAAACGTTGCAGCAGAATGGCCTGCCGGTGTTGGGGGTGGTTTTGATCACCGGATCCATGGCCTATTGGGGTCGCCGCCGCCGCTATCAGGCCGTGCGCTGGCAGGATGGGGGGTGGATTCTGTTGGCCACTGCCGGCAATGGGGTGGTGATGGGATCCCTGTGGCAGCCTCCGCCCCCCTGGCCCACCTGGATGGTTGGCCTCTTGCTACCGAGTCTGGCCTTTGCTGGGATGCGCTGGAGTCCGGCAGCTCTGCCCAAGTCGCAGCAGCGCCGCCAGCTTATCTCAAGGCTTTATCTGCAACTGCGGGATCTGGCGACGGCGGTGGGGATCCCAGCCCACCTAGGCCCTGAGGCCTGCCTGGAACACTTGCGCCACTCCGACTTACCACAAGCCCAGGTGGCCATCCAGTTCTTGGAGCGCTACCTGGAGGTGCGCTTCGGTGGGATCCCGTTGGAGGTGGGGGAACTGCAGCGCTGGCAGCAGCAACTCAGACAGCTTAGGCAAGCATGGCAGCCACTGGCCAAAACCCCCAGAAGAGCCGCCTGATCAGAAGGACGGCTATGCCCTGGAGCAGGTACCCCAAAAGCCCTGCGAGAAGCCTTGACAGTTATGAGACAGTTAAGAGATAGTTAACGTTAGTTATAGACCCCGTAAGCTGGCCTGCCAGAATAGCGGGACAGGAGGCGGCGTACTCACTTTGGGCACGTCGCACACTGGTAAGTTGCTCTGCTCTTGCAAACTCGTCCGAAGCTGTGTTACGTTTTTCAACGTTCAGCTTCGAACGAGCAAGGGCGTGTTAGCTATGCGTAGCTATTCTTTGAGGGCGGCTTTGGCTGCAACTTTGTGTCTGCTGTCCTCGTCAGTTTTTTCCTCTAGTGTGGCTCAAGCGGCGCCTAAGCCAACCGGCAACGGTGCAATCTTCTTTCACCCAGATGGAACCTCAGCTTCCCACTGGGACATTACACGCATTCTCCACTACGGCCCCGATGGCTTTCTGAACTGGGATCGTCTCCCCGTGATTGCCCCCTATCGCGGGCACCTTCTCGACCAGCTTGGGGGAACTTCCAACGCCGGAGCGGTGACCCATGCCACAGGAACTCGTGTCCACGCCAAGAGCTTTGGGTTGGATCCGGACGGCAAAGAGCATGACTCTAGTCAATAATAAGCTCAACTATACTGAAAATAATGTATAATATGTTCAGTACGGATTACTACCAGTTGATCTTTCTGTTTACTTTCGAGTCTGCCAACATGGTAGCCAAAGCAAAGCAGAAAATTGGTAGTAAGACGACACGGAAACTGCGCTTTGGGTATTCTACTCAAAGCTTTGCGGGATACCGCCATTCTGTTTGGACTCCGTCCCGCTAACGCGAATGGAAACAAACAGAATGCTATCGCTGCATAGTTGAACAGTGATGTTCAGCAGTGTTCAGCGTAAATGTATCAGTTGCGGAAAGAAAACTTGCCCAACTACATCGCCAGCGCCCCCACCATTGCCGAGATGACCGAATTTGCCCTGGCGCGGATCTCCCGCAATCCTAAGGGCTTCTTCGCCGTCATCGAAGAAGAGGGCACTGATAACATGTGCAACAACCTCAATGCCTCTGGCTGCCTGGAGGCCATGAAGCGGGCCGACGATGCCATCGGGGTGATTCTCAACTTTATCGAGAAGAATCCCAAGACCTTCATGATCACCACCAGCGACAGCAATGCCGGTGGCATGCAGTTGGTGGATGTCGAGTCCGCCGAGGAGCCGTTGCCCCCTACTGACCCCGAAGGCAGTGGTGCCCCCATTGACGGAGTTGACGGCACGGGCACAAAGCCGTTTATTTCTGCTCCTGACAAGAATGGCAAGCGCTTTCCCTTTGCCGTGGCTTGGGCTAGCGGAGATGACGTGGGCAGTGGAGTCATTGCTCGCGCTGCGGGCTTGAAGGCCCAAGAGCTGGTGCCGACCACCGGGATCCTGAACACGGACATTTATCGGATTCTCTACTTCGTGCTCTTCGGGGGGGAGCGCATCCCCAGCGAGCTGAAGCCCTAGTGTCTGCTGTGGTCACCTGCCTTGGGCGGGTGTTTGCCCCACAAGCTCTGTCCGTCACGGGGGATCCATCCAGTGGATCCCCTTTTTTTATGAGAACCACATAACGGCGAAGGGGCTAGCTCAGCAAAGCAGATAGACGTAGTTCATTTTGCGTTAGAACTGTACTACAGTGGGCTATCATGGAGCCGAGACTGTCCTTTGGGTTTGAGTTTGTTCCACCAACGCGAACTGCGATCTTCAACCATGCCCACTCCCGCTGACTCCTCTCCATCCCCCCTTCTCCAAAGCGACGAGGTTCTCAAGCCTGAGGACTCTGTTCCGCTGAGGGGGACGGTATTGGCGGCCCGTGAGCCTTTTTTGGGGCTGTTGCGGGATCTGGCGCGGGCCTACCAAGCTTTTGAAAATTACGCCGGGGCTCACATTCGGCAAATGGGGCTGACGGCCCCCCAATTCGATGTGTTGGTTACCCTTGGCAATACCCCTGGGATGACCATGAATGTCTTGGCCCAAAAAACGCTGGTGACTAAAGGGACACTGACCGGCATTGTGGATCGCCTGGAACAAAAAGGGCTGGTGCGCCGGGAAGTGCCCCCGGAAAACCGACGCTGCTTTAAGGTCGTGCTGACAGAAGCGGGGGAAAAACTGTTTGAGGAAATTTTCCCGGCCCACGTCGCCTACTTGAAAGAGCGCTTCCAAAAGCTGGATCCCTCGGAGATGGCGCAGATCCAGGCTTGCCTTAAAAAACTGCAGGCTATTTTCTAGCGCTTTCAGATTCCCCTCTCCGATCCGGCTGATCAGCGACCCCCAAGCCGTAGTGCCGGAAGCAACCTCTAGCCCGGTTCAAACGGCTGCCCTAGAGCTGCCGGCGGCGTGGCCTTCACCGCCTGCTGGATCCAGCGCCGCAGCCGAGGTGGGATCCCGCGCAAGCCGTACTCCCACCATTCCCCAGAGGTGAGCACCAACACCAAAATCATCAACACAAAGGGAGCCACCGTAAAAACTTGGGTGGGCACGGCGCGGATGGTGGTCTGGGCAACCCCAGCGAAGGACTGCAAAATGCCGAACAGGTAGGCCCCCAGAGCTACCCGCAAGGGGTTCCAGCCACCGAAGATGACGATGGCCAAGGCAATCCAGCCATACCCTGCTGTATGTCGGTGGCTCCAGCCGGCCTTGAAATCCAGAGAAAAGGCAGCCCCCGCCAAGCCCAATAGGGATCCCCCCACAAGGGTGTAAACATAGCGCCAGAAAATGACATTGGTGCCGCGGGCAAAAGCCGCCGCCGGCTGTTCTCCCATAGCCCGCAACATCAGGCCAGGCTGAGTGCGATACAAAAAGAACCAAGTTCCCCCGATGAGCGCGTAGCTGGCGTACAGCAACAGATCCCCTTGGAACAGGAGTGGCCCCAGCAGCGGCACCTCTCTCAGGAAGGGGATGGGCAGGCTGGGCACCGTTGGCCCTGGGATCCGCACGAACGGATTGCCCAAAAAGGAAGACAAATCCGCCCCCAATAGGGTCAAGACGAAACCAATGGCAATTTGGGATCCCTTCAGGGTCAGCGAGCCAAAGGCCACGATCCCAGCAAACAGCGCTCCCACCGCGGCGGCAGCCAAAAAGCCCAATACCAAGCTTCCCGTCAGCTTGGCCACGGCGAACCCAACCATGGCCGCCAGCATGATCGTCCCCTCTGCGGAGAGATTGATCACCCCTGCCCGCTCGGTAATGGTTTCCCCCACACAGGCGAAGACCACCGGTGTGGCGGTGGCAATGGCAGTGGAGAGAATGGCGACCAGTTGGGCAGCGGTCATTATGAGCCTGTCGAGAACTCGGGTTGGGTTAACGCATTTGCAGTTGCTGCGGGAATGCGCCTGTCGATCTGGTCATCGCCTCACCCCAACACCCAGAGCATGAAAGCCACCCCTAGGGTGACGGCACCAAACAGAGCATAGCTGATCCGGCGCAGCGGCCTCAGTTGCAGGGCATGCAGATCCTTAAGCCAGCCCAGCCCCAAGGATTCGACAAAGCGATCCAGCACCGCCTGCATAGGGTAGGCGTAAACCGATCCTTGCTCCTTAAAGTTCACCAGCACAACCAGCAGTGTAGCGTAGCCCCAGAGGAGGCCCCAGAGCACAGCGCTCAACCCGATTAAAATTGGCTCAAACATCGACTTTCCCTTGCCTTCTATAGGCATGTCCACTGCTTGCGTGAGCGGGAGACGGAGTTCTTTGAGCCTGGGGGACTTGGATCTCATTATTCCGGTTGTTTTCCCGTTGAGGCTGCCCTCCCTCAGACAAGAGCGTAGAAGGGATCCCAGCTTGCTTGCAGAGATCACGCCGGTTCTCTTCTGCCCGTCCAGGCCAGAAGATGACAAACTGGAAGTACCCGCTCGGAGTTATCTCGTCAAATCTCCATGAGTTCTCGCTACCTGCTGCCCCCCGCTGAACCCAAGTCTGTCGGTACTGCCTATATCCTCTGGGCGTTGGGCATCTTCGGGATCTGTGGCGTCCATCGCTTCTACCTGGGCAAGACTGGAACAGGCATCCTCTGGCTGTTCACCTTTGGCCTGCTGGGCTTTGGCCAGTTAATTGACCTGTTTTTGATCCCAGGCATGGTGGAGAACTACAACTTCAAGCTGGCCGTCCTGCAGGGATCCCGACCCTCCCCATCCCCAGCTTCCTCAAAAACCACCTCAGCACCTCCTCAGCCCCTCAAAGGTCAAGCTCTGATGCGGGAGATCCTGCGGCTAGCCCAACAGCGGCAAGGGATCCTCACCCTTGCGGAGATAGCTATCGACTTACCTGCCGACTTTGACGAAATTGAAAAGGCGCTGCAAGAGCTGAGCCGGCGGAGCATGGCTTTCCCCGAAAACAACCCGGTCACTGGAGCGGTAGAATACCACTTCCCTCACCTGCTGCACCGCTCCCCCGACCAACGTTCGCTCTAGATGCCCTCCTGCAGACCTCTACTGGGATCCCAGGATCCCTCGGCGCTTGGCTGCCCGAACCGCCCGGCGAAAGGTCAGCAAGCCCAGGCCGAAGTAGAAAACGCCGCTGGTCAGAGCCATGATCAGCCGCACGGGATCCAAGCCCGCCTCCCGCACCATCACGTCTCGCAGCAGCCCCGCCCCCGCTGTCATGGGTAGCATCTGCCCCAGCCCCTTCAGGGATCCCGGCCATTCTTCCGTGGGAGCAGCCAACAGGAAAAGCAGGCCGAATTGGCTGATAATTAAAAGCTGCTGAATTCGCTTCCAAATCAGAGCGGCGGATCCCAGCAAAAACGAAAAACCGTAGGCCCCCAGCACCACGCTCAAGAGCGGCAGCACCAAACTGGGGGGAAAGCGCAGCCGACTGCCTGTGAGCAGCAAAATGGCACCCAAAATGACGACAACAACAGAAAAGCGCAACACCAAGCTGGCACAAGCCCGCGCCAGAAACAGGGTGGCCGCGGAAAAGGGCGAAAGCAGCACCTGCTCTAGCGTCCCCGTCTGGGCTTCCACCTGCAGGTTAAGGGCAATATCGTTGACCACAAAAATGACCAGCGTCCAGAGCACATAGCCGATCACCACCGCATCCAACCGTTCGCCAAATTGGGAGGCAGGCCCTGCCACATATTGGGCGCCGGCAAAGAGGGCATAGAAGAAGAACGTGGTGATCAGGATCCCGCCCAGGGCCTCTGCCGGATAGCGGATGTACTGGATCCAGGCCCGCTTTAGTTCGGCCCAAAACAGGTGGATCACTGGCATTGTCTATCCCCTCTTTTCAACAACTTGAGGAAGATGTGGGTGAGATCGGCTTCCTCTCGTTTGAGGCTGAGCAAGGGCAAAGGCTTCAAGATCTCCAGCACCTGATAGAGCATCTCTGGCGGGCCGCTGAACCGCACCCGATGGGATCCGAGAATCTCCACCCCTTGGCGGGCCAGTTGTTCAACCCTCCAGGGATCCAGCCCCTGTTCCAGCTCGATCCGATAAGTGCTGACGGCGCCGGCAAAGTTCCGGATGAACTCGCGCGTGGGGGCTTGGGCAACGATCACCCCCTGCTGAATGACAGCCACCTGATCCGCCAGCACCTCCGCCATCTCCAGTTGATGGGTAGTTAGCAGAATGGCCTGCCCGGAGGCAGCAATCTGGCGGATGAGGGATTTCACCGCTTGGGCGGCTTCCACGTCCAGCCCTAGGGTGGGCTCATCCAGCAACAACAGGGCCGGCTGGTGCAGGAGGGCAACGGCAATGGCCACCTTCTGCTGCATACCCCGCGAAAGGGTTTGCACGGCAACATCCCGCTTTTCCCACAGGCCAAAGGTCTCCAGGAGCTCTAGCCCCCGTTGCCGGGCGGTTCTGGGGGGTAGCCCCCGCAGCACGCCAAAGTACTCCAGGTTCTGTAGGGGGGTCAGCCGCCAGTAGAGGTTGCGATTGCCTTCCAGCACTGCCCCCACCTGGGCCAGGGCCCCCGGATCGGTATGGGGATCCCGTCCGAGAACGCACACTGTGCCCGCGTCCGGTTGGATCAGCCCGGCAATCATCTTAATGGTGGTGGTCTTGCCGGCCCCGTTGGGCCCCAAAAAAGCCAGGATCTCCCCTGCTGCCAGCGTCAGGGAGACATCCACCACCGCCCGCACCTCCCTGCCTCCTTGCCGGTAGGTTTTTTGGAGGTGGTGAGCTTCTAGAACTTTCATGACGCGAACCCGATGCAAACGCGAAGCCGATGCAAAAAGGAGCGCTGAAGAGAGGAGGGCCGGCCATTCCACTCTCTCACACCAGAGCATGGGCCCGCCTCGAGAGGGATCCGGCAAGATCTAGGGGGTCATTGGGATCCCAGCCTCCATCCGGCTCAGGGCCAGGCTCATCTTGTCCAGCCACTGCAAAAGGTTCTCCAGTTGCTGCGCCGCCGGCACCATCCCCAGCCCTCGCACCGTCACCTTGCCCGGTTGGTAGACAAAGCGAGGCTGCAGGTGAGTGGGCAGAGCCTCTTTCAGGCGATTCCAAGCCGGCTCCTCCATGGGGGTTTCCAAAAGCACATGCTCTTTGGCCGGTTTGATGCGGGAAAAGCCCAGGGTGCGGGCCAGGATCTTCAGCTCCATCACCCGCAGCAGCTCCTGGGTAGGCTTGGGCAGGGGGCCAAAGCGGTCTTGCCATTCTTGGGCAATTTGCAACAGCTCGACCCGAGAGCCGGCAGCAGCCAGGTGTCGATAAGCCTGCATCTTTTGATCTTCGTCGGGGATATAGCTTTGCGGGATCATGGCGGTAACATTCAGGTCGATTTGCGTGTCCTCCACCTGCGGGATCTCCTGGCCGCGAATTTCTCGAATGGCTTCTTGCAGCATTTCCAGGTAAAGATCGAAGCCCACCGCATTGACTTGCCCGGATTGTTCCGTTCCCAGCAGGTTGCCAATGCCACGAATTTCCATATCCCGCATTGCCAACTGATAGCCGGATCCCAGTTGGGTAAATTCCTGAATGGCCTGTAGGCGTTTGCGGGCCTCCTCGGTGAGGATCCCGTCTTCTCGGTAAAACAGCCAAGCATGGGCTTGGATCCCAGCCCGGCCCACCCGCCCCCGCAGCTGGTATAGCTGAGCCAATCCAAACTCCTGAGCATTTTCAATCAAAATGGTGTTGACGCGGGGAATATCCAAACCGGATTCGATAATCGTCGTGCAGACCAGGATATCGATTTCCCCATTGTTAAAAGCCAGCATCGTTGCCTCTAGCTCCCCTTCCGGCATCTGCCCGTGGGCAATGGCAATGCGAGCACCGGGCACCCACTCCCGCAATTTGGCACTGGTTTCTTCGATGCCTTCAATGCGGTTGACGACATAGAAGACTTGACCGCCGCGATCCAACTCTTGGCGGATAGCCGTGCGGATGACTTCGGGGTTGTAGGGAGAAAGGTGAGTTTTGATAGGCCGGCGGGAAGGAGGCGGAGTTTGGATCAAGCTCATTTCCCGCAAACCCGACAAGGCCATATACAGAGTGCGGGGAATAGGGGTGGCGGTGAGGGTGAGTACATCCACCTGGGTTTTGAGAAGTTTGATTTTCTCTTTTTGGTTGACGCCAAAGCGCTGCTCTTCGTCAATAACCAAAAGGCCTAAATCCCGAAATTGCACATCCTTGCCCAAAAGCTGGTGGGTGCCCACCACAACATCCAGTTCGCCACTCTTGAGACGGGATAGGATTTCTTTTTTCTCCTCCGAGGTGCGGAAGCGGTTGAGCAAGCCCACTTGAATAGGATAGGGAGCGAAGCGCTCTTTTAAGGTGTGATAATGCTGCTGGGTGAGAATGGTGGTCGGCGCCAAAAGAGCCACTTGCTTGCCGGCGGTTACGGCCTTGAAAATGGCGCGGATGGCCACTTCCGTTTTGCCAAAACCCACATCTCCACACAGCAGCCGATCCATAGGGCGTGGAGATTCCATATCCCGCTTGATCTCCTGGACAGCTCGGAGTTGATCCGGCGTCAGGGGATAGGGGAAAGAATCTTCCAGCTCCTGTTGCCAAGGAGAATCGGGCGGGAAGGCATAGCCCTCCTGTTCGGCGCGTTTGGCATAGAGCTGCAGCAGGTCAAAGGCCACTTTTCGCAGGCTCTTTTTCACCTTCTGTTTGGTCTTTTCCCAGGTGCTGCCGGACATCTTGTGCAGGGCAGGTGGTCCATCCCCGCTGGCGCGGTAGCGGGAAAGGGAGTTGACCTGGTCGGCAGCCACCCGCAACAGGCCATCGCTGTATTGAATAACCAGGTACTCGCGGGTTTCGCCCCCAATGGTGAGGCTTTCTAAGCGCAGAAACTGGCCAATGCCATGGGCCTTGTGAACGACAAAATCCCCTGGCTTGAGCAGGTTGGGATCCACCTGGCGAGAGCTGGCCTGGCGGCGCTTGCGCACATAAGTAGGGGTGGCCAGGCTGTGCTGGCCGAAAAACTCGCGGTCGGTGAGCACCACCCACCCCAAGGTGGGCAGGAGAACCCCCTCCAGCTCGGCCAGGCCGGAATACTTGAGGGCCACTGGGGTGTAGGACTGCAGCTGGCGCTCGATGGCCGGGAAGTCTTTGGGATTGGGCACGTACTGGGCGGGGCAGTCGTGTTCCTGCAGCAGAGCTACGGTGCGGGAGGGCTGGGCAGAGAGGATCCACACCTGCAACTGCTGCTTGCGGTACTCGCGCAGGGTTTTGGCCAGGGATCCAAACTGGTGGGGAGCAGTAGGCACAGGCCGGCTTTTTAGGTCAAGGGCAGCTTCGGCTTCGCCAGCAGGGGCAAAGGTGCGGGCCAACAGGCAGGGGAAGGGATCCCAGTCGGGAGCATGGAGATCGAAGGGGCGGTGAAAGGGCTGCAGAGCCGGCTCCGCAACCTGGGCCTGTTTCCACTGTTCTTGGGCGTGGTAGAGCCACTGCTGGCTGTGGGCCTGGCACTGCTCCGGCTCGTCGATCAGGATCAAAGCCTCGGGATCCAGATAGCTCAGCAGGTTGGCTGGCGGATCGTAGAGCAGGCCGAGAAAACGGCGCAAGCCCTCCGGAGGAGACGGCGACTGCTCCAACTGCTGCCGCAGACCCTGGGAAAGCTGATCGGCTTTTTCCTGCAGAGCCGGCCAGAGGATGGGCCCGTAGCCGGTGGGAGTTAGCCAGACATGGGGGATCCCGTCTTGAGAGCGCTGGCTCACCGGGTCAAACTCCCGCAGCCGCTCCAGCTCGTTGCCAAACCACTCTAGGCGCACCGGCCACTCGCAGGCCACCGGGAAAACGTCGAGAATATCGCCTCTCTGGCTCCACTCCCCTTCGCTTTCCACCAGGCTTACCCGCCGATAGCCCAGACGAGCCAACTGCTGCCCCAACTGCTGCGGCGACATCTCCAGGCCGGGTTCCAGCTTGAGGCAAAAGGCCCGCAACACCTCTGGGGGAGGGAGGTGGGGTTGGAGGGCCCGCTCTGTCGCCACAATGGCCATGCCCTTCTTCCCCTGGAGGCAATCGGCCAGCACCTGAAACTGGCCCCACACCAGCTCCGGTTCCAGGTCAAAAGGTTCGTAGGGGGAAGCCTCGGAGGTGGGGTAGAGCTGCACACTCTCCCAGCCCATGCCCTCCAGTTGCGCCGTCCAGCGGCCTGCCTCCTCCAAGGTGGCAGTGACCACCAGCAGGGATCTTCCCTCCTGCTGGGCCAAAGCCGAGGCGATCAACCCCTTGGCAATCCGCCCTGCCCCCTGCAGATTTGCCCGTCGCTGCGATCTCAAGCAGGCGGCCAGCTCTTGAATCAAGCCAGATTGGGCCAGAAAGCGCACCAGCGGGATAAACGACATCTTCCACCCCACACTGCAAACTGCGATCCCAACAAGCAGGGATCCCAATTCTGGCAGGCTCCGGGGACAATCAGCAGCCGTCTGCTGGCGCTGTAGACGGGAAGTCGCCCCTTGCTGGGAATTGCTCCTCGATCTATTGGGACAACAGTTTTGTTGTTTAAAGACGAAGAAAACCAGAACCCTATGTCAATGGCCTGCCAGTTTTTGGCCGCTAGGTTCACAGAGGGCTTTTTGCTTTGTAGTCTAAATCACAAAAAAAGCCTATACTTCACAGAATCCTAAAATTAACCTTTAGAGTCGGACGGCCTGTCAATTGTCTTAGCCAAGATTCGATGTTAGAAGGAACAACGAACTACGGCTTTCCCGGCCTCATCTGATGTCTGCCAGTCAGCAAGATGTTTTTCATGCAAGAGATGTAGCTGTATCAATTGCAGCAGATGTTGTCGGAAAAAGCTGTATGGGTCAATTCATCTAAACTTGGTACAAATCATGTTTCTGGATACCGTTGCCCTTTCTCGTCTACAGTTTGCCCTCACGGCCATTTTTCACATGTTGTGGCCGGTTTTAACAACGGGGATGGCCATTTATCTCGTTGTGATTGAGGGACTTTGGCTAAAAACCCGCAACTTAGATTACTACCGCCACGCCCGTTTCTGGTCAAAACTCTATGTGTTGAACTTCGGTATTGGCGTGGCCTCAGGCTTGCCAATGGCCTTTCAATTTGGCATGAACTGGGCACCCTTTTCCGAAGCGGTGGGAGATTTTTTTGGAACCATCCTGGGCTTTGAGGGCACGATGGCCTTTATGCTGGAGGCCAGCTTTCTGGGGATCATGCTGTTCGGCTGGGAGCGCGTCCCGCCGGTGATTCACTGGATCTCGACGATCCTGGTGGCCTTTGGCGCCAACTTATCCACCTTTTGGATCCTGACGGCCAACTCTTGGCTGCAGACGCCGGCAGGTGGCGTGTTCGTCGATGGGAAATTTGTGGTGCGGGACTACCTGCAGGCCATTGTCAACCCCTTCATGGTCAACAGCTTTCTGCACATGTTTTTTGCCACCTTGGAAACCTCTTTGTTTGTTATCGGTGGCATCAGTGCCTGGTACATTCTCAAGCGGCGGCACAGCGAGTTCTTCTCCCGCTCCCTCAAAGTGGTCTTGGCAATGACCCTGGTGATCGCCCCTTTGCAGGTGTTTGTCGGCCATCTAAGCGCGGAGCAAGTCTATCGCTATCAGCCGGCCAAGCTGGCGGCCATGGAGGCCCAGTGGGAGACGATCCCTGCCGGCGAGCGGGCAGACTGGAGCCTGTTGGCTGTGCCCAACGACCGCGAAGAGCGCAACGAGTGGGAGGTGAAGATCCCTGGCGCGCTGGGCTATCTGCTGGAGTTCAAACCCAGGCTGGATCGACCCATTCAAGGGCTCAAAAGCTGGGATCCCCAAAATCGTCCCCACATGGTTGGCCTCATCTACTACTCCTTTAGGACAATGGTGGCCATTGGCCTCCTCCTAGCCGGGCTTGTCGGAGTTACCCTTGTGCAATGGCTGAGGGGCAAGCTCTCAGTGGAGGCCCTTTCTCAGCAAAAGTGGCTGATGAGAGCTTGGATCTTCGCAGCACCCCTGGGATACATCGCCGTTGAAACCGGTTGGATCGTCCGCTGTGTGGGTCGGCAGCCCTGGATTGTGTATGGACAACTGCGCACGGTGGAATCGGTTTCGCCCCTGCCGGCAGGAGAAGTGCTGTTTTCTCTGGTTGGCCTGACCGCGTTGTACACTGTGTTCTTCGTTGCCGCTCTCTACTTTGGCAGCCGCATCATCCGCAAAGGGCCCAACCTGGAGTTGCCCGCTCCTGCCCCGGCAACGCAGCCGGTGATCGTGGTCGAGCCTGCCCGCCACGAGCCAGATCGCCGTCCTGCAGAAGCTCGGTAGCAGCAGTTTGGTAGCCATCTAACTGGTGACTCCAAGTAGCAACAGGGCAACGTAGCAGGCCCATTCCCCACAGCAGTGAAACCCTTCGCTACGTCAACTCCCAACTTCCCTTCCCTGGAGGGAGAGGGACTGGGGATCGCCATCGGGAACTGTCTCGCACTGGTCAGAAATACTCAAAGCAGAGGGAACAGCGATGGAATCTTTTGAGCCTTTACAGCGGTTTCTGCCCCAGGTTTGGTTTTTTATCCTGGGCCTATTCCTATTTCTCTACGTTCTGCTGGACGGGTTTGATCTGGGAGTTGGTATCCTCTCCCTGACGGCCTCCAGCGAGACGCGGCGCAGCATTCTCATGACCAGCTTGGGCAATGTTTGGGATGCCAACGAGACGTGGCTGGTGTTGATGGGGGGATCCCTATTTGGATCTTTTCCTCTCGCCTACGCCACCATTCTCAATGCCCTCTACATACCCTTGGTGATCATGGTGGTGGGCCTGATCTTGCGGGCCGTTTCCTTCGAGTTTCGGGAAAACGCCGACAACAAGTTGGTGTGGAACCTAGCCTTTGGAGTGGGCAGCTTTTTGGCAGCCTTGGGCCAGGGATTTGCCTTGGGCAGCGTCTTCGAAGGGATCCGCGTGGACGAAGCCGGCCACTTTGCCGGCAGCCCCTGGGATTGGCTGACCTGGCGCACGCTGTTGGTGGCTCTTACTTTGATCCAGGGCTATGTGTTAATCGGCTCAGCCTACCTAATCGTTAAGACCACCGGCGAGCTTCAGGAAACCTACTACAAGACGGCAACCATCGCCACCTGGACAACTTTACTGGGGGCAGTGTTTATCACCATCAGCACTCCTATCATGTCCGAGCAGGCGCGTGCTCAGCTTTTCTCGCCCCCCCTTTTCTACATCTTTGCTGCCATCCCAGTTCTGGGACTTTTGTTGGTGGCGTTGTTGCTGCGCAGCCTGCGCCGGCGGGAAGAAAATAGCGTTTTGGTTTACACTTTTTTGATCTTTGCGCTTTCTTTTATCGGCTTGGGGTTCATGGTCTTCCCCAACATCATCCCCCCCAGCGTCACCATCTACGAAGCGGCAGCCTCCCCCAGCTCGCTGGTGTTTATGCTCACCTTTATTGGCTTTCTGATCCCGGTTATCTTGTCCTACAACATCTACAACTACGTGGTGTTCCGGGGCAAGATCGTGGTGCAGGAAGTGGCGGCGGAAGAGGCCAAAGTTCCAGAGGCAGTTTAAGCTGGCCTGAGGATGCAGCAATAACCCCGCCCGGTGATGGGCGGGGCAATTTTTTAGGTGCAATCGAACGTCTACAGAGAAAGGCTCTCACTCTCTCTTGAGCCATTGCCGGATCTGCTCGGCAGCTACATCGCGACCTCCCAACCCAAAAGCCAACGCCACCGCCACGGCAATCGCCCCCAGAACCAGACCAAAAGCCAACACCACAATGTCGGTGGCCACGCCCATCTGCTGCAGGGCCATGGCGCCAACAAAAACCAAGATAGCCACCCGCGCCGCCTGGGCCAGTACCCCTGAGGAAGGGCTACCCAAGCTCTTGATCATAGAGTGGGCCAAATTGGCCAAATAAAGACCGATCCCAAACACCAGGGCGCCGATGAGCACCCGACCGGAAATCAGCAACAGCCCCTGCACAATGTCGGTTAGGGCGGCAAACTGCAGCAACTCCACTGCCGGCACCGCCCCAAACAAGACCACGCCTACCCAGACCACCAAGCCGGCGATCTCGGAGGGAGTGCGACGTTTGGCAGCGGGATCCCCTTCAGGCTCAGGAGCAGCGGCCAGGGGCAAGCCCAGCCCCGCGACCAGACGGTCAAAACCCACCGCCTGCAGCAACTGGGTTACCAAGCTGGCCAAAAATTGCCCCAGCAAGTAAAAGACGGCCAGGATCAAAGCGGATCCCGCGATCAAGGGAATGGCCCGCAACACCTGCTCCAGCATCGCCACCGCCGGATCGGAGATGGCCCGAATTTCCAAGGCATTCAGCGCCGCAATCACCGCCGGGATCAACACCAAGACATACACCACCGTCCCGACGATCTGGGCCAACTGGGGAACGCCAAAGCGTGCCCCCAACCGATTTGCCCCTGCTGCCACCAACAAATTGGAGACGATCCCACGCACGATGCGGGCCAAAAACCAGCCCACTGCACCGATGATCAGCGCTCCCAAAATCCGCGGCACCATCGACAGCAACTGATCCAGCAGGTTTTGCACCGGCTGCAGCGGCCCCTGCAGGTTCAGGGTATCCAGGATGATCGGCAAAAAGAACAGCAGAATCAGCCAGTAAAGGGCATTGCCCAAAGTTTCATTCAGCAGGAAAGGGGTGACCTCTGTACCTCCCTCTTGGCCGGTTGGGGTTCCTTCTGCACCTGCCTCACCGGCAGTGCTTTCCTGTTGCAGAGGCCGGGCCAACTGCTCATCGAGGTTGAAACGCCGCAGCCCCTGGATGACCGCCAGCCGAGCAACAGTGGCCACCACCCAGCCCACAGCCAGCAGCACCAGCGCCCCACCCACCCGTGGCAGATAAACGAAGATTTCCCCCAAAAACCTGTTGAGCGGATCGGAGACAGCTTGAAGCTGCAGGGCATTCAGTACCGCCACCAACACAAAAGCAAGAATCACCCAGTAGACGGCAGCGGCCACCCAGCGCTCCGTTTGGGGCAGCTTCTCGCCGGGCTTTTGGCCCAAAACCCAAGCAGCCAAGCGATTGTCCAGTTGCGTCCTCTTGAGAAGTCCTCTGATGCCGAAGGCTACTGCCGTGGCCACTATCCAACCCAGAATTAAGATGGCAATCGCCGCAAGGAGATTGGGCATAAAATCGATAAGCCTAGACCAAAGACTGACGACAAAAGAGATGGCCTCATCTCCAATGGTGTTTCCAGAGGTGTCCATAATGATCCTCACAGCTTGAAAATGCTCAGGATGGACAGATAACAAGTGTAGGTTAACCTGAAGTGTTTTTTCAGGCAAGTTGGCCAAAGGGGGAATATGATATGAAAAATATATATTGAGGCAGAAATATCGGATCTCGAAATAAAACTTCACATTCTATTAACCCAAGGGCTCCAGCCATCAGTCAAAGCTCCGATGGGCCATCGAACGGCAAGGATCGAATTCAAGTTGTTGATACCGCAGATTATAGCTTTTCCCCACCGAGCAGGAGCTTTGTAGATTAAGTCAGGATCTCTGTTGTGCGATGGATGCGGCTGCATTGGCTAGAGTCAGTGTTGCTGGGAGGAACTGCAGCGGGCAGTTTGCATCCACAGAATGAGAGCATTTTGATGACCTATATAAAGAATCAAACGGGCAATCGACACTCGGTCAATGGGTTGGATCCCCTGTAGCCTTGATATGCTTAGCCTATTGGCTTGCTCACTGTCTGGCCTAAGGTGTATCCCGAAATACGTTTGCAGTTCTTCAATTTACAATTGATAGCCTTCTAAATCGGTTTCTTCCAATACACCAGCGCATCTTCTCCGTTGTAATACCCCTTGCGACGTCCCAGCCGTTGAAACCCTGCCGATTCGTACAGGCGGATTGCCGCTTGATTGGAAGCCTTTACCTCCAGAGTGGCCCAGCGGCAGCCTGCTGCTCTCGCTTGGTTCAGCAGTTCTTCCAGAATCCGCCGGCCCAAGCCCTGTTGCCGGTGCTCGGGATCCACCGCCAGAGAGATGATATGTGCTTCTTCTTCAATGCGCCAGAGAATGCCGAAGCCCACCAGCTCTTTTGTCACCTGCGTCGGCGAAGTGGGGTTTGGAGAGGGAAGGGGAAACTCGGCTCGGCCCGAGCCACACGAAGCGCCAACGGCAGCGGGTTCCGCCACTACCCCAATCACCGTGCTTGTGGGTCGTTCCAGCTCCGCTCGATATCCCTGTTCTCCCCAGTATCCCCCATAGCACCGCCGATCCAGCTCCAGCAGTTGGGGCAGGGCAGTGATGTCCAACAGCTGCAGCCGATAACTCGTACCGCTCATGGTGGCCTAGTCTCGCAATTCGCAGAATTCCGCCAACAACAACTGCCCCAAGGGATCGTCATCGGGAGCCGCGTAGGGCAAGGCTCTGCGGCTGATGCTCAAGATGTTGCCCCCCGATTGGGGATGGTGCTCCGCACCGCTTTCGAGAACAGGCTTGAGTTCGTAGTCGATCCCTTCGGTGAAGCCGGCTTCCTGTAGGTAGTCTTGGGCGGCTTTGAGGATCCCTTCTCGCAGTTGCGCTTTGACCGCAGGGGCCATGAGGTGGCGAACAAACCACTGGGCGCTGGCGGGATCCACCTCGGCGAGGTATCGAAGGGCAGGGGTCAACACGGCGGGGCGCTCTTGGGGGGAGAGGCGGTTGACCTGCTGGGCTACCGCGGGCACATCCCGCCGTTGCATGGCCTGGATCAGGGCTTGAATGTCTGGGGAGAAGGAGGGATCCGACACTTGGCTCATGGCTGGGGGTACCAGAGGGATTCGAGGGTGCGGACAAGGGCTGCTGCTTCGAAAGGAGAGGGAGCAGTCGGCAGACAGACGGTTACATGGCCCAGTTTCCGCCCTGGGCGGGCAGGGGTTTTGTGGTACCAATGCACCGTGGCATTGGGGAGCTGGGCCAGGCGCTGCCGCTTTTCTGGGTAATCGCCGGTGGAATGCTCATAGCCCAAGAGGTTCACCATCACTGCCCCCCCACACTTGAGGGAGGGATCCCCCAAGGGCAGGCCGAGGATGGCCCGCAGGTGTTGCTCGAATTGTGAGGTGCGGCAGGCTTCTAGGGTGTAGTGGCCGGAATTGTGGACCCGCGGCGAGATTTCGTTGATCCAGATCCCGGCCTTGGGGTGGGGCGGCGGCACCCAGAACAGCTCGATGCCAAACACGCCAACTGCACCCAATTTTTCCATCAGATCGGCTGCTAAGCGCCGGATCTCCGCCTCGGTGGTTGGGGGGATGCGGGCAGGCACCAGGACGTGGCGGCAGATTTGCTCAATCTGCACAGTTTCCACCACCGGGTAAACCCGGATCTCTCCCTTCAGCCCCCGCGCTACCATCACCGCCAGCTCCCGCTCGAACGGGATCCATTCCTCCAGCAATAGCGGGATCCCCTCAGATTGGCTAAGGGCCTGCTGCAAAGCCGCTCGCTCGTGCAAGATGCGGGTGCCCTGCCCATCGTAGCCCTGCCGCCGTCGCTTGAGCACCACCGGAAAGCCCAGTCCAGCCAGGTCTGCCGAATCCAACACCGCCTCCAGCGGAAAAAAAGTCGGCACCGGCAACCCCAACCGCGCCAGGAACTGCCGTTGGTGCAACTTGTCCAGCAGCGGCTCTAGCGTGCTGAGGCTGGGACGAAAGCGGGATCCCTCCGGATCCAGTTTTTTCAGCTCCGGCAGAGGGATAAACTCGTTTTCAAAAGTAACCACCGGGCAGCGCTCCAACAACTGGGCCGTGGCCTGGCTGTCGGCTGTGGATCCCCAAACCACCCCATCGGCCACTGCCACCGCCGGATCGGTGGGAGCAGCAGCCTGCACCACCAGCGGGATCCCCATCTGGCGAGCTGCCAAGGCCAACATCTGCGCCAACTGCCCGCCGCCAATCACCCCCACAGGTTGGGATCTCTGGTCTTTTGAGGATACCTGGGTTTCCACAGCCGTACCGTTATACTGGGTGGTGGGCCGCTGTCCATTGCTTCTGGGATCCAGAACCCCATTATGGGATCCCTTGCCCTCCAGCGCTAGGAGAAAAACGGTGGAACCCTCTCAACCCTCTGAGCTGAGAGCTCTAATCAACCGGGCTTTGGCGGACAAAGTCTTGACTCGCGCCGAGCAACAGCAGATTCTCAGTGCCGTCATGGCCGATCAAGAAATTTCCCCAGAAGAGCACGAGCTGCTGGAGTCGGTTGTGGAGCGCCTGAACAGCGGCGAGATCCGCGCCGTCGATTAAACCCTGTCTTCAGGTTGAGATTGCCCTCAAGACTTTGGAGAACTAGACTCCAGTCTGTCCTCGAACGCCGGGTATTCTGCTTGTATCCTTGGGCTCATCCCGTCGGGTGGATCGCCTAGAATAATCCACAACCCACCTCTTTCTGCTGCCATGAGTTCTCACTCTTCAGATTGGTTCACGCGGGCTCGCCACATTTTTTACGGCACGGCCACTGCTCTGGTGGAAATCCTGCAAGACCCGGAAAAGCGCACCGAAAACCTCAACCGCCTTTCGATGGACTTGGGCCAACTGGCGGCAGAGCTGGAGCAAAAGGGAGAGTTGATCGAGCAGGAGGCAATTCGTTACGTTGAGAGTCTCAGGGATCCAGCCGCCAACGCCCCCTCGGCAAGTCCTGACTCTGAAGCGCCTGTCGAGAATGCTCCCCCGACACCAGCTTCCTCCCCCAACAAGCCGGCTATCTCCAGAGAAGAGATGGCTGAGTTGATGGAGCTGATCCACCAGATCGAGTCCTTGCGCCTGGATTTGGAGCGGTTGCGCACCTCGTCCTGAGTCCTGTGCGGTTCGATATCCTTACCCTTTTCCCCGAATTTTTTGAAACGCCGCTGCGCATTGGGCTGGTGGGCAAAGCCCTACAGCAGGGGATCGCCGAAGTCCACTGCACCAATCCACGCGACTTCGCCACCGATAAGCACCGCCGTGTCGATGATGAGCCCTACGGGGGTGGGGTGGGCATGGTGCTCAAGCCAGAGCCTTTCTTCGCTGCTGTCGCCTCCCTGCCCCGGTTGGATCCCTGCGAGATCATTCTGCTGACGCCCCAGGGGCAACCGCTGAACCAGGCGCTGCTGCAGGAGCTGGCCCAGAAAGCGCAACTGATCCTGCTGTGTGGCCAGTACGAAGGCTTTGACGAACGCATCCGCCAATACCTGGCCACCCGCGAGGTGTCGCTGGGGGATTTTGTCCTGACCGGGGGGGAAATTCCGGCGCTGGCCCTGATCAACGGCGTGGTGCGGCTCTTGCCGGGCACTGTGGGCAAGGTAGACTCGTTAAAGAGCGAAAGCTTCCAGGCGGGGCTGTTGGACTATCCTCAATACACCCGCCCGGCAGAGTTTCAGGGGCACAAGGTGCCGCCGGTGCTCCTCTCAGGCGACCATCAAGCCATTGCCCGTTGGCGTCTGCAGCAGCAGTTGGTTCGAACCTGGCAAAGGCGGCCAGACCTGTTGGCCAAGCGCCCCTTGACCGCCGAAGAGCAACAGTTGTTGGCAGAGGGGTTGGCGGAGCAGCACCCTGGCGTGAACGATGTGGAGAAATAAATCATGCTCGGCAAGCTTCTCAACCGTCTCCTGAATCCATCGCCCGTCTGCTGGCGTGGGATCCCCTCGCCCCCAGTGCTGCTTCTGGTGGGAATGGCCTTGAGCTCGGTTCTGAGCGGTTCTGGGGTGGCCCTGGCCCAAAGCGGAAGTGTCAACGATGCCATTCGCCGCGACAGCAATCCCCCTCTGTTCGATGGCACCAGCATCAACGTCAACGATCTCTTCCGGGCTGCCGACTTCCTCTCCCGCCAGAATGCTGCTTCCCGCTGGGACGGCAAGGCCAGCGTTGATGCTGCTGTGGAGCAATTTAACCAATCCCGCCGCCGCTCCCTCCCGCTTTCTCCCGGTTCCTTGGCACCTGAGCCCACCCCCACTCCCTAAGGTTGGATCCCATTCCCGGTAAATCTGTTAGGATCGCAAAGCCGATCCCGTGCCTGCTGAAATGCGGTACACCGTTTTCGGGATCCATTAGGAGAACACCGCCGTGGTTAAGAGCACCCCCTCCAGCAAAGCCGATACGGAGCAGCGTTTGGATCCCGCCAGCCGGGGTCACTCCAAAGACAGTTCCACCGCACCCAAAGGGATCCCGGGTTTTATTCAAGAGACCCGCACAGAATTAAGCAAGATTGTTTGGCCGAGCCGCCGGCAATTGATCGGCGAGTCGGTAGGGGTCTTACTGATTGTGTTGGCTTTTGCTTCCTTCATCTACCTGGTCGATCAAGTGTTTGCTTGGGTAGCCACTCAGCTGTTCTTGTGATGTTCTGTCCTGAGGGGCAAGAGAGTCATGTTCAAGGATGGCTACAGGGAGGATGTGAGGTGATGAGGCCAGAGCAGCAGCGAAAACGTCGTGGGGGCCGTGTGGAGCACTTTGAGCCTGCAGACGCGATCCCGGAACCGGACGAGGGGGAAGGTCAAGAGCGTCGTAACCTGCGCTGGTACGCCGTGCAGGTGGCTTCCGGCTGCGAGAACAAAGTGAAGAGCACCCTGATGCAACGGGCGGCTGCTTTGGATGTGGCGGATCAAATTGTCGAGGTGGTGATCCCGAAGCGGACGGGCTTCAAGCTGGATCGATCCGGCAAGCGCCAGGAGCAAGAGGAGAAGATTTTTCCCGGCTATGTCCTGGTGCGCATGGACATGAACGACGACACTTGGATGGTGGTGAAAACAACCCCCAATGTGATCAACTTTGTCGGCACCGAAGAAAAGCGGGCCTACGGTCGCGGTCGGGGGCATGTTACACCGCGTCCCCTCAGCCAAAGCGAAGTCCAGCGCATCTTCAGCAGCGTCGAGGTGGAGGAAGTGCCCCTCAAAATCGACATGGCCCCTGGGGATCGCATCGAGGTGCTGTCCGGCCCCTTCCAAGGTTTCTACGGCGAGGTGGTGGAAGTCAGCCCAGAACGGGGCAAGCTCAAGGCGTTGATCTCGATTTTCGGGCGCGATACCCCGGTAGAATTAGAGTTTGGTCAAGTGCGAAAAGAGGTGTAACTGCGTTTCATGGCTAAGAAGTTGGTGGCCGTGGTCAAGTTGGCCATTCAGGCGGGCAAGGCCACCCCCGCTCCCCCCATTGGCCCAGCCTTGGGTCAACACGGGGTCAACATCATGGCCTTTTGTAAGGAGTACAACGCCAAGACGGCGGATCAGGCCGGGATGGTGGTGCCTGTTGAAATCTCCATCTTCGAGGATCGCAGCTTTACCTTCGTCCTCAAGACGCCGCCGGCTTCGGTGTTGATCAAGAAGGCTCTGGGCATTGAGTCTGGCTCCAGCGAGCCCCACAAAACCAAGGTGGGATCCCTGACCCGAGCTCAACTGCGCCAGATCGCCGAGCAGAAGCTGCCGGATTTGAATGCCCACGATGTGGAGGCGGCCATGAAAATTATTGCCGGAACTGCTCGCAGCATGGGGGTGACGGTGGTGGATTGATGGAGGGATCCCTTGCCCTATCTGAGGTGTTCACGGTCTTGAAAAAGTTGTTCTAGCAAACCACTGTGGGGGAGAGAAGTTCTCGCCAGTACCCCGAGGAGAAACGATGGCTCGAAAGCTTTCCAAACGTATGCAGGCTTTGCGGGAGAAGGTGAAGCCCATTGCCTATGCTCCCGAAGCCGCTTTGGCCCTGATGAAAGAGACGGCCACCGCCAAATTTGAGGAGGCGGCAGAGGTTCACATCCGCCTGGGGATTGACCCCAAGTACGCCGACCAACAACTGCGCACCACTGTAGTCTTGCCCAGGGGCACCGGCCAAGAGATCCGGGTGGCGGTGATTGCCCGTGGCGAGAAAGTGGTGGAGGCCCAAAATGCAGGGGCGGATCGGGTTGGCTATGAAGACCTGATCGAGGAAATCAGCAAGGGCATGATGGATTTTGACCTTCTGATCGCCACCCCCGATGTGATGCCCCAAGTGGCCAAGCTGGGGCGGCTGTTGGGGCCGCGCGGCCTCATGCCCTCTCCCAAGGGGGGAACGGTAACCATGGATCTGGCCCAAGCGATTAAGGAGTTCAAGGCCGGCAAGCTGGAGTACCGGGCGGATCGCACCGGCATTGTGCATTTGATCTTCGGCAAGTGCAAGTTCCCCGTCGAAGCTCTGCTGGAGAACCTAAAGGCAGTGCAGGAGTCCATCGATCGCAACCGTCCCTCTGGAGCCAAGGGCAAGTATTGGCGAACCCTACACGTTTCTGCTACAATGGGGCCCTCTATTGAGGTTGATATCAATGCCCTGCGGGAGCTGAAGTTGGCGACCTAAGCCTGGCTTCGGCGCTGCGATGGGTTGAAAAGGGTTTGAGTGAGTGTAATTTGGAGGAGGATCCCGGCAGAACATCTTTCCCCAGTCGAATAGCAAGCCGAAGACAGCAGGTGCCCGCGGGCTTAATGTCCTGCCGAGGTTTGAGCGAAGTTCAAAGGGATCCCTTCTTGGATCGCTTTTGATGGTGCGCTTATCTCCATGCGTCTCGGCCACGGCTGGGGCGCATTCTGTTTGGTAGAACCCAGATTCACCACCCGTTCAACCCTGGGTGACCATTGACAACAAAGGAGGTGAGCGCATGGGCAAGCAACCTTTAGCGAAGAAAGCGGAGATCGTCGATAAAGTCCGATCCCTGCTGCAGGCCAGCCAAATGGTGCTGGTGATCGACTACAAGGGGCTGACCGTTGCGGAGATGGACCAACTGCGGGCAGAGCTGCGCAAGTCGGATTCGGTTTGCATGGTTGTTAAGAATACCCTGATGCGGCGAGCCATCGCCGACCAAAAAGCTTGGGCAGGGATCATTCCCTTTTTGGCGGGGCCGACGGCCTTTATCTTGATTCGGGGCGATATTTCAGCCGCCCTGAAGGCGTATCAAGATTTTGCCAAGCAAACCAAGAAAACCGAGTTCCGCGGTGCTGGCATTGAAGGGCTATCCCTGACCTTGGAGCAGGCCAAGGCCATCGCCGAGCTACCGCCCAAGGAAGTGCTCATGGCCCAAGTGGCGGGCAGCCTCAAGTCGGTGGCCACCGGCCTGGCGGTCGGGCTCAATGCTGTGCCCACGCAAGTGGCGCGCGGTATCCACGAGATCCCAGCCTCTCTGGGGCGGGCCATCCGGGCCATTGCCGACAAGGAGGCTGCCTAAAGGGCTTCGGTTCATCAGCCCAAACCTATGTCATCCATTCCATTACCCCTTAAGGAGAAACCATCATGCCTTCAGAGCGCGTTGCAAAGATTTTGGAAGAGTTGAAAGCCTTGAGCTTGCTGGAAGCTTCCGAGCTGGTGAAAGCCATCGAGGAAACCTTTGGCGTCAGTGCAGCAGCCCCAGCCGGCGGCATGGTCATGGCAGCTCCTGTGGCAGCGGCTGCGGCAGCTCCGGCGGCAGCCCCTGAGCCGGTGGAAGAGCAAACTGCCTTTGATGTCATCCTCGAGGCTGTGCCAGCCGACAAGAAGATCGCCATCCTCAAGGTGGTGCGCGAGTTGACCGGCTTGGGTCTGAAGGATGCCAAAGATCTGGTCGAGGCGGCTCCCAAACCCGTCAAAGAAGGGGTTGCCAAAGAGGAAGCCAACGACATCAAGAAGAAGCTGGAAGAAGCCGGCGCTACCGTCAAGATCAAGTAGTTCAAGTTACGGGGAAAGCGCTTCTTTCTGGTCTAACGAGAAATCCAATCGAGACACTCAAACCCAAGAAGGGGGGCTGCTTCGGCCCCTCTTTTGGGTCTGCCCGACCATTGGCGTGAGTTCAGGATCCCTGCTCCGCCGCGCTTCCACCTCTCCGTGAGCTTTCAAGAGGGCAGCCAGCTTGCGACGCATGACGATGCTGGGTTTATCGGTAAACATGTGCTGCTCCGCCTTGATATCGAGGGGAACGTCATAGTCGGTGCTTTCCAGAACCCGTTGATCCTCAAGGGTCACCTGCCGATCGAAGGCGATGATACTCTCAGCTAGAAATCGCAGGAGCCCCGCACTGTACCCGTAGGGTCAGTGTCGGGAGGAATGCGGAAGTTATGATAGAACCATGACCCAAGTCCTGACCGTATCCTGCAAGCTCAAGGCGTCCCAGTCGCAAGCCGCCAAATTGGACGCGACTTTGGAGGCTTTTGGCCAAGCCTTGAACTGGGTCAACCAAAACACACCCGAGAAAGTCGCCAACGCCGTTAAGCTCCAGTCTCTGTGCTACCGCGAAATCCGTGCCCGGTTCGGCTTGTCCAGTAACTTGGCTCAGCAGGTCTGCAGACGGCTGGCCGGCGCCCGTAAAGTTGCCCAACAGAAAAACCGCCCCGTCAAAGCGTTCAAAGGGGGCTTCGCTACCTACGACGCTCGTATCTTTTCGTTCCGCGAGAAAGACTGGACGGTGTCGCTGACCACGGTGGAGGGTCGGGAGCGCTTTGAGCTGGCGATTGGCCGCTACCAGAGAGAACGGCTGGCGGGCTCCAATCCCAAATCGGCCACTCTGGTCAAGCGTAAAGACGGCTCCTACTCCATTCAAATCTGTGTAGAAGCGGAGCCATCCCCACCGCAACGCACGGGCAGAGTGCTGGGGGTGGACTTGGGAAGGACAGATATTGCCCATACGTCAGAGGGGGATAACTGGAATGGACAGCAGTTGAACAGAGTCCGAGACCACTACTCCCGGTTGAGGGCGGCACTCCAACGCAAAGCCAGTAAGGGCACACGCAGTTCGCGGCGCAGATGCAGAGAACTGTTGCAACGGCTGTCTGGCAAGGAGAGACGTTTTCAGGCGTGGGTCAATCATCGCATCTCCAAAGCTATTGTCTCTAGGGCAAAAGCTACCAACAGCGCTATCGCCCTGGAAGACCTGACAGGGATCCGGAAAAGAGTCAATCAACAGCCGCGCAGCAAAGCCGAGCGGCGCAGGGCCAACAGTTGGGCGTTCTACCAACTACGCCAGTTTCTGGAATACAAGGCGAGGGTTGCAGGGGTTTCTCTGATTCCTGTGCCGCCTGCTTACACGTCGCAGACCTGTCACCGGTGCTTACACATCCACCCTGAGCAGGGCAAGTCCTACCGCAGTGGCAAGTCGTTCAAGTGTGGGCACTGTGGATGGGAAGGGGATGCGGATTTGAATGGTGCGAATGTGATTGCGCTCTTGGGGGCTGTCGTAAACCAGCCTAGAGGTTCGGGCCTGTTTTGTTCTCTGGTAGGGCAGAGCAGGCTCAGGGCTACTGAAAGCCCGCTCCGTACCGCTTTAGCGGTCGGAGTCGGGTAGTTTACCACTCACCTCTGCTTCTGAATCGTTGCGCAAACAGAATTGCACCACCTGCGAGGTTTGGTCGTCGATGGGGGTAGCCGCTGTGAAAATGATGTGGATGAGGCCGTTGGGGTAGGTGATTTTGAGCTTGCGACCAAAAGGCATAAACCAGGTGCCCTCCAGGATACGCACTGTGCGATCCTCTGACATCCGCAAGTTTTGCTTCTGCAAGTCACTGTTGAACACCGGCAAAACAGAGGTGGCCCGAAGGCCATATTCCAGTTCTTCAAGGCTGTCCAGATCTGGGGGTACAGGCTCGGAGATCACCCCAAAGCTCTGGTGATGGACGAAGTGGAGATGGGCATTGTCAAAGGAGTTTTCCATCAGGCGCAGGCCGGCGCATTTCCAGACCTCATAGAACTGATGAATTTGGCGAAACCGGGAATCCGCCACCTCTGGGATCTCGGGAATATCGGTCAAGGGATCCGCCAATGCCACCCAAACATAGCCATAGCGCTCTTGGCAGCGAAACCCCTCCACCTTGTAGGTAGGGGGGATGAAGTTGTCTGTAAGTTGGGGCACCTTCACACAGGTGCCGGAGCCGTCAAACTCCCAGCCGTGATAGGGGCAGCGGATGTGGCCATTGCAAACAACCCCTTTGGAAAGTTGGGCCGAGCGATGGCAGCAACGATCCAAGACGGCGCAAGGCTGCCCTGACTCATTGAGCCAAAGCACCAGAGGAGTCTTCAGCAGCGTGAAAGCTTGTGGGCCGGTTTCCAGGGCCGACATCGGGATCACGGGGTACCAAAACCGCCTCAGGACAGGTTGCTGGGTAACAAGCATAAACCCGCTCCACAAGCTCTAGTTCGGAGAATCATGAGCTGGCTTTTCGTGAGCCTAGGTGGCTCAAAGCACCGCCCCCCGTGAAAAAGATAGGCGTTGAAATGGCAGAAGTCCGTATAAGCCAACACAGCTTTGCCCTGGGCGCGTTTGTGCATCGATGGCTACCCCCCTGCCCGGGGATGGGCTATTGATCGAAGGAAGCAGAGAAGCGTCGGTGGGCTTCTGTTGGCATGTGGCTGTGAGGAAAGGTGGAAAGGTGCAAAACGAATTGAACCCCGCTCGAGATCCTTGTAGCGCAGGGATCCCGGCCCAACCTACTGCAGAGTCCACCTCCCCCAAACCAGAACCGGCTGCTGAGAGCCGGCCAAACCAACTGACGGATCCAGATCCTCGCCTCAGCTGTTCTCAACAAAAACGAGAGCAGGAACGCCGCTCCTTACCTTGGCGTCTGGGGCTGGCCAACGTGCTCTCGGCAGGGTTGCATTTCATCGCGATGAGCTGGGTGGGTTGGCAGCCTAGGATCCGGGAAGAGGAGGAGATAATCTCCTTTCAGTGGGTGGAGATGGCGGATGAGCCGCCCCCAGAGCCGCAGTGGATTGCGCCCGTCTCCGCCCGTGAGTCCGGTGTCTCTGAACCTCGGGATCACGTATCGGTGCGGCAGTCGCAAGTGCCCAGCCCAAGTGAAGAGGCCACTTCTGCGGCGGCACAGCCTTTGGTTGCCTCAGCCGCAGGGAGTCCTGTCCCTGGGATCCTCCCCCCATCCCCAAGGGAGCTTGAGATGCCCCAACCCAACCGCGACTCTGCCTCTCCTCAGCAGCAGCCAAAGGCCAGGTTAGAAAATCTGTCAGCGGGTTTAGCAGCTCTGGAGCAGGCAGTTGCCGATCACAATTGGGCGGAGGCGCTACATCTGACGGAAGAATGGCTGGATCACTGGCCTCTGTCCTCTCCACAGCGCCAGCAACTGCAGGACTATCGTCAGCATCTGCAAAGCCTACTGGCTACCTCCTCGGCAGCAGCAGTGGAGACCAAATCGGCTCAGATCTCTCCTGCTCAATCCCTCAAGCCTCAACCCGAAAGAGCAGCAAGTTCTCCTGAGGTTTTGCCACAACCCTACCTGTCGGCTCCAGCGGATCCGCATCCAACTTTGCCCTCTCCAGAGCCGATCGCAGCCCCGTTGGAAGAGCCTTCTCCCACCTTGCCCCCGACTTTTCCTACCGGATCCCACAGCTCCAGCCTTGGTCGCACCAGTGGGATAGAGTCCTCGCGGGCAGGCCCACCCAGCCTAAATGCCACCGCCGATCCGGATTGGGGAGACTACTTGGCTCAATTCCAAGAAAGGGTTCGCCAACACTGGATGGTACGGCGGGCATCCGGCTCCTACGTAACAGTGGTGCAGGTGCGTCTGGATCGACAGGGATCCCTGCGGGAACTGCGCCTGCAAACCCCCTCAGAAGATCCCCTGTTGGATGCAGCCGTGCTCAGTGCCATCCAGCGCTCAGCCCCCTTTGCTCCTTTGCCCGAGAGCTATGTTGGCGAAGAACTGATGCTGGAAATTAACGTGTTGAGCGGATCCCTGCAGGCTGGCTCAACCCAGAATCCGAGAAACTAACGTCAGAACCTCAGGCAAGGCCACAAGCCCTGTTCAGAGGGGTTCAGATTTCCGAGTGTCGGCAATGGCCTAGGCCATAGATTTGCGGCGGTTGCGCCGGACGGCTACCGCTTTGCGCTTGCGCTTTTCTAGGTTGGTTTCAAAGTGCCGATGGTTGCGCAAATCCCGCAAAATGCCCGCCTTAGAAACCTGACGCTTGAAGCGACGCAGCGCAGATTCGATCCCTTCGTTTTCGCCAATCGTCACTTGGGTCATAGGAAAGACATCTCCTCCGTCAATCAAATGGGTTTGGTTACAACAGGGATCCCTATCGTGACATACTCCCGACTCCGACTGCTGGCGGTACGGAGCGGGCTTCTCGCTTCATTGGGGAGCTAGTGCAAGAACCCTCCACGAGCAGACACGGGATGCCCCACCGCGTAGCTGTACCAGATTCCGGCAATGCCGTTTTGCACAGCCAGGTTGATTATAGAACAGGGGATGTCCGCCTTTCATTCCGACCCTCGTCCTACGGACAGAGGGCGGGGCTTCAAGGACTCCGTCCCGCTAGCGCGAACGGCGGCCTAGCTAAACGATCGCCACACCACTGCTTGCTGCCACAGTTCGTGTTCACTGCGCCCGGCTGCCAAAGTTGAGCCCCGCAACCACCTCACCTTCCCTCAAATTGACAACGAATGAAGCAGTTGTCCCGGTGGGGGGTGGAGGGGAGGGTGGTGCTGGAGTTGGGCTGGGGGCACTGCCGATTACCGATTGCACAAAACCGGCGAAGCTAGACACCCGCGTATACACCCCATAGAAATTGGGCTGGGCGCAGCCTCTGCCAAAACTGGTGATCCCGGCCAGGGCAAAACCCCTGCCGCTGGACACAATCAAAGGCCCACCACTATCGCCCTGACACGTATCGACTCCCCCCTGAGGAAAGCCGGCGCAGAGCATGGTATCTAAAATGGTGCCATTGTAGGATTGGGGCGCATTGCACACCGCATTGGAGACGATGGGAACGGTGGCCTGCTGCAAATCTCGGGGAAAGCCGCTGGGTTCTTGATCCGGGGCGCTGGGGAAGGTGGCTCCCCAGCCGAGGATGGTGGCGGCAGTGCCAGGGGCCGTCAGGTTGGTTTGGTTGGGCTGCACCAGCGGCAGGGTAGGCAGGGCCACTGGCCGAGAGAGGCGCACCAGGGCAATGTCGTTCCCCCCAAGTTTCCCCACCTGGGGGTTGTAGCCGGGGTTGAGGACAATTTGCGCGGCGCGAATTCGCTGGCCAGCGCCCAATTGCAGACGGGTGGTTCCCAACAACAGATCCAGGTTGCGTGCATTCACATCCTGCTGGCCTTGATCGTTGAAAAAACAATGGGCAGCGGTGAGCACCCACTCCGGGGCAATTAGAGATCCCCCGCAAAACTGCGCTCGAGAGGGATCCGGCTCAGCCGCCCTCAGCAAAGCCACCATCCAGGGAAAGGCCCCTTCGGGAGCAGGACTGCCGCCCACAATCCGCTCCAGCCCCAAGCCTGAGCGCGGCGTGGTGAACACTCGCCCCGGGGGCAAAAGGGCAGTGACGCGGTAGGTGCCAGGGGGCAAGTTGGAGAAGCGAAAGTTACCGCTGGCATCGCTGACGGTGCTGGGCTCCCCCGGGTCGAGGCGGCCATTGCCGTTTAAGTCCAAAAAGGTGGCGATGCCCGGCAGCCCCGGCTCCCCCGGATCCCGCAGCCCATTGCCGTTGAGATCGTCGAAATGGGATCCCTCAATTCGTCCTGTGGGAGGAGCTGAGACTGGGGGAAGCGGGCGACTGGAACCCCCGCCGCCACAGGCGCTTATGCTCAGGGCCAGACACAACCCCAGCGGAATAGACCAAGAGCGAGCCAAGCCCAAGGAGGAATGGGATCGCGAGAGATGAGGCATGGTCAGATTCTCCAAAGCCAGCCGGTTATGCCAGCCAAGGATATCCTACCGGCGAAGCCTAAAGATTGCGCAACCGGGAGAACTTCTCCCCGCGGCCGGCTCTCCCGAGTTGCCCCAAGACCCCAATGCCCACTTTTGCCTCTTGCCGCCCGTGCACCTGGGCAGTAAAACCAGGGTGGGAGGGTGTGTGGCAGATGAATATCGCGGTCTTGGGGTTCAAAGGGGGCGTGGGCAAAACCACCACAGCGGTGCATTTGGCCCTCTACCTTCAGCAAAAACAAGGGGCAGCTCCTGCGGGTGGGTCGGGGATGGCCCTGTTGATCGACGCCGATCCCAATCGCTCGGCCTCTCGCTGGGCAGAACGGGGATCATCCTTTCCTATCAAGGTATTGGCCGGGGATCCCACCACTCCCACGCCCACAGGCTTTCAGCACACGGTGATCGACACCCCTGCCCGTCCCACCCCGGAACAGTTACACGCTCTGGCGCAGCGGTGTGATCTGCTGCTTTTGCCCTGTTCCCCGGATGCCTTGGCTCTAGATGCCTTGATGCTGACCGCCAAGGCCCTAGACCGGTTGGGGGCAAAGCACTACAAGGTCTTGCTGACGCTGGTTCCCCCCTGGCCCAACCGAGATGGAGCGGAGGCCCGCAACTTTCTCAAGCAAGTCGGGATTCCTCTCTGCCACCATTCCATTCGCCGCACGGTGGCTTTTCAACGGGCTGCTCTGGAGGGGGTCTGTGTTCACGAGATCCCAGAGCCGAGAGCCAAACAAGCTTGGTCAGACTACGTTGCTGTGGGGGAGGAAATCTCGTCATGAGCAAGTTTGAGCGCCTTCTCGACCGGCAGCCAGAGGGGATCCCGGCCCGACCCGCCCCGAAAAAGCTGAGCGCCCAAGCCTACAAGATTCCAGAACCCAAGCCGACCCTCGAGCAACCGGAAGCAGGCGCCAAGCCCAACAGCTCTGAGTACGTCAAATTGACGGCCTACATCCCCAAAGAGACCCACCGAACCGTGAAGCGCCTTCTGTTGGAGTCGGATCAAGATCTCTCAGAGTTAGTCGAGACGCTGCTCAGCCAGTGGCTGCGTTCTCAGTCGGGAAAGGTTTGAAACCAAAATCTGGGGAAGGGGGGCATCGCGGACCCCACAGCCGCATAGGATCCCGCTGTCGGGGATCGGAGGGAGCACACAGATTCCAGTTGAGAGCCAGATAGGAATAAGATGAAGGGGCGTGAGGCAGGGATCCCCGAACGCGAGGTGGGGCCGTTCGCAATAGCGGGACGGAGTCCTTGGGCAAGTTGCGCGAGGGGAAGTCTGCGTTGGGAGGACGTCACGCTCTTTCAGGGGTAAAGGGATCCTTTATGCAAGCCATCACCTTGCTCGGCTCCACCGGCTCGATTGGCACCCAAACTCTGGACTTGGTGGCCCAGTATCCAGAGCGTTTTCAGGTTGTTGGCCTGACCAGCTACAGCAACGTTGCCCTCTTGGCCGAGCAGGTGCGGCGGTTTCGGCCCCAGATGGTTGCCATTGGCCGGGAGGAGCTGCTGCCGGAGCTGCGGTCGCTGCTGACGGGGATCCGACCGCTGCCGGAGTTGGTGGCCGGAACGGAGGGGCTGTGTCAGGTGGCGGCTCACCCGGCGGCCCAGCGGGTGGTGACGGGGATCGTCGGCTGCGCCGGTTTGTTGCCAACCCTGGCGGCCATCCGTGCCGGCAAAGACATTGCCCTGGCCAACAAAGAAACCCTGGTGGCAGGGGGGCCGGTGGTGCTGCCCTTGGTGCGGCAGTACGGGGTGAACCTGATCCCCGTCGACTCTGAGCATTCGGCCATTTTCCAGTGTTTACAGGGGGTGCCCGCGGGATCCCTGCGAAGAATCCTGTTGACTGCCTCGGGTGGCGCCTTTCGGGATTGGCCTGCCGAAAAATTGGATCAGGTCACTCTGGCCGATGCCCTCAAGCATCCCAATTGGGTGATGGGGCGCAAAATCACCATCGACTCGGCTACCCTAATGAACAAGGGCCTGGAGGTGATCGAGGCCCACTGGCTCTTCGGCCTGGACTACGACCACATCGACATCCTCATCCACCCGCAGAGCATTGTCCACTCCCTGATCGAGCTGGCCGATACCTCGGTTCTGGCCCAGTTGGGCTGGCCGGACATGCACCTGCCCATCCTCTACGGCCTCAGTTGGCCGGAACGCCTGGCCACCCCCTGGGATCCCCTCGATTTGGTCAAGCTGGGATCCCTCACCTTTAAGGCTCCGGATCACCGCAAGTACCCCTGCATGGAGTTGGCCTATGCCGCTGGACGGAGGGGGGGAACGCTGCCGGCAGTGTTGAATGCGGCCAACGAAGCGGCGGTGGCCCTGTTCTTGCAGGAGCGCATCCGTTTTTTGGATATTCCCCGTCTCTTGGAGCGGGTTTGTGAGCGGCATCAAGTCATTGCCGATCCCAGCCTGGAGGACATTTTGCAGGCAGATGCCTGGGCACGGCGGGAAACGGCGCAACTGGCCCAGCAAGCCCCGGCTCAGGTTCTGGTCTGATCCCTACCGGGGGGATCCGGCTGAACGCTAGAGTGGAAGAGGATGCAGGGAGCAAGTGAGTGACCGGATCCCATCTCCGACAATTGGCCCATTATCTGCGCCCCTATCGACGACAGGTGGGGTTGGGCATTGGATCCCTGCTCTTGGTCAATGGCCTGGGGGTGTTCCTGCCCTGGTACGTCAAGCTGGTCATCGATGACCTGAGCCAGAACCTGGCCACTTTGTCGGACCGGCGCATTGCCCTTTACGCCTTGACGGTGCTGGTCGTCTCCAGCCTGATGATGGGCATTCGCATTGCCTCGCGGGTGTGGATGTTTGGGGTGGGACGGCAGGTGGAGTTTCACCTCAAGCAAGCCATCTTCGAGCATTTGCTCACCCTGCAGCCTTCCTACTTTGCCCAGCAGACCATCGGGGACATTCTCACCTGCATCACCAGCGATGTGGAAAACATCCGCCGCCTGTTGGGGTTCGCCCTACTCAATTTGGCCAACACGATCTTTGCCTATGCCACCACCTTGCCCGCCATGTTTGGCATCGAGCCCCGTCTGAGCACCTTGGCGCTGTCGGTGTTTCCGGTGATGTTGGTGCTGGTGAAGTTGAGCAGCAACCGCCTGCAGCAGGAGCAGCTCCAGGTGCAGCAGGAGTTGGCGGATCTGAGCGATCTCATTCAAGAGGACCTGAACGGCATTGCCCTGATCAAGGTGTACAGCCAGGAACAGCACGAGCAGCGGGAGTTTCGCCGCCAGAACCAGCGGCTGCTGCAGGCCAATTTGCGCTTGGCCCTCACTCGCAACTTGCTTTTCCCTTCTTTGGTGGCGCTGGTCAGCCTCAGTTTGTTGCTACTGCTGGCGGTGGGGGGGGCGCAGATTGCGGCAGGGACGCTGACCATCGGGGATTTTTCGGCCCTCACCCTCTACGTGGAACGGTTGGTATTTCCCACCGCCCTGCTGGGCTTCACCATCACGGCCTACCAGCGGGGGCAGGTCAGCTTGGAGCGGATCGATGCTCTGTTGGGGGTAGAACCCACCATCCGAGACGCCCCAGGCGCTTTGCCGTTGTCTCTGGAGAGGGTGCAGGGTCGCCTCGAGGCCAGAGGTCTCGCGTTTGCCTTCGCCGGCCCTGCGGCAGCTCCGGCTCTAGAGGATTTGCACTTTTGCATAGAACCGGGCCAGATGGTGGCGGTGGTGGGGCCGATTGGGGCGGGCAAGTCCACTCTGGCCAATGCCCTTCTTCGGCTGCTGGAGATCCAGCCGGGGCAACTGTTTTTGGATGGGCAGGATATCACCCAGATTCAACTGGGATCCCTGCGCCGGGCCATTGCCTATGTGCCCCAGGAGAGCTTCCTGTTCAGCGCCACGGTCCGGGATAACATTCGCTACGGCAAGCCGGATGCCGAAGATTGGGAGGTGGAATGGGCTGCCAAAGCCGCCCACATCCACGCCGAGATCCTCAACTTTCCCAAGGGCTACGACACTCTGGTGGGAGAGCGGGGCATTACCCTCTCCGGTGGCCAGCGACAGCGGGTGGCCTTGGCTCGGGCTTTACTGGTGGATGCTCCCATCTTGATCCTGGATGACTCTCTCTCCAGCGTGGACAATCAGACGGCTCAGGCCATTCTTCGCCATCTGCGTCGGGTCACGGCCCAGAAAACGGTGATCTTCATCACCCATCGCCTTACGGCTGCGGTGGAGGCCGATCAGATTTGGGTGATGGACCAGGGCCGCCTTGTGCAGAAGGGATCCCATGCCGAATTGCTGGCGGACGAGAAGGGCCTCTACGCTTCTCTGTGGGCCAAGCAAAAGCTGGAGGAAGCCCTGGCCTAATTTGACGGCGGCAATCCCTGGCCGCTACCCTAACCGGCAAAGCTGTGGGGAGTGGCAACGATGGAAACTGCTGGGATCACTTTGTCCAAATTGCTCCACCAAGCTGGGATCCAGCCTCAATTGGCCCAGGGATCCCTGGAGGGGGTGCAGGTCTGGGGCCTCTGTGCCGACTCTCGCCAGGTACAGCCGGGGGATCTCTTCTTGGGGATGCCGGGATCCCGCGTGGATGGAGGTAGCTTCGTGGCCCAAGCCCTGGCGGCAGGGGCAGTGGCCGCCCTGATCTCCCAGGAGGCGTGGGAGAGCGTCAGCGGAGAGGCTGGATGGGGAAGTCAGCCCGTCCTGGTTTTGCCTCGCGCCAGCCTGAACAGGGCCGTGGCCCAGGTGGCGGCAGCTTTCTATGGGTTTCCCGCCCGCCAACTGACCTTGGTGGGGGTGACGGGCACCAATGGCAAAACCACCACCACCCACTTAATCGAACATTTGGTGCAAGCTGCCGGCCGCTCCGCGGCTTTGCTGGGCACTCTGTACAACCGCTGGCCTGGCTATAGCGAAGTGGCCTCCCACACCACCCTTTTTCCGCCTGAACTGCAGCGCAGCCTCAGGGAAGCCCAGAGAGCCGGGGCGGAGGTGGCGGTGATGGAGGTGAGCTCCCATGCTCTCGCTCAAGATCGGGTGTGGGGATGTTCCTTTGCCGCTGCCGTCTGGACCAACCTTACCCAGGATCACCTGGATTTCCACGGCAGCATGGAGAACTACTGGCAGGCCAAGGCCACCCTCTTCCGACAGGAGTATCTCCAAGGGCGGGCGGTGATCAACGCCGACGATGCTGGGGGACGGCGGCTCTTGCAAGCCATTCGGCCCGATCTGCAGCCCTGGGCCTACTCGCTGCAGCCCCTGCAGGGGATCCCCGGCCTCTGGCCCAGCAACGTTCAATTGCACCCCAGCGGCTTACAGGCGACGCTCCACACCCCCTCTGGCGCCTTTGCCGTGGCAGCCCCCCTGGTGGGATCCTTCAACCTGGCCAACCTGCTGGCGGCGGTGGGGGTAGCCCTGCACTTGGGGATCCCTGTCGAGATCATCCAGTCGGCCCTGCCCCACTTTCCGGGCGTACCGGGGCGGATGGAGCGGGTGACCCTGCCGGGGCAGGATATCGCGGTGATTGTGGACTATGCCCACACCCCCGACGGGCTGGAAAACCTGCTCAAGGCCCTGCGCTCCCAGGTGCAAGGTCAGCTTATCTGTGTCTTTGGCTGTGGGGGGGATCGGGATCGGGGCAAACGACCGCAGATGGGCCGCATTGCCGCCACCTGGGCCGATCAGGTGATCGTTACCTCCGACAACCCCCGCACCGAAGATCCCCAGCAGATCCTACGGGATATTCTGGCCGGGATCCCTGGATCCCCCTGGGCGGTGGAGGTGGATCGGCGCCAAGCCATCCGCCTGGCCATCCTAGAGGCCCAGCCGGGCGATACGGTGGTGATTGCCGGCAAAGGCCACGAGGACTACCAGATCCTGGGCACCGAGAAGATTCACTTCGACGACCGGGAAGAAGCCCGCGCCGCCCTGGCCCTGAGGGAAAAAAGCCGGGGGTGAGGCTAACGGGAGCGGTGCTGCAGCATCAGCTCCACGAACTCGCGGAAGAGGTGATCGGCGTCGTGGGGGCCGGGGCTGGCCTCCGGGTGATACTGCACAGAAAACAGGGGCAGGTGACGGTGGCGGATCCCGGCCACGGTACGGTCATTCAAGTTGAGGTAGGTGATTACCACCCCATCGGCGGGGATCGAAGCGGCATCCACCGCAAATCCGTGGTTCTGGCTGGTGATCTCCACTTGCTTCTCCAACCCGCAAGGGTGGTTGAGGCCGCGGTGGCCAAACTTGAGCTTGTAGGTGGATCCCCCTAGGGCCAAACTGAGAATCTGATGGCCCAGGCAGATCCCAAATAGGGGCTTCCCGGTTTGCAGCAGCGCTTGCGTGGTGCGGATGGCCGTGGTCTCTGCCGCCGGATCCCCTGGCCCATTGGAGAGGAAGATCCCATCGGGGTTGTAACTCAAAATCTGCTCCGGGCTGGCATTGGCCGGCAACACCATGACGCGACAGCCGTAGCGGGTGAGGCGGCGCAAGATGTTGCGTTTGATGCCAAAATCCAGGGCCACCACCCGCAGGGGCGGCTCCGGGATCGGGATCCCTTGGCTGCGCCCATAGTCCCAATCGGCAGGCGTAGGCTCCAGCCACTCGTAGGGTTGAGGAGTAGTGACTTCCGCCACCAAGCTCAACCCCTGCATGGAAGGAGCCTGGCGCACCCGCTCCAACAAAACCTGGGGATCCAAAGTCTCCGTGGAAAGGGCCCCGTTCATCACCCCCTGGGAGCGCAGCCGCCGTGCCAAAGCCCGCGTATCTACCCCAGCAATGGCCGGGATCCCATATCGTTGCAGGTATTCGGGGAGGGTGGAAGTAGCCCGCCAGGAGCTGGCCAAGCGCGATACATTGCGGGCGATGATCCCCGCGACTTGGGGCCGAGCCGATTCTTCGTCCAGCTCATTGACTCCGGTGTTTCCCAGCTCCGGACAGGTGAAGGTAACCATCTGCCCCCGGTAGCTAGGGTCGGTGATCACCTCCTGGTAGCCGGTCATGCCTGTGTTGAACACCACCTCGCCCACCGCCGTGCCCGGCGCCCCAAAAGACCAACCGGCAAAGGAAGTGCCATCCGCCAGCACCAAGAGAGCCGGCTGACGAGTTTGCCAGGGAAAAACAAGCGGTGGGGAAGCCGTGAGCATAGAAGGAACCTACAGCATTACCAGCCCCCCAAACCCTCCTCTCCCTTTGGGAGAGGGGCCGGGGGTGAGGGCGGCAGTCCGACCATCCTACCCCAACTATTCTCCCTCTACCACGCTGCCACACTCAGGGTTGTTGTCCTTGCGAATGGTACCGATTAAGGTGCTTACCACCACACAGCGGTTTTCCCCCTGAGAGTAGGTGCTGCTGACCACAAAGCGACCCAGTTGACGGGCGCGGCCATCGGATTCAAAAACTGCCCCCCCGTTGGCGAAGGTGGGGGCGTTCTCTATAACCTCAACCTCCACTGACTGCATAACCTCCACTGACCGCTCTGGTATGGCAATTAAAGTTGACCGCTCTGGTATGGCAATTAAAGTGGATGTCACTTCATCAGGGCTGCTGACCACAAAGCGATCCAGTTGACGGGCGCGGCCATCGGATTCAAAAACTGCCCCCCCGTTGGCGAAGGTGGGGGCGTTCTCTATAACCTCAACCTCCACTGACCGCATAACCTCCACTGACCGCTCTGGTATGGCAATTAAAGTTGACCGCTCTGGTATGGCAATTAAAGTGGATGTCACTTCACCAGGGAAGATACTGTTGACGGTTACAAAATTATTCAGGCGCACCCGCTGACAGGGGGTGGGTTCATCGCAAAGGCCCTGCTCATCTTGAATAACCAGAGTCGGTACATTCGGCTCCGAATTGTCCACCCCAACCACCCAAGCTCGGCCCAGGAGAGAAGCCCTGGCATTGGTGCGAGCAGTGCGTAAGGCCCGCTCCACCTTGTTTTGCGCATCATCAAGCTGGATCCGGGCCCAGATGTTGATCCCAGAGGGAACGGCCAGCACAGCCAAGATGCCGATGATGACAATAACCGCCAAGACTTCTATCAGCGTAAAGCCCCTTGTCTGGGCAGGTGCAGTCCGTCTGAATCTGCTCATCGAGGCCAACATAGGTAGGAATCCCCCCTCCGAATAAGTCACATAGGCTTGACTAGGCTTGACGATTGAACACACCACGGGCCAAAACTTGAGTTTGCATCGCCGTCAAGTACCGCGACACCTGTTCCGCATCGACACTCGTCGCATCTTGAATGTAGCGCCGGAACAGGCCGGGATTGGCTCGCTCCATAGCCGTTGCCGTGATGGTAACAATCACATCTTGGGGAAGGCTGGCGGCGGCGCTGCGCCGGACGCAAACATGGAAGCCCACGTCGTTTTGATTGACTCCCAAGCCTGAGAAAGTGACTCCATTGGGCAGGCCCCCTCCCAAGGCGTAGCCTTCTGGGCAAGGGGGGGCAACCTGCGGGCTGCCCTGCCGGCTGCTAAAGATATTGGAGACCAGAGTTACAAGACGAGGGCCTGCTGAGCTGGTGGCAATGGGAGTTTGACCATCTGGATTGCGAGGCCAAGCCAGAAAGCCAGCCTGGAAAGGATCTGGATCCTCTCTGAAAAACGAGCTGCGCCGAGTGCATTCGTCATCAAAAGGTTGCAACTCAAACCTAGCAATGCGCGCATTGCCCTCCCAGGGGGTGCTGCCGTCTGGGTTACCGGCGTTGTTGTAGTTACGTCGCAAGTAGTACACAACCAAGGTATAGATGTTGCGGCGGTTGCGGATGTTGTCCCAGTCAGCTACAGAAATGTCTCTAGGTCTCTCCTTCAAAGTTGCTTGGCCCCTTCGGATATCCTGCAGAGTAGGGTTGCCTGCGTAGCACCTCTGCGGGATCGGATTCAGCTTCCAAAAGGCGACCACTGGAATGGCCCCATCGGGGCGGCGAATCCATCCAGGAGTGTAAAGCCTTTGGATGAGATCTGGCGTTCCGTCTCCGTTGGGCTGTTCCGCATCGTTGTAGATGTAAAGCGCCTCTGCCAGATCCTGCTGGATAAACTGCATGGCTTGGGTCAGCTCCGCCTGCACCTGGGTGCGGCCCGTCTCTTCCCGATCCAGCCGCATCGTCTCGATGACAATCATCGCGGTGGCCAGGAGAAAGATGAAGGCAACCAGCAGTGAGACCAACAGCTCAATGAGGGTAAACCCCGCACTCTGGTAAACCCTGTGGCGAAAAACCTTGAACATAGGAAAACACCACCTTTTTGTGAGCCTGCAGGAGGAGCTTACCCGTCGCTTCAAAGCGAGGTAGGGCTTGGGCTGGGCAGCGGGAAGGCATTGCAGTTGTTGGTCGGTGTTCCACCCCTGGCTTGAACATCGGCCAAAACGGCGCGGCAAACATCCCCCAAATTGGCGGCCAGGTTGACTTCTACAATCGAGCTGGCCATGGGAAAGAGCCACACATCGGCATTGGCCAAGTTCTGATTGGCGGAGACCGTCTCAGCGCGCAGGCCAGGAAGAGCTTGCCGAGTGTTTGGGTCAAAGGAAAAGCGATGGTAGACCCTGACTCCCATCATAAAGCTGCAGGGAACCCCTGCAATGATGGTTCTGCTACGTCGGTCGATGCATTCCCCGCCCCTATCCCGAAAGGTTTGGATGACATAGACCTCGGGGTTTCGCCCCGGCACCTGAACTTCAGCCAAACGAATGGAGTAGTTGGGGCCGGGGTTGTCCATATCAGCAGGAGGCGGGGTATTGGCCAAGGGGATTGCTCCAATCCTGGGCAGACGATCCAACTGAGCCGGGTTCTGGAAAGCAGCTGGGTTGGCGGCCAGCTCCAGGTCAACCAGGGTGCGGATGCGATCCACCTCAGCCCGGGCCAGTTGATTGGCCACTTCTATCCGCTCCGTCATGGCCCGCCGGTAGGCGATCAAGGTAAGGGCAGGAGCAAGGGCAGCCATGGCCAAAGCCACAATGACCACCGACGCCAAGACCTCAATGAGGGTAAAGCCCCCTGTTTCTTGTTGCCGCCAAAGCCGTCCTTTGCTCATCGATCCCTCCCTTAGCCCACTCTGCTCCTACCTCGAATCTACCCCTGGCATGGGAAGTCAATATCAGTTGAATTCGTTGCAGCCTCCAATCCGAGCAGCCGCCTGCAGGGGCACATCTGGCTGAGCTTGCAGCCCGCAGCGCAGCCGCCGCACATACGGATCCTGAGGATCCAACTCCCGCAAGAACTCAGTGCGGGCATTGGAGGGGAATTGGAAGCGAGCCGACACCGCGCTGGGACGACGGGCAATTTGCAGGCCCACATCGTAGCCGAAGCGGCGATTGGGCGGGAAGTAGTAGTCGTAGCCGCGCGTGAGGGCCGAGCCCGTAACCAAGTTGGGCGGCTCAAAGCTCTGCTGCAGGAAGGGGCCGGTGGCATAGGTGCTGTAGTTGAGCTGGATCATCGAGCCGCTGAAGAAGAGGTTGGTATTTCTCCACAGCTCGTTGAGGCGCAGGAAGTTGTGCATGCCGCCGGCAGTTTGGTCTAGCCGCGAGGGCAGGGTGCCGCTGATGGCAATGGCATTCACCCGCGTTTCCCTGGCCGGCTGCAGCTGCCGGTTTTGGCTGCCATCGTCGTTGCGGCGGCGCTGGTTCACATTGGTTGAAGCCAGCTCTTGGAAGCGGGGAATGGGAATGGGCCGACGGGTCACCTCATCCAGGATTACCCCCAGCACCGGGTTTTCGCCGGCAAAGCCAGTGGGAGTCTTGTTCAGGTCCAGGGTGAACGGCTCCACATCCACCCAAGCAAAAGCGGCGGTGTCGTTGGTGAAGTCGCTGTCGGTCATTGTGGAACCGTTGCGATCAATCTGGATTTGAACCCTCTTGGTGCCCGAGTCCACCCTGACGTAGAAGCACAGGCCATTGCGGATATCTTCGCTCCCCTTGGTGTCAATGTAGTAGCCGCCAAGATAGCTGGAGCTTGGGGAGTAGTTCTGAGTGTCACCTTTGTTTACCCAAGCATAGGGGTTCAACGCCATCTGGGGCTGAACCAGCAGTTTATTGGGATTGGCAGGATCCTTCTCCGCAAACAGCGGATCCCGATCCAGTACATCCCAAGGCTCGTCGGCGTTGCGAACGCCGTTGCCGTTTTTGTCCCAGAAGTTCAGTTGGCCGTCTCCGTTCCAGTCTTTGATGCGCAACGTGCTGGGGCGGCTGTCACCGGTGTAGGCGGTGTACTTGAAGGTGGTGTTGAAGTTGGGGCGAAATACCCCCGGCACCCAGAAGCCGCCTTTGGAATCTGGGCCTTCCTCCTCCGAGGGGCAGCCCACCGTCAGATCTTCCTTGAGTAATTCGCGCCTCAGCCTTCTGGCCCAGTCTTCGCTCCCCTTCGTAAACGAGCCTTCTAGAGCCTCTCCCTTGATAGCCGGGCGGATGCCGGGCTCGCGGTTGGGTTGAGAAACGATCTCGGAGAGAACGCCACCTCTCACCAAGCCCTCGCGGGCAGCATAGGCCGGTTCGCCAAACATCCAATTGAAGGCCGCCTGCAGAGCCTCGGCAGGGTTGGGCCACTTGGGCGGCTTGGGCACCCCGGCTTTCACCTCCAGCACCGGCGAAAGCTGCGGCTGCAGAGCAATGGTTACGCCCTCGGCAGGAGCCGCGGCCACCGTATTCACGCTGATGGTCTCCGGCTCCGGATCCGCTTGGATTTCCCAGACGGGGCGCAGATCCACCGTGTTGGGCTTGGCTGCCATCCACTCGCCCAAGGGGCTCTTGGAAGGAGTTTCTGGGGCAAAAGTGCTGGGCCCGCAGGGACGCCCTTGACAGGTCAAACTTTTTGTCCCCGTTGTGGTGGGCGAGCAGGTGGGGCTGCTGGTGTTGGCGATGAGGGTGCCCGTCCGGGTTTGGGTAAAGGTTTTGGTTGTGCCGCAGGCGATCTGGTTGATGACCTCATCGCAACTGGCCGGTGACCAAGGGCCCCAGTTGTAGTTGCAAGTTTGCTTGCAGGTGATCTTCTGAGTTTCTGTCCTGGTGGTAGTTCCGCACTTCGACGTGCAGGTCTCGGTGCGGGTTTGAGTCACCTCCAGGCCGCCGTTGGCCACCGTACACTCAGGAGTCCAGTCTGTGTAGGTGCAGCTAGCACCTGGAGGCTGGCAGGTGATGGTTTGGCGTTCAGTTTCGACAAAGGGGCTTTGGCTGGTACAGAGCGGCGTTACCGTGCGGCTGCGGGTTTGGGTAATGGTGGTTTTGTTGCACTGCTGCTCCGGGGTACACTGAGGCGTCCAACCTGACCAAGGCCCGTAGTTGTACTGAGGGTAGCAGGTGATCGTCCGAGTTTCCGACGGCGGAGTGCCAGGGCAACCGGCAGGCAAGGTGGCAGTTCTGGTTTGTTTAATAGTGGTTTGCTGACAGATGTTGGTTTTACATGCAGGAGTCCAGTCTGTCCAGATGGGATCGCAATTGAGGGGTTCTGCGCAGTACTGCTGGTTGGGTGCCAGAGGTTTAGTCTGATCCGGCTGGCAAGGTTGGTTGACCGGCTTCAGCGGCTTCAGGTAGCGAAGGTCATAGTTTTCCAGCGGCTGCCCATCTCCCTGGGTTGTAAAGCGGACGAAGGCATTGCCCATGTTCTCGTAGGTTTGGATCTCCACCAAGTAGGGAGAAGGCCGAGTGTAGTCGGTAACGCACTGCAGCTCCAGCCGGAAACTCACACGGTTATCGGCGCCATCCCACCAGGCTTCGACACCAACAGCCTCATCCTCCGACAGCTCTTCTAGACGAGTGCCCGCATTGCGATAGAAGCCTCTAAAAGCTGGCTCTTCCTCATCTGGGTTAAGAGTGTAGTTGGGGTTCCTGCGAATGATGAGTCGGCCCCCATCGTCGGTGTTGAGGTTGTAGGTGGCAACACCCGGCCAACGGGGATACAGCTCCCCTACCCAGCGCACCACGAAAAAGTCGTTGCCGAGGTTGTTGCCACTTCCCCATGATCCGTCTCTGCGCCGCCAGCAGGAGCGCCAGAAGCCTATGTTGCCCCTGTCTATGTCTGGAGCATCAGCGGGAAGTTGAGGCGGATTCATATCCGGCTCACTGCATCTTGGCATCCACAAAAAGTCAGCCTTGGGAAAGTTGGGTTGAGTATTCCACAAAGGCCAGCCGTCCCAGCCAAAGGGCCAGAGGAAGGGGGAGTTGGTGTTCAGGTAGTTCTGGTTGGCAAACAGGTAGTAGAACCCACCCCAAGGCGGGAGATCGGGATGGCCACCGTCTTCCCAGAAGGCAAAGCCTTTTCCAGGTGGATTTCTAGGGGGATCCCAGCCGGAAATACCGGAACCATCGGTTTTTAAAGCATCGCGAATACAGGCCCATCGCGAGCCGGGTGGGCTGCTCCAGCCGCCTGAGGTGTTGCAGGTTGGCCCTCCCTGAGCCTCCTCCCTCATGAAGGAGCCAATCTGCCAATCTTGAACAGGGTAGGTTGGATCCGGCCAGCGCACTGCCCGCAGGTAGGGCAGGTTGGCCTCTTGAGCGCTCGAAGGCAGGGGGCCTATGGCTCCGGTGTCCCCAAACCCTGTGTCGCGGTTGTACTGGTTCTGCGGGCTGGTTATCCAGCCGTTGTAGTACTCGGCCAACAGGCCACCGCCTCCTTCTATTTCAGGCGGTCGGCAAGGCTGGAGGGAAGCTATCAGCAGCCAGCGGGAGGTATCCAGCACCGGGTTGCCCAAAGCCGAAATGCGGGTGCCAAAGTTGGCATAGCCCACATCGGGTGCGCGCAAGAGCCGCACTTCTGGCACGCCAAGCCCTGCTGTCCTGTCAGCGTTATTTGAGCTCGGGTCGGCACTGTCGCGACGGGCAAAGATGGTGTCGCGGGCGAAGACCTCCGGCCAGCCTGGCCGCCGCACGTGGTTGCCCAAATTCTGCGCCCCGTTGGTGTTGTCGAAGCGGAGGACACCAGCACCATCTCTGTTGGGATCCGGAGCCGGCCAGTTGTTGCCTCGGATCACCAGCGCTTGGTTGAGGAAAGAAGTGTTGGCTCCTAGGTTTGGCCCGCTGCAGCCGTAGTGTTCGTTGCGGCGAGGAGCCGAGGCTCGTTGTGGGCTGCCCTGGTAGTTCCGGTCAGCCACAAAGCTGCTGCCGCCGCCGTTGAGCGTAGCATCCTGCACAAAGCCGTCGTCGATGCTGCCATCGCAGAAATCGGCAGAGAGGATGTTCACCGAGTCGCCCAACACGTCGCTCGGCCGCCAGAGATCCTGCGCCGCCCGGGCAAAGCGCCGATCTTCATTGGCCCGCAGCCGCCCGTAGAAGTTGCTGTAGAGGCCATCTGCTCCGAAGTTAAGAAGAGTTGTGAACTCCTCCAGCCGCTGCCCGTTCCTCGTCTGGTGCAGGTTAAAGTCCCCTTGGATGTAAACGGGGTTGTCGGAAACGAAGGAGAGGCCAAAAATCGCGTCATCAGGGTTGAACCCGCCGCGGGCCAGCACCGCCCCGTTGCGCAGCCGGAAGCCGTAGGGCCGCCGATCCGGATCGGCATAGTAGTCCACCGGTTTGGGGCTGAGTCCACCTGGATTGGAAACAGGGGGATCCCAGACCGTTTGACCATTCGCCGTGTCGCGACCTGGCTGACCAGCGTTCATAACGCCGGCGCTGCCCAAAGTGCCGCTGGCATTTCTGTTGCGCCAGTTGGTCAGGTAGCTATCAAAAGTGCCCAAGGGTGGGCGGGCAATGGCATCTTCCCGCACGGCATCTTCCCGGAAGGCGTAGAAAATCCCCCCTTCTCGGTTCTCGCCAATGCCGGCAGGCAGCCAAGTGTCCCCGTTAATCAACCCCCTGGCCTGTCCGTTGACGTTGTTGGTCAGCAGGGCCAGGTCGATGTTGAGGGCCCGCACCGCCATTGCCTCGCGGCCATCGTAAAAGACGGAATCTTTGAAGGGCACGCGGTAGCACTGGTCGCCAATCCGAATTAACTCAAATCGGTTGCTGTTGGGGTGGTTGCCAAGTACTGGGCTTCTGGGGCATTCCTCTAAACGAGCATTGGGCAAGGTCCAGGCGTTGATCTTAGGCTGGGGCCTCAGCCTCATGGATTCCAGGTCCACCACGGCTTGATAGGTTACTGGCCCCTGTAGGAAGGGGTAGGCCTGCCTCCGCTCATTTTCAAGGTCATCGTCGGGGTTGGGAGGCACACTGTGGTGGAAGGTCTGCAGAGGGAAAATGTAGCGCAGCGGCAGATAAAACCGGTTGGCTGCTTCTCGGTCCCCAGCTCGGCTGGCTTGGATGTCGTTCCAAAGGATTTGAGCTGTGGGATCAGGCTTGCTGGCATCATTGGCGGCATCCCGAATGCGCAGGATGTTGTCGGCCAGCATGCCCAGCATGCAGCCTGCCGTTTGCAGCGTGGTTTGGTCGGCTAGGCTCAGTTGGTCAACAGAGGTGCCTCGGTTGACCAGATCAATCGCCCGCCGCAGCTCCGAGAAGTTGCCAAAGGCCGTAATAAACGGATCCGGATGAATGCGGCCCGGCTCTTGCTTAGGTGGGTAGGCCCCGTCGGGATCGCCGGCAAAATTGGCCAGGTTGGTGAGGGCCGTCCACAAGGGGGTGCCCGGAGCTAGCCGAGCCTGCATCGGGGTTGGGTCATATTCCCAAACGTTGGTGCCCTCGCCGGTAAAGAAGTTGATACCCAGTTGGTTGCTCTGGTCACCCGCGGGAAACGTAGAAGCCCGCTGCAAGCTCCAGGGAGTGCCGGGGTGAGCCACCGTGGCCAAGCAGGCAATGGGAAAGCGCCCCTGCTCATGGCTGTAGTGGTAAACGGCCGTGGCCTGCACTGCCGCTGGGTTATCTCGCAGGGTTAGCCGTTGCCGCGCCTCGTTGCTGATGAAAATGGCCTGCAGCTTGGTGGGATCGTTGGGATCCCCGGTGGGCACCAAAGGCAAAGGCAAAGAATCTGTGCGAGTCAGCTCCAGCCGCTGGCCCACGATCACCCGCAGACCTTCCACACGGGCCCGCCGCTCCCAATAGCCATCCAAGCCCACCTCGGAAAGGGCGCCTGGGGGTGGGTTGTCTTGCGTTAGAGATTCCCTCTGGTTGTTCTGAGCATCCCCAGGGATCGGAGCACCAGCACTGACACCAAACCTCTGAGCAAAGGTGTCCACATCGCAGCCCCTTGCCGGATCAGGGCTGACCGGTGGACGGTCATAGCTGGCCTTGGGGCCAAAGCGGTTGTCGGCCCGATACACATCGTCCACGTAGGGCGGGCAGGTCTGGTCGGCAGCGGACCGAAAGCCGCCAGCTTTAATCCGGCCAGGGTTCTCCCTCTTTTGGGCGTTGAGAGGAGAATCTGCCCATCCCGCTGGATCCTGGGCGTAGGTTCCGCGGGTACGAATGCGACCAAAAAGCTGTAGCTCCAGCGGATCCAGAGCTACCATCTCAGGAGCTGCGGTGTTTTGAACCGAATCGAAATTGAGGTTATTCAGGCGGGGAAGGGGCGTACTTGGCGGCACATCCGCCACGCCGGGGTGGGCATCAAAAATTAGGGTGTCGCTTGCATCCTGCCCGGCATAGCCGATGGCCCCTGCCACCAGCTCTCCATAGGCTGTAATTTCCGAGTTTTCCGGCGGCATGTAGAAGCAGGACTGCTCCGAGCTGATGGTGAAAGCCCGGAACAAGTTGTTGGCAGTGTACCGGAAGAAAAGGCTACCGCCTGCGTAGATGGCGCCGTTCCAGTTGTAGCCGGGTGTAAAGAAATACTCCACGTCGCCGCGGTTGAAAACCCCCCACTTGTTCAGCAGATCCCGCCGCCGATCTTGCTGAAATTGCAAAGCCGAAACGGCGCGGGTGGTGGAGTCGGCCCCCTCAATGGGAAGAGTAACTGCATAGACCTGAAAGGGCTTTTGCAAAGATGAGCCCACCTGGAACCAGTCCCCCACGTTGGGGTTGGCGGTTTGGTTGACAGGGGAATCGTTACACCCTGCCAGGGCGGATCCTTGAAGAGGCCCGCCGCGCATCACCAGTCGCCGCGCCCGCTCGGTATCGCTGATGTTTTCCTCAAAACCCTGCAATCCAGATTGGCCCTCTACCGGAGCGCGACGGGCGTGGAGGATGGTATAAACTGTTACAGAGTCATTGAGGCCATTGTTATCGGTATCCACCAAGAACCACCAGGCTGGGGCTTGCCGCTGCACTTCAATTCCCTGGCTCGGATTCTGAGGATCCGGAACACGGGCAGAGTACCTCAACAGGAAGCGCCGCTCATCGGGAAGGGTATAGGGATCCGAGGGCTCTGCAGGCACCGCCGTGCCATCGTTGGTCAGGGCAGAGGTAAATTGGGCATCGGTGGGAGCGCTGTTGGGCAGGCGGCGATCCCGAATCAGGTTGTCAATCTTGGCCCTGGCCCGGTCGATGGCAGCATTCAGTTGCCGGCTGATGGTCAGCTCCGCCCGTTCCACCTGGGTTTGGATGGTGCGCTGGGTAGAGCGGGTCAGCAGCCCTACCGTCACCAAGCTCAAGACCAGCACGATCAAAACAGCCACCGGCAGGACGAAGCCCCGCTCGCGAATCTTGCGCCGATCCACCCGTGCTTTCAAAGAGGCGAGCAAGCGCAGGGTGAGCTTGAGCAGCAGCGTGGAAGGAGCAGACATACCGTATCTCGGACAACGTGAAGGGGAAGGCGGCACCCAGGGGATCCCTTGTCAAGATGCCAAGCTAGCAACAGTATGGCGGTGATCATGGCCGCCGCAAATCCCCACCTCTGGGGGGAATCCCCAAGCCCTTTCTCCAATTCACAAGATCCCCAGTTGCTGCGCCTTGAGCAGGGCGGTGACACGGTCGCTAGCATCCAGCTTGCGGTAGGCGGTGCTGGCGTATTCTTTGACGGTTTCGATGCTCAGGCCCAAACGGCGGGCAATCTGTTTGTTGGCCAAGCCCTCGCTCATCAGTTGCAGCACACACAGCTCGCGGGGGGTGAGCTTGGGCAGCTCCTGTCGGGCAGGCAGCCAGTCTCGTTCGGGGTTGGACAAAATCTGACGGATGACGCGGGCCAATTCCGCCGGGTCGGTCTCTTTGGAAAGGTAGCCTTTGGCCCCGGCGCGGCGGGCTGCCTCAATCAGACCCGGCTCCTGAAAGGTGGTCATCATCACCACCACCACCGGCAGGCCCAGCTCGGTGATTTGCTGGCAGGCGGCGATCCCATCCCCATCCGGCATGCGCACATCCAAAATGGCTACGTCGATGGGGCAACTGCGACAATGGTGGACGGCCTGGGATCCCGTCTCGGCTTCGGCCACCACCTCAAATCCTTGGGCTTGCAGGGCAAACTTCAGCCCCAACCGAAAGAGGGGATGATCGTCGGCAATGAGAACGCGGACAGGGGAAGTCATGGCAGGGGATCCCAGCCGAGGGGGTGCTGGTTGTGACATCCTCCCGACGCTGACCCTACGGGTACAGCGCGGGCTTCCTAACCTCGCGGTTAGGCATTCCTGCCCCACGCCACTTATCTAGGTCATAGACCCCCGACAGAACGACTTGGCAGGCTGTTTCCGTTCCCCAGAGTCCCTGGGC
>NZ_JBSSDA010000009.1:0-120805 GCF_054060305.1 Thermostichus sp. OS-CIW-31 | reverse complement strand
GTCAGGACTTGGGTCATGGTTCTATCATAACTTCCGCATTCCTCCCGACACTGACCCTACGGGTACAGTGCGGGGCTCCTGCGATTTCTAGCTGACAAGCGGCCAACAAACCCTTCTCTCAAGTTCCCCAGAAGCTCTACTAGCTTAGCTTTAGGGTTGGCTCTCCAGGATCTGGACAAGGGGGAACGACCGCTCCCACCCAAATTAGATCCTCTAACCCATCAACTAGTTATCCAACTATTTATTAATGTCCTCTGGGCGTTGGGGCAGACTCTCTCCTGAGGATCCCTGGGGACGAATGAGCTCGATCGGCAGGCCATCGGGATCGGCGATGAACGCCACTTCATAGACCTGGCCCCCAATTTGCTGGAGCTGGGGCGGCAGCAGCAGGGTAAGGGGCACTTGCGCTCGCAAATGTTCTAGGTAGTTGGCCAGGGATCCCCATTCGGGGCCCACCTCAAAAGCGGGGTGATAGTAGCCCACATAGTGGGGATCCCCAAAGGGATCCGGGGCAGGATGGGGCTGCGGCACTTGCATCAGCTCCAAACGCCCCCAGGGGCCGCGCATCCAGCAGGCCAGCGTGATCCCGGCAGTAAAGCGTTCTTCCACCGCAAAGCCCAACCCCTCGTAAAAGGCGATGGAGCGGAAGATATCGGCGGTGCGAATGGAAAAATGGTGTAGTTTCATCGTCCTGCAAAGCAGCCAGATGGGGCCAGACCGCTCGGATCATCGCCGATGACGGCTGGTCAAGCGCAGGTAGACTTGCTACGCTCCAGAAAAGTAGGCTGTCTATCTTAAGCACCTCTTGCAGTGTATGCTGGCCCGCCCAATCCTTGGGGCGGGAAATGCGACAACCTAAGCCGATTGCTGCCAACCTCAATTATGCCTAAGCTGGTCATTGTCGAATCTCCCACCAAAGCCCGTACCATCCGTGGATTCTTGCCCGCAGGGTACGAAGTTCAGGCCTCGATGGGACATGTGCGGGATCTCCCCGATTCGGCATCTGAAATTCCAGAAGAATTGAAAGGAGAAGAGTGGAGCCGCCTGGGGGTCAATGTCCACGCCGACTTCGAGCCCCTCTACGTCATCCCCAAGGACAAAAGAAAGGTGGTCAAGGAGCTGAAGGAAGCGCTCAAGAAGGCGGACGAGCTGATCCTGGCCACCGACGAAGACCGCGAAGGGGAAAGCATTAGCTGGCACTTGCAGCAGGTGCTGCAACCCAAAGTGCCCACCCGCCGCATGGTGTTCCACGAGATTACCCGCGAGGCCATTCAGGAGGCGCTGCAAAACTGCCGTGAGGTGGACGAGCAACTGGTGCGTGCCCAGGAGACCCGCCGCATCTTGGATCGCCTGGTGGGCTATACCCTGTCGCCGCTGCTGTGGAAAAAAATTGCCCCCAAACTCTCGGCAGGGCGGGTGCAGTCGGTGGCGGTCAAGCTTTTGGTGGATCGAGAGCGGGAGCGGCGCGCCTTCAGAAAAGCCTCCTACTGGGATCTCAAAGCGGAGCTGCAGCCCAAAACGACCGTCGCCGGCCAGCAGGCTGTCTTTCCAGCAGAGCTGGTGAGCTTGGGTGGCAAACGCCTGGCCAATGGGCAAGACTTCGATCCCAGCACCGGCCAGCTCATTGCCGGGCGGGATGTGGTGTTGTTGGATCAGGCCCAGGCCGAGGCCCTGCGGGATCGCTTGCTGGGAAAAGCCTGGATCGTCAGCTCTGTGGAAGAGCGCCCCTCCACCCGCAAACCTGCCCCTCCCTTTACCACCTCCACCCTGCAGCAGGAGGCCAACCGCAAGCTGCACCTGTCGGCCCAGCAGACGATGCGCATTGCCCAAAAGCTCTACGAAGAGGGCTACATCACCTACATGCGCACCGATTCGGTCCACCTGTCGGAGCAGGCCATCCGCGCTGCCCGCGCCTGCGTGGAGTCGATGTACGGCAGAGAATATCTCAGCCCCGAGCCCCGTCAGTACACCACCAAAACCAAAGGGGCGCAAGAAGCCCACGAGGCCATTCGTCCTGCTGGATCAGAGTTTCGCCTGCCCAGCCAAACCCCCCTCTCCGGCCAGGAGCTGGCCCTCTACGACCTGATCTGGAAGCGCACCGTCGCCAGCCAAATGGCTGAGGCGCGGCAGACCCACACCATCGTACTCATCGCCGTAGACGATGCGGTGTTCCGGGCCAGCGGCAAGCGCATCGATTTTCCCGGCTTTTTCCGCGCCTATGTGGAGGGATCCGACGACCCAGAGGCGGCTTTGGAAGATCGGGAGGTGCATCTGCCTCTGTTGCGGCAGGGGGATCCCCTCCGCTGCCAGAAGCTGGAACCCGTTGCCCACGAAACCCAGCCTCCAGCCCGATATACGGAAGCCTCCTTGGTCAAGGTGTTGGAAAGTGAGGGCATTGGCCGCCCCAGCACCTACGCCACCATCTTGAATACGATCATGAGCCGTGGTTACGTCAGGCCGATGGGGAATGCCCTCGTGCCCACCTACACAGCTTTTGCAGTCACCGAGCTGCTGGAAAAATACTTTCCCAACCTGGTGAATACCCGCTTCACCGCCGAGATGGAGCAAACGCTGGACGACATTGCTTCTGGACAGGCGGAGTGGCTGCCCTATCTGCGCCATTTCTTCTTGGGCGAGCAGGGTCTCGAGGGACAGGTAAAGGCGCGCGAGCTGGAAATTGATTCCGGCCTGGCCCGCTCCATCCATCTGGAGAACCTGCCTGTCAAGATCGGCATTGGCCCCTATGGCCCCTATGTAGCAGTTGAAACTGAGTCTGGAGAGGTGCGCGCCAACTTGCCGGAGGATATTCCCCCCGCCGATCTGAGCCCAGAACACATTGCGGAGCTAATCCAGCGGAAGCAAGAAGGCCCCAAGCCCATTGCCTTTCACCCGGAAACCCAAGAGCCCATCTACGTGATCCCGCAGGGCCCCTATGGCCCCTATGTGCAGTTGGGGGAAGTTTCTGAGGACAACAAAAAACCCAAGCGCACCTCTCTGCCCAAAGGGCTGAAACCGGATCAGGTCACGCCAGAGATTGCCTTGGGGTTGCTGAGCTTGCCCCGCACCTTGGGGGAACACCCGGAATCGGGGAAAAAGGTGCAGGCCGGTATTGGCCGCTTCGGCCCCTACGTAGTCTGTGATGGCGATTTTCGCTCTCTGCCCGCCGATGAGGATGTGCTGACCATCAGCCTGGAGCGGGCGCTGGAGCTGCTGGCCCAGCCCAAGAAAGGCCGTGGGCGCGCCTCGGCCAAGCCGCTGCGGGAGCTGGGATCCCATCCTGAGGATGGTGAGCCGGTCAATCTGCACGACGGCCCCTACGGGCTGTATGTCAAACATGGCAAGGTCAATGCCTCTTTGCCCAAAGGGATCCCTGCCGAAGCGGTTACCCTGGAAATGGCCCTGCAGGTGCTGGCTGAAAAGGAAGGCTCTTCTGCAGAGGTCAAGGGGAAAAGCCGCTCGACCGGCAAAGCGGGCTCCTCGGTCAGTAAAACCCAAGCCAAAACTGCCTCCAGCAGCCCTACAGCCCAGCAGGCCGGAAATGCTGTGCCGCAGAAGCGGCGTAAAGCGCAAACCACTTCCACTGGCAGCGGGATGGCCAAAGAGCCGCAAGCCCAAGCGAATGGGTCAGCTCAGGTTGGATCCCGTTCCACCATTGTGAGGATCACGCCCAAAGCTCGCGCCTGAAGTCAGCTTTTCTGCCACAGCCCAAGGTCGCCTGCTCAGGGTGGCTTAGGGGTTAGCCATGTAACAGTTTTGCTGACGACACAACTGCTTCAAGGGCCGCAAGCAGCGGCCACGGCGGCTTCCTGATTGGCAATGCAACCCATTGCTTCTGCAAACGGCAAGGGATCCTGCTGCTGGCGCTTGGGAATCTGGGCGTGTTCCAGCTCACTGCAGTAGCAGTAGGCAGGATGGCGACGATGGGGGTGTGCAAGGGACACGGGAGTAAATGAGAGTTGGAGTCGGGGCCAACAGCCTTCAGCTCAACGTTATCACCTGGGTGCCGGGGAAGTAGTGATTGAGGATTTGCGGCGCTGTGTAGCCCTGCTCGGCCAAGCCGCGGGATCCCCACTGACACAGTCCCACCCCATGCCCGGCTCCGCGATAGGTAAAAAGGTACACTTCCTGCTGGCCGGCCTTTGGCTGGAGACGTTCCCATGTGAAGCGGTTGCTGGGGAGGATCCCCCAACCCAGGGTTTGGCCAAGGCGCAGCACAAACTCTTGGCCGGTCAACAGTTGGGATCCAACGCGAATGCGCACAGGGCGACCCCAGGGATCCGACTGCACAATCTCCAGATCGCCGTTGCCGAAGGCTGGCTCCAACTCCCGTCGGCTGAGCCGGACGCTGTGAGGGCCATAGAAGGGAGAGGCGCGACACCCGTCACAGATCACCCCTTGTAGGTAGGGGCGGGCGGGTGGGGCAAAAATATCCTGATTGGCGCTGGTGTGGCCCCCACAGGTGGAGTGAAACAGAACCTCTATCGGCTGGCCGGCATGGGTTAGGATCTGCCCTCGGGTTGCCCGCACCGCAGCAGTGGTCGCCGCCGTCTCATAGGCCAGGCCACCATAGAACTGGTGGGCGGTGGAATCCTGCAATAGCCTTATCGAGGTAGAGGGCCATTCTCTTCTGGGGCCGGGGTGCAGATGGGGAATGGCCAAAGTGCGGGCCAAGATGGCTTGCGCCTGCAAGGCGGCGGCTGGCCAATCGGCGGGCATTTCGCTGGGCACCAAAGCCAGCAGATAGTCTTCCAACTTGACCCAGTTCACCAGATGCAGGCGACCTAAACCCTTGGGACGAATCTGTACCCAGCCCCGATAGCGACGCTCCTCCCCTGCGAGGGAGCGCAGAGCTCCCCCCTGTAGCCAAAGGGATCCCTGGTAGCGACGAGGCTGTCCCGGCCCGGTCAGAAGGAGCTCTTGGCGGCGAACCTGTAACTTCCAGGTGCCTGTTGGAAAAGGCTGCTGATTTAAAACAAAAGGGCCCATCAGCTCCAACTCGGCCAAGGGATCCGCACTCCAGCGGCTGAACAGCTCCACGGCCAGCCAATCTCCGCGCCCGGACGTTTGGGCCTGCCGAGAGCCTCCCCAAACAGCCCACAGGGATCCCAGCACCATCGCCCCCAACTGTCGTCGCCGCATAGGCCCCATCCGGGCATCCTCTATCGATAGACCATTCCCCCAGAAATACTGTCAAGATGAGCCGGCCAGCAAGGGATCGTATCCCAGTTGCTGGGTAAGCCGGGCGCGGGCCAATTCCCGATATTCCCAAAAGTGTTCTCCTGCAGCGCAGAGGCCCAAATATAGGTTCAGCAGGCTGGGCTTGCGCCGCCAAATCGTCCATAGCTGCCGCCAAAATTGGGCGCGGATTTCGGGATGAAGGATCCCTTGCCGCCAGATGAGTTGTAGAAGCAGATGGATCCCTTTGCGGAGGGGCAGCTTCATCATTTGCCGCCGGCCATCTTTGATGCCGATATTCAGGCATTGTTGCAGGCAGCGAGATAAATATCGCGCAGGATCATACAGTTTCCAAAAACTTTCCAGATACTCTCGGGCAATCTCCGATAGAGAACGGGTGGGAATGAAATTCATCAGCGTATTTTGATCGCCGAACTCAGTAACGCCGATCCCTTCCAGCAACCGTTCCTCCTTCTTCAAGCGATTCCAGAGTTGCGTGTTTGGCAAAGCCTGTAAAATGCCCAGCATTGGCTGAGGAATACCGGTTTGCTCGACAAAAGCCTGAATGCGCTCCCCTGCTCCTGGCCGCTCTCCATCAAAGCCCAGAATAAACCCAGCATAGATTAGCAGTCCAGCATCGTTGATCTTGCGACAGGCCTCCACCAAAGGGTGGCGGGTATTCTGGAGCTTTTGGGTCATCTGTAAGCTGTCTTGGTCTGGAGTCTCAATGCCCAAGAAGACAGCATAGAAACCCGCCTCTACCATCAACCTCATCAGTTCTTCGTCTTCGGCCAGGTTGACTGAAGCCTCTGTCATAAAGGTAAATGGATAGTTGCGCTTCTGGCTCCAGGGGATCAGCTCTCGTAAAAATCGCTTGACGTTGCGCTGGTTGCCGATAAAGTTGTCGTCTACCACAAATACCGAACCCCGCCAACCCAAGTCATAGAGGGCCTGTAGCTCAGCTAGCATTTGACTTGGCTCTTTGGTTCTCGGCTTGCGTCCGTAAAGAGAGATGATGTCGCAAAACTCGCAATTGAAGGGGCAACCTCGCGAAAATTGGACTGACATCATGAAGTATTGATCCATACGCAGCAGATCAAACCTTGGCAAAGGACTTTGGGTTACATCCGGTTTTTCCGCAGCCCGAAAAATGCCCGACTCTTGCCCAGCTTCTATAGCCTTGACAAAGGCCGGTATGGTCACTTCCCCTTCATCCAAAACCAAATAGTGAGCACCAGATTCCAGGGCATCCTGTGGCACAGAAGTTGGATAGGGTCCGCCCACCGCTACTTTTTTGCCCAACTGCACCGCTTTGCGAATGAGGGCGTGGAAATCCTGCTTCTGCACCAACATGGCTGACAAGATCACCAGATCGCACCACTGCCAATCGGCTTCTGTTTCAGCAGCGACATTGCGATCCACAAAGCGAATCTCCCAGTGTTGGGGTAGCAGAGCAGCAACGGTGATCAAGCCAAGAGGTGGCATTAGCGCTTTTAGCCCCACCATCTCAATGGTGCGATTGTAAGACCAGAATGATTGAGGAAAACGCGGATAGAGCAGCAACGCCTTCATACCAACCAGCTCCTGAGTTGCAGATCGACCAACTTGATCCCCTACTGGTTTCCTATCGATTTGCTAGGCTTAGATAAAGCAGCCACAGATCAAACGCCTGCTCGCAATATCCTGCTGATGTTAGCCATTGGCAGATCTTGTGCAGGCTATCTGTGGAGAATCCTATGGTTCTGCGGCAAAAACTTAGCGGGCAGGGCCAATGGAGTAAAGCTTATCGGGATCCCTTAAAGTTGGTTTTGGTTATCGTCGGGCTGAGTGTTGACGTTCCCCTAGCGTACCCCCTGCAATCTTGAACCAAACCCTGCCCTCTCACGGCTGGGGACGAAGTCAGTTCGGCGCACCTTGCTCAAAAACCTGCTGAACCAAGCCGCTGACGATGGAAAGTACAATTGCGCCGATAAACGCCCAGCCGAAATTATCGATGTTGAAAGCATTCCCGGCCAGCTTATCGGCAATGGCTAGACAAATGCCGTTCAAAATCAGCCAAAACAAGCCCAGGGTAAGAACCGTAATCGGCAGGGTGATCAGCCGGAGAATCGGCCTAACCAAACCATTGACCAGACCAATGGCCAGAGCCGCCACCAAAGCCCCGCCAAACCCGGAGACGTGGATCCCGGGCAAAAGCCAAGCCAGGATCATTACACTCAAGGCTGACATCAGCCAGGTGGCCAAAAGAGTTGCCATGCTCTCTCCTCTGCCCTGATGGGACCGCGATTTTGCCCTCTATGCTAGCTGATCTCCTCAGGGATCCCTTGCGCAGAAACCTCTTCAGGGCTGTAAGTTTGCAGGGCCAAAGCATGAATGCTCCGCCCCATGTGTTCCGCCAGAGCGGCATACACCAGGCGATGTCGCTGTAGGGTCGTTTTGCCGACAAACGAAGGCGACACTACTTGAACTCGGTAGTGCCCTCCTGTCCCGCCCCCGTGGCCGATGTGAAGGTGGGACTCATCCTCTACCTGCACATGAAGAGCCTGCAGCTTCTCCATCAGGTGCTGCCGAAGGTAGTCGGGGGTAAGCATGGCAACCCCTCTGGATGAGATGGGATCCCTTAAGATTGAGCCGTGGCCTTAGCAAAGGCTGCCTCGACCAGCGGACGCAGCTCGTTGCGGGCGTGCATCTCTTGGATGATGTCGCAACCGCCCACAAACTCCCCATCAATATAAATCTGCGGGATAGTAGGCCAGTTGGAAAACTCTTTAATCCCCTGGCGGATCTCAGGATCCTCGAGTACGTTAATCGCCGTGTAGGGGAAGCCCAAACTATCCAGCACACGAACGGCGGCATAGGAAAACCCACATTGGGGCATTTCCGGGGTGCCCTTCATGTAGATGAGCACCTTGTGGGTGCGGATTTGCTCACGGATTTTCTCTTCCAAAAGGGGATCCAGCATGGTGTTCAGCCACTATAGCGACAACAGTCGATAGGCAAACTGGCATCCTATCGAGATCTCATTTTCGTCTACTTTTAACATGCTCGACACTTTTCCCACGGTTGGGCCGAGAGATTCTCTCATAGACTCTGTTCTCCGGACGCCACCAGCAAGCCCCATTGCCCAGGGCTGGCCCAAGCCCCCAACCTATCCAGGCAGCGACCCCAGGATCCATGTTAATTTCTACACCAACATGGTTAGCGACAGGGTCGGCGACAAACCTCAAACCCTGATTCTTCCGTTGACCCGGTCGATCCCGCTCTGGGCAAGGGTTTCAGGCCCCTCGGCGGAGAAAAACAAGGGGAAATTGCAGCCGAAAACAAGACCTCTGGGCAAGGGTTATAATCGGCGGGAGTCGCTTCCCTTCGGGGAAGTGGAATTAATGGAAACGCTGTAATTAAATTTCAACCCATGAAGTTTTTTGAAAAATACCTTACCGTTTGGGTCTCGCTATGCATTGCTGCAGGCATTGGTCTTGGGAAAATACTGGGGAATTCTGTTTCGGTGCTTGAAAGCTGGCAGATATATACCATCAACATTCCGGTAGCGGTGTTGGTTTGGATGATGATCTACCCGATGATGGTACAGATTGATTTTTCATCGATAGGCGGTGTTTCAAAAAATTGGAAAGGGCTGGCGCTGACAGTTACTGTAAACTGGCTGATCAAACCTTTCACCATGGCATTGTTTGGATGGATTTTCTTTAAAAATCTGTATGCTACCTGGATCACTCCGGAAGATGCAGACCAGTACCTGGCAGGCGCCATTCTGCTGGGTGCCGCACCCTGCACAGCCATGGTGTTTGTGTGGAGTTATTTGGTAAGAGGCGATGCCAATTATACGTTAATACAAGTTTCAGTCAACGATCTTATTCTGCCGGTTGCATTTGTACCCATTGTAAAATGGCTGCTGGGAGTAACCAACATACAGATACCGTATGAAGTACTGATTACTTCGGTGGTTGTGTTTGTTGTTATACCGCTAACTACGGGTTATCTAACCAATCGAATATTGCCTCAACGAAAAGGAAAGGATTGGTTTGAACAAAAATTTCTTCCGGCACTTCGTCCTGTTTCCATACTAGCATTGCTTTCAACCCTGGTTTTACTCTTTGCCTTTCAGGGCGAACACATACTGGATCATCCATACACCATTTTGTTGATAGCCATACCACTGACCATTCAAACCTACTTCATATTTTTTATAACCTGGCTGGGTGGAAAATTGCTCCGTTTATCACATCCGGTTTGTGCACCGGCTGCGATGATTGGTGCCAGTAATTTTTTTGAACTCGCAGTTGCCGTGGCCATATCACTTTTTGGTCTTAATTCAGGTGCGTCGTTAGCCACGGTGGTTGGTGTACTCATAGAAGTACCCATTATGTTATCGTTGGTAGCCATCGCTAACAGTTGGAGGTATTAAATAAATCCAGATAAGTAACATTTCCCCATCCACTTCGCAATTGGAATCTGATTCTGGCGGCGGTTTGAGAAGCATACGGGCTTAAATCTATTGTCTTGGTTGCCCATTGTGATGGGGTAGGTACAAATGCAGTGGTCATATCAGGTGCTGTAGCCAATGGACGCGGGCCTGTATTATTACCATAAGATGCTAATCGTATCCAAGTATTGCCACAATCAGTGGTGATACTTACTATTAATGAATCAGTCGCTTCCCTTCGGGGAAGTGGAATTAATGGAAACGTGGTTTATCCGGAGCTGGTAACAAGTATGCCGGCCAGTCGCTTCCCTTCGGGGAAGTGGAATTAATGGAAAAATTAATGGAAACAAACCAAGTGATCCCCTTTCACTTCCAGCCAGTGCCCACCTGGATAATCGGGGCTACGGCTGCCGCGCCCTGCCTTGAGGAGTCGGATCCCGGCTTCTACCTGTTCAAAGGTGGGGTGGTGGGGCAACACCAGGGACAAAAACTGGAACATTACCTGCCGCTGCAGAGCCAAGGGGGCAGCCCGCAAGGGATCCCGTCGCAGCCCTGGCAAAGCGGGCTCATATACCTGTGGCCATAGCTGAGCTGCTTGAGCTACCACCAGCTCATGTTCTGCTTGCAGCAGTGTGGCAGCCCGATTCAGGGCCGCTTCCAGTTGCGGGTTGAAGTGCTGTTTCAAGTAAGGCATCACCTCTAGGCGGAGGCGGTTGCGGCCATGGGCCAGATCTTGGTTGCTGCGATCCGGCCAAACTGGCAATTGGTGCTGTTGGCAAAATTGCTCGGTTTCCCAACGGTATAGCTCCAGCAGGGGTCGCACCACTTGGGCAGAGGTGGGATCCCGGTCGTCCAGGCGACGCTGCCAATCTAGGCTGCTCAGCCCGGCGGCTCCTGTCCCTCGCAGCAAGTTCCATAAAAATGTCTCGGCCCGGTCGCTGGCCGTATGCCCCATCACCACGGCGCTGCAGTCCCAGGTGCGGGCCCATTTCTCCAGTTGTTGGTAGCGCCAAGCCCTGGCCCCTGCCTCATCTCGGCGGATGGGATCCGCAGTCTCAACGGCATGAGGCAGTCCCTGCTGCTGCAGCCACCCCTGCAAAAAGCGAGCACACTCCGTTTCATCTGCCGACCAGCGGTGATCGCAATGCAAAACGAAGAGCTGCCAGCCCCAGCAAGGCTGTAGATCCCGCAGGATTTGGAGCAGGCAAAAAGAATCTTGCCCGCCCGAAAAAGCCACCAGCAGCCGCTGGCCAGGGTGAAGAAGTTGCCGCTGCCGAATGGCGCACTGTACCCGCAGGTGGAGAGGAGAGAGCCTGGCCACAGCTTGTTATTGCTCAGGTGCAACCCAGACCCTGCCTGCCTTCATGGGATCCCTTAGGCAAGAGCCCGGGTCAGATGAGAGGCCACCGCCTGCACAGCAGCAATGCTGCGTTCGTAGGCCATTCGGGTCGGCCCCAGCAAGGTGACGGTGCCCAGAGGAGCCGAGCGACGGTGGTAAGTGGAGGCGATAACCGTGCAGTGGTGCAGAGACTCCAGTGGATTCTCGCTGCCAATGTAGATGATCACCGGGGTCTTGCGGGCAGACTGTCCTGACTCTTGATCCATCTCCGTTGAGCTCGGCAGAGGAGGCAGATACGCCAACTGCGGATCACCCCCATCGGCAAAATGGAGCCCGATCATCCCCTGCAGTTGCTTGGCTCCCTCCTCGATCAACTGCATCACTGCCTGCACCTGTCGGGCCTGGGAAAACTCCGGCTGACGCATCAACTCGGCCATACCGGCACTGAACACCTGCCCCAGAGAGGGCTGTAGACAGCGTTGCACCACCGAGCGCAGCAGTTGCTGGAGCCAATGGCCGTAGGTACGAAATTCTTCATCCAGTTTCAGCCAGCTCAGATCCTGCAACTCGGCAAAGGTTTTGCCCCGCAGCTTCAGGGTGAGAAAGTTGCTGAGCAATTGCAATTCATCTTCCAAATCCTCTCGGGAGTCGCTGGGCCAGTCGGGGGGGCTGACCAGAGCTGAATGGGTTTGATAGGAGTCGGTTACCACCAACACCATCACCCGCCCTGGCGCTACCGACACCAACTGCACATGATGAATGGCTACCACCGGCCCCTGAGGAGGAGTGATGAGAGCAATGCAACCGCTCAGATGGGCCAAAAGCTGAGCTACCCTTTGCAGGAGGCTGTCTAGGTCGTCTCCCAGCTCACGGCCAAGCTGATCCATCAACTGTTGCAGAGCGGGATGGGGATCCGGCTGAGGAGCATCGTGAGGGATCCCACCGCTGTTGGCGGAGGTCAACAAATCGTTGACATAAACCCGATAGCCAAAGTCGGAAGGAACCCGTCCGGCGGAGGTGTGAGGCTGAAACAGCAATCCCACTTGCTCAAGGGTGGCCAAGTCGTTGCGAATGGTGGCCGTGCTTACCCCAAAGTTGTAGGACTGGGCCAAGGTTCTGGAACCGACAGGTTCAGCTGTAGCAATGTAGCTACGCACTGTCGCCCAGAGAATCTTCCGCTGGCGGGGAGTCAGTTCGAGTTTCATAGCCGATCAAAAGAACCCAGTCAACACCTATCAAAGGAAACTGTTAATACAGAGCCGGTAAATTGCTCCAGGATAAACCAACTCAGAGCTGAGATAGGAATCCAGACAGACTTTTACATCTTCTAATCTATATGCATCTATTGTTACTCTTTATATAGCGGGTTGCCTAGGAAGGAAGTTGCAAAACCCGATGTCGGAAGAGGTTGAGACTGCTGCTTGTGCAGGAGAGAGTGAAATCTCTTGTAGCCTGGGCTCCCCTTTTTTGCCCAGAGGTGGTAGAAGATGAACTACGGCTAGCCACCTTGTTGCGTAGCAACAGTCCGCTGCGCCAAGGCTGGGGATTTCTGCGCATGAGTTCGGTCAACTCTAGGCCAACTGGGCCTGCTGCTGTCCTCTTTGTATCCTTTTTTATCTTTGAGGTTGCCCCATGTACTTATCCCCCCAGGAGAAAGACAAGTTGTTGATCTACCTGGCTGCCCAGTTGGCTCGGGATCGGCGGCAGCGGGGCCTCAAACTCAATTACCCTGAGGCGGTGGCCTACTTGAGCGCAGCAGTCTTGGAAGGGGCGCGGGAGGGGAAAACAGTCGCCCAATTGATGAGCGAGGGGCTGACGTGGCTGACCCGCGAGGACGTGATGCCTGGGATCCCAGAGATGATCCCGGAAATTCAAGTGGAGGCTACTTTCCCCGACGGAACCAAGCTGGTTACCCTACACCACCCCATTCGCTAGGGATCCCCCAGATGCTCCAAAGACCGAAAAACTTCAGGAGGTTGTCCCCATGCCCTCTGGCCGCAAATCCAAAACCACGCCTGGCGCCAACGCAGAGCCGGCCCTGATCCCAGGGGAACTGCTGCTGGCAGAGGATCCCATCCAAGCCAACGTCGGACGGGCCACCGTGACCCTGGAGGTTACCAACCGAGGGGATCGGCCCATTCAGGTGGGATCCCATTTTCACTTTTTTGAGGTGAACCGAGCCCTGGTTTTCGATCGCGCCGCCAGCTTTGGCATGCGCCTCAACATCCCTTCCGGCAACGCAGTGCGTTTTGAGCCAGGGCAAACCCATCGGGTAAAGCTGGTGGCTTTGGGGGGCAAGGGGTTGGTGCATGGCTTCAATCGGCTCACGGAGGGCACGATACGCTCCGCTGCCCAGAAGCGGCTGGCTCTGGCCCGATTGCAGGAGTGGCTGGGTGAAGCAGCCCATCCGTAGGGGGAATATGCCCCCCTCAAGTGTGCAGCTTTGGGCAGCGGTGTCAAGGCTCAACCCCATCCCCGTCTCTGCTCAGATTCAGGACAGTAGGGCTATCCTATTTCTCCTCTAGGAGCTGACAGATGTCAGAGCGCGAGACTGTCTTGTGGATGTGGGTGCAAGGCTTGGGGCTAAATCTTTCTGGGTTGGCGCTGTTGGCAGCAGCAGGCGCCGCCTTTGGGCCTCTCAGTTGGACAGGTGCAACGGTGGCGGTGATGTTGAAGCTCATTGGGGATAGCCAACTGGTGCGGGGCTACTGGCTCTGGCAAAGCCAGCGGCAACAGAAGGGATCCCAGCCCGTCAGCTCAGCAGCGGCAGTGCTCCACAGTCAAGCTTGAGACATTGCCCGGCACTTGTCCGGTCTCCGACTCGAGAATGCCAACGCGACCACCCCTACTCCCTTCTGGCACTGGCAAGCCTCACTGTACAAGCCTCACTGTAAATGAGCCACGGTCACTCCAGTACCGCCGTCTTCGGGATCAGCGGCTGAAAAACGCTGAACGCGCGGGTGATTTTGGAGATAAGCCTGGACGCCGGCTTTCAGGCGCCCTGTGCCGTGGCCGTGGATGATCCAAACCGGGCCGGGAGGAGCTTGGGCAAAGTGCTGTTCCAGAATGGCCTCAGCATCAGCAACGGTTTTCCCCCTCAGATCGAGGGTGTTCTGGCTGGTGCGCAGGTTCAGGGGAGCGGTGGCTGCAGGGGAGGGAGGTGGGGCTTTGGGGCGTCGGCGTTGCTTAGCCTGGTGTTCATCAATGGGATCCAACTGCCCCCGTGGCACTGTGAATTTGAGGATGCCGCTGCGCACTACATATACATCTCCTTCGATGGCGATCACTTCCCCCGTCTGCCCCAAGCCTCTCAGCCGCACCCGATCTCCCACCTCTGGCACAAACTCCATATCCACAGGCGGCGGTGGGGGAGAGTAGCGCTGCTGGATTTGCGCCAGCTCGGCAGTAATGCGTTGGGGATCCTCTCCCTGCTGCAATTTGCGGATGGCGGCAGCCACTTCCTGACGGGCAGCAGCCAACAGGGCTTGCAGTTCTTGGTTTTGCTTGTGCTCCAGCCGGGCTTCTCGCTCGGCAATTTGGCGGCTGCGCTGTTGCATTTGTTGATATAGGCTCTCCAGCTCTCGATGCAGGGATCCCACCTGGGCCGCCCGCTCTTCCAATTGAGCCCGCTGCGCTTCCAGGCCGGCAATGACCCTATCCACCTGGCTTTCCCCTTGCAGGTGCCGCTGGGCCCGCCGCAGAATCTCTGGATCCAACTGCAGCCGTTGGGCAATGGCCAAGGCGTTGGAGCGGCCTGGGATCCCCCACAAGAGGCGATAGGTGGGGGCCAGGGTGACCTCGTCGAACTCCACTGAGGCATTTTCAAAGCCGGGATGTTGGTATTTCAGGGCCTTTAGCTCGCCGTAGTGGGTGGTAGCCAGGGTGAGCAGTGCCCTTTCCGAGAGGTACTCCAATAGCCCAGCCGCCAGGGCAGCTCCTTCGGTGGGATCCGTGCCCGCCCCCACCTCATCCAACAGGACAAGGGCCGGCTCCGGAGCAGACTGCAGGGCCTGCACGATGCGGCTGATGCGGCGGATGTGCCCCGAAAAGGTGGAGAGATTTTGTTGCAGCGACTGCTCGTCCCCAATGTCGGCGTAAACCCCGTCGAACCAAGGCAGCTGGGGCGGATCCTGAGCCGGCAGGAAGATCCCCGCCTTGGCCATGAGCACCAGCAGGCCCAGGGTTTTCAGGGCAACGGTTTTGCCGCCGGTGTTGGGGCCGGTGATAACCACGACACGAATGGAGTCCGCGAGGGTGAAGTCGATGGGGACAACGGCAGAACCTTGACCCTCCGAAGGGGCGGCGGCGCGGGACTGCCAGAGCAGCAGAGGGTGCTTGGCCTGACGCAGGCGCAATCCTGCCGAGACAAACTGGGGACGATTGCCCTCCAGCCAGAGGCTGTAGCGACCCCGAGCCAGAGCCACATCCAACCCCACCATCACCCCCTGCAGATGCTCCAGATCGGTGGCCACGGCTGCCACCTGAGCCGAGAGCGCGGCCAAGATCCGCTCTTCCTCCGCCTGAATCTGAACTTGGGTTTCTCGCCAGCGGTTGCCCAGTTCCACCACAGCGTAGGGCTCCACATAGAGGGTGGCTCCACTGGCAGAGCTGTCGTGCACAAGGCCGCGGATGAGATCCCGATGGGTGGCCTTCACCATCAGGACAAACCGCCCCTGCCGCTGGCCAATCAGGGTATCCTGCAGCGCCTGGGGATACTGGCTCATCAATTGTTGCAGCTGCTCTTGGATCTGGCTGCGTTGCCGCCGCTGCTGCTGGCGCAGATCCGCAAGGGTAGGGCTGGCGCTGTCCCGCACCTCACCATGCTCCTCCAGGCAGCGGAAGATCTCCTGCTCCAGCTCCGGGTAGGTGCGCAGGTTGCTCACCCAGGCCTGCAGGTGGGGCAGATGGTCATGATCATCGATCAGGCGGCGGATGCGGCGGGCTGCCCCCAGAGTTGTAGCGATCTGCACCAGCTCTTCCCCGCTCAGGACCCCCCCCCGTTCGGCCCGTTCCAAAGCCGGCAGCAAGTTGTGGATCCCTGCCATAGAAAGTCCCCCGGCCTGTGTGCGATCGAGGCGGATCGCCTCTTCCGTCTGCTCAAGGTAGGCTTCGCTGTCGGCGCGGCTCTGCCAGGGATCCAGCTCCAAGCAGGCGCGGCGGCCCAAGGGTGTGGCCGCAAAGGTGGCCAAGTGCTGACAAAGGCGGGGCCACTCCAGCAATTCCAAGGTTTCTTGCCGTTCGCCTTGGCAGGCCGTAGGCCTTGGGGAGGGATCGGGCTTGGAGAAGACTGGCAGCGGGTGCAAGGTGGGGACGGTGGGCATTAACCATTCAGTGATGCAAGGAACCCTGGAGACGCAGTTGCTTCATCTCTTGCAAAAACTGCTGTTGATACTTGAGGAAGGCCGTGTGCCACTCGCGGAAGCGACGTTCGCCATCCCGCACCAGCATCTGGCGGTACTGCTCTGAGTTGAGACGGGGCTGAGCAAAAGATGGGTTCATAGGGATCGGGGACGCTCTCCATCCTATTGTGGCAGGCTCTGGGTCGGCTTCCACAGATAGCTTTTGGTGAGAGGGGCACGCTGATAATGGCGCCGTTTTCTCACGCGCTGCCTCTGGTGATCTTCCCAAGAAGCTGAGCTCACCGAAAAACTGGGTTCAAAGCCCCGCCCTACCGCTGTGGGGTTCGCCTTGGGTGTCCTGTGGAGGGTGGAAGTGAGCTGCATTCACGGCCAAACTGAACCTCACAAGCCTGCCATACTGAAGGAAGTTGCTGCACTCAAAACACTCAAGATCCGTGCGCAAACGAGTCACCCTCATTTTCCCCCGCCATTTGGTGAATGTGCCTCTCACCTATCGGTTGGCCAAAGACTTCGATGTGGCTGCCAATATCGTGCGCGCCAGGGTAGCCCCCAACGAAGTGGGTACTTTGGTGGTGGAGCTGTCGGGGGATATCGACCAGGTGGAAGCAGGATTGGAATGGGTACAGTCTTTGGGCATTGAGGTGACTGAACGGGCCAAGGAAATTCAAATCGACCCAGACTTGTGCGTGGACTGTGGATTGTGTACGGGAGTTTGCCCAACCGAGGCCCTGAAGATTTCTGCTCCCAGCTGGAAGCTGGAGTTCTCTCGCAACCGCTGTGTCATGTGCGAACAGTGTGTTGCCACCTGCCCCGTTGGGGCGATCAGCACCAGCTTGTAGTCAGTTTGTGGTCAGTTGGCTGAGTTACGAACTCCCCCAAGCTGACAAATCCCTTTACAATCCTGTTAGATTTGTTGGACATAGGTCTAGCTGCGGAGCGCACTCGACATGGCTTCTACTACATCGTTGATTGGGTTAACTTATGGCGGTTTGGCTGTTCTCTATCTGCTGGTGCTGCCTCTGTTGTCTCTGCTGTATGTGGACAAACGCTGGACTTCAGGCAGTGCTTGGGAAAAGGTGTTGATGTTTTTCTTGGTCTTGTTTTTCTTTCCCGGCATGGTGCTCTTGGCTCCCTTCATGACGTTCCGGCCCAAGCCTCGGTCGCTGTAAGGTCAGCCGTTTGTCGGTTCACTGAGCCATGCGCAGATTGGATGTTCTTGCTATAGGCTTAGCCCTGCTGTTGGGGGGAGGGATCCTCTATGGCCTGCTGCTTTGGGCGGGCTTGGATACGGGGGCTGCGCAGCAGATATCGAGCGTGGTGCTCCTGCTGGCTTGCTTGGGTTGGACTTTTGGCTACCTGAGGCGGGTGCTGCGTGGGGAAATGACCCTGAAGGCTCAATGGGCCAGCTTCGAGACCCAGCAGATTCAAGAGAGGCTCCGCTCCCTCTCCCCAGAAGAGTTGCAGGCCCTGCAAGCTGAATTGGAAAGCGAGAAAGAAGGGATCCCAGATTGAATTGAGCAAGACAAACGTTGAGGCCGTCGGACAGGCCGCACCCAGAAATTGGCTGTCGGCTGCTGGGGATCCAGGTTTAAGGGTATGGAGCGTCGGGCTTAAACCGCAACACTTGTATATCTGTATATCCGGTTACCATTTGCTTCCCCTAAGAATGCTACATTACGCCCCGCACAAGATTCTGGCGTACGACGGATTATTAAGTGGTGCAAGCCTTTGCCTTTCCTTCTACTCGCATATCTCCATCCACTGTGAGAAAAACCATACTGCTAGCTCAGGGCCAGCCCTCGCAAATTCATCTCTGGAAGTTGGCGCTGGAGTCTCAGGGGCACTCTGTGGTGCCGATTTCCCCACGTGAAGATCTGCTAGAGGCGGCAACAAGCCAGCCTCTGGATTTGGATCTGATGGTGGTGGACATGACGACGGGGCTGTTTAACCCCTATGCCTTTTGTCGAGAGTGTCAAAGCAAGCTGCCCAACATCCCTGTGATCCTGACTCATCACCCCCGCCGCCACATCGAGCCCGCAGAGCGGCGCTGGGCAATCTACCAGGGGGCAGCAGATGTGATCCCTGGCTTGGCGGAGGCCGGCGACCTTCTCCACTCCCTCGAACGGATTTACGAGGCTGCCAGGTGGTTTTTGCCTATTGACACGGAGGCGCTCCACAGGGCTCTGAAGCAAGCGGGCTTATGGCCGGCGGAGGTCAGCCGTACATCTTCTTCCACCCCTCCCCCGCAGCCGAGCGCCCACTCTCCCACCGCCCCTCCACAACCCATCACCGCGGAAGGGGATCCAGGGCAAAAAGACTTGACCCCGCAGGTGAAGTACCGACTGATGTACCGGGGTCGCCCTGTCGATTGAGGTACTCGTTCCAACCTGCCGTCACTCGTTTTTCCTCGTAGCTTCTCGTAGCTTCTTGCCCTGCCAGGGTTAAGCTGCCGATTGGCAACGAGCAGGATGCAATCGCTGCAGCCCCGGGCAGCAGTGTATGGCCTCGCCGTGCAAGCTACCCGTCTTGTTCAGCGTCAATGTATCAGCGAAGTCTGCTGGCAGAAATTGTGGAATGGATCACCTGGCCAGCAGAGGGGCCTGCAGAACTGATAGAGTTTTGGCACCTCTGCCTTCCCATTGCCCATGACCAAGCCCAAAGCCGGGATCCTCTACAACGACGCCAAACCCGCCGCCAAACGCAGCAGCGAAACCCTAGCCCGCTGGTTTCAGGAGCAGGGCTGGGAAGTCTGTGTGGCCCCCAACTGGGGCGGTATCCTCGGTTATGCCAAGCCCGACAGCCCCATCTGCCTGACCAAAGTAGATAGCCTGGCCCCGGCTGGATTTGATCAAACCATGAAGTTTGCGGTGGTGTTGGGGGGAGATGGCACCGTCCTGGCAGCAGCACGGCAACTGGCCCCCAAAGGGATCCCCTTGTTGGCGGTGAATACGGGCCATCTGGGCTTTCTGACGGAGACCTACCTTTCTCATCTAGAGGAGGCAGCCAGCGCCGCCATTGCCGGGGAATACACCCTGGATCGCCGCAGCATGTTGCTGGTGCAAGCCTACCGAGGGCAGGAATTGCGCTGGGAGGTCTTGAGCTTAAACGAGATGGTGCTGCACCGCGAGCCTTTGACCAGCATGTGCCATTTCGAGATCACCATCGGGGATCACTCACCTCTGGATGTGGCTGCCGACGGAGTGATTTTGGCTACTCCCACCGGCTCGACGGCTTATGCCCTCTCGGCGGGTGGGCCGGTGATCACACCGGGGGTGCCGGTTTTGCAGTTGATCCCCATCTGCCCCCATTCCATGGCCTCGCGGGCCTTGGTCTTTCCCGATTCGGAGGAGGTGTGGATTAGCCCCGTTACCCCTCAGCCGCTGGTTTTGGTGGTGGATGGGAATGCCGGCTGCTATATCATGCCGGAAGACCAGATTCGGGTGGTACGTGCCCCCTATTGGACGGATTTGATGCGCCTGCGCCGACCGGAATTTTTCCGCGTTATGCGCGAGAAATTGGGGTGGGGACTGCCCCATGCTTCCAAGCCCACGTCGGTGGAGTTGCCTTAACTTTGCCGAGGCAGGACAAGCCATAGCTGCAAAATGGCCAATGCCCTTAACAACTCCACCCCTCTGTCGCTATGATGGTTAGGCTCGGAAGCGGATGTGGCGGAATTGGTATACGCGCACGTTTGAGGGGCGTGTGGCTTTGCCTTGCGAGTTCGAGTCTCGCCATCCGCATTACGCAATTAGTACGCGTTATTCATTAGTCCCTCTCCCAGAGAGGGAGAGGGGAAGCTGGCTTCGGCCTTTGGCACTATTCCCGAACGGCACCCTGCAGGCGTGCGCCCCAGGTGCGAGCAAAGCGCAGGTCAGCCCCAACCAGGTTGGCGTCGCGTAGATCGGCCCCCCGCAAGTCGGCGCCGTACAGGGATGCAGAAGAGAGATCGGCCCCCCGCAGGTTGGCCCCCCGCAAGTCTGCCCCCTCCAGGTAAGCGCCACTCAGGTTGGCTCCCCCCAATTGAGCCCGCCGCAAATTGGCCCCCACCAGGTAAGACTGGCTGAGATCGGCGCCCGTCAAGATGGTGCGCTCCAGATTGGCCTCGATGAGATCGGAACCGCTGAAATTGGCCTCCGCCAAATCCAGATTGCTCAGCTCAATGGATCCCAGGCGGCAGTTGGGACAGGTGCGGGAAGCCATGAGGTAGCGCATAAAACAAGAGTTGTAGGTTGTGGCTGCGGCAGAGGAAGCCAAGGCTGCCGTGGCCAGTAGTGCCCAAATGGCGGGAACTTTGAGATTGAGGTTCATGGTTACCAAGCCTCACAATTTTGAAGGTTTACGTGAAGGGACACAGCAGAGGGGGATGGTTCTGCGCTGGTCACATGATAGTGGCATCTTCTGGCTTCGGCCACTCCGCAGGTCTGTCTGGCCCACCTGATAGCAGGCTCTCTCAGGGCGGGATGACGTTTGGAGTCCTATCGTCCCGAAGCTGCCGGGCCGTTGCCAACACTGGGAAGGGGTGGATCTTTGAGCAGCGGCTGCACCCAATGCCAAGACAGTTGCCCCAACCCCACCAAAACCCCGAGTATTGCCGAGGAAGTCAGGACGCGATCCCAGCGGATTTCCCGCCAGCCGGCAGGGCTGGTTGTTGGCCTTCTTGGGTTGAGTTTCTCGGCAACAGGAAGCGGGCGATGGCGCAAAAAGTGCCCACAGCGACGACAGCGATAATCGGAGTTGGAGTTGAGCCAGTAGCAAGCTGGGCAGCGAAGCATGGGAAGGCCAGGGATCCCCTAGTGAAATGATCCCATTTTGAGGGGGGCGAGCAGTTGCCGTGAGCTATATGAGAACCCCATTAAGGATCCCTCCAGTTGGCTTGAGAGGGATCCACTTTGCCTACACTCCCCTGGATTGTGGGCGGGGTTTGGGGCATCTTTGAGGAAGTAGCCTGTGCGCTGTGGCAGCCGGGATCCCTGTCGGTTGGAGAGAATCAGCCCTACAGAATCAGTAAGCATTGATCAGCAGCCCTGTGCCGGCCCTATGCAGATCTACTTAGAAAACATCTGTAAGCGCTATGGCCGCCGTGAGGTGGTGAGCGACGTTAGCCTGAACATTCAGCAGGGGGAAATCGTGGGGCTCCTGGGCCCCAATGGGGCGGGGAAAACCACCACGTTCTACATCATGACTGGCCTGATCCAGCCCAACCGCGGCCATGTCTGGTTGGATGACCAAGACATCACCCACCTGCCCATGCATCGCCGGGCCCAATTGGGGATCGGCTACCTGGCCCAGGAGCCGAGTATTTTTCGTCGCCTCAGCATCCAAGACAACCTGCTGCTGATCATGGAGCAAACGGGGGTGCCTCGCCGCCTCTGGCAGCAGCGGCTCAACCAACTGCTGGAGGAGTTTCGCATCGCCCACGTGGCCCACAGCCTGGGCCTGCAGGTATCGGGGGGGGAGCGTCGCCGAGCGGAGATCGCCCGTGCCTTGGCCGCTGGGATCCACGGGCCGAAATTTCTGCTGCTGGATGAGCCCTTTGCGGGGGTGGATCCCATCGCGGTGGCGGATATTCAGGAGGTGGTGGCCAAGCTCAAGCAACGGGGCATCGGTGTTTTGATTACTGACCACAACGTGCGGGAGACGCTGGAGATCACCGACCGGGCCTATATCCTCAACGACGGGGCCATTTTGGCCAAGGGCACGGCGGCGGAGCTGGCGGCGGATCCCTTGGTGCGCAAGTATTACCTGGGGGAGAAGTTCCGTCTCTAGGGCAGCTCCAGGTCACCTCCAGGAGTACAGAGCTCGCAGGCGTTGGCTTTTCTTGTGCTGGTGGGTCTGCATCCGAGCCAGCAGCTCGTCCAGGAGGGCGACCGCCTCCAGCAAATACTGGCCCTTGTTGAGCATCACGCATTCGGCGCGGGCAGACATCACCGCATCGGAAAGCTCAGGCCGCGAGGGCAAGCCCTCCTTGGTGAGCTGATCCAGCACCTGGGTAGCCCAGACCACCGGCACCTGGGCTGCCTCGCAGATCCACAGCAGTTCCTCCTGGATCTCGCCCAAGCGCAGCCAACCGATCTCCACAGCCAGATCGCCACGGGCAATCATCACCCCCAGGGGCCGGCAGCCGGCAACGGTCGCGATCAAGGCCGGCAGGTTTTTCACCGCCCGCTGCGTTTCCATCTTGCTGCGTTTCCATCTTGAGGATCAAGCCCAAATCGGGGCGAGCCTGCCGCCGCTCCAGCTCAGAAACCAGCAACTGCAAGTCCGCTGGCTGCTGGACAAAGGAATAGCCCACTAAGTCGGCATGCCGCACCACAAAGTCCAGGTCTTGGCAGTCTTTGTCGCTAAGGGAACGGATCTGGAGCTGACTGTCAGCTAGAAATCGCAGGAGCCCCGCACTGTACCCGTAGGGTCAGTGCCGGGAGGAATGCGAGGTTACAATAGAACCATGACCCAAGTCCTGACCGTCTCCTGCAAGCTCAAGGTAGCCCAGTCGCAAGCCGCCAAATTGGACGCGACGATGAATGCCTTTGTACAGGCATTGAACTGGGTCAACCAGAACACGCAGGAGAAGATCGTCAACGCGGTCAAGCTGCAATCTCTTTGCTACTACGAGATTCGAGCCCGGTTTGGCTTGTCCAGTAACTTGGCTCAACAGGTGTGCAGACGGGTAGCGGGTTCCCGCAAAGTGGCTAAGCAGAAAAAGCGTCCCGTCAAGGAGTTTAAGAGCGGCTTTGTTACCTACGACGCTCGCATCTTTTCGTTCCGTCAAAAAGACTGGACGGTGTCGCTGACCACGGTGGAAGGGAGAGAACGCTTTGAACTGGCCATTGGCAACTACCAGCGTGGGATGCTGGCTGGTTCCAACCCCAAATCTGCCACCCTGGTCAAGCGCAAAGATGGCTCCTACTACATCCAGATTTGCGTAGAGGAAAAAACACCCAAGCAACAAGATACCGACAAGGTGATCGGGGTGGACTTGGGGAGGACAGATATTGCCCATACGTCAGAGGGGGACAACTGGAATGGACAGCAGTTGAGCAGAGTCCGAGAGCGCTACTCCCGGTTGAGGGCGGTACTCCAACGCAAAGCCAGTAAGGGCACACGCAGTTCGCGGCGCAGATGCAGAGAACTGTTGCAACGGCTGTCTGGCAAGGAGAGACGCTTTCAGTCGCGTCAGCGTTGCGTAGCAAAAACGTGGGTCAATCATCGCATCTCTAAAGCTATTGTCTCCAGGGCAAAAGCTACCAACAGCGCTATCGCTCTGGAAGACCTGACAGGGATCCGTGAAAGAGTCAATCAACAGCCACGCAGCAAAACCGAAAGGCGCAGGGCCAACAGTTGGGCGTTCTACCAGCTACGCCAGTTTCTGGAATACAAGGCGAGAGTTGCAGGGGTTTCTCTGATTCCTGTGCCGCCTGCCTACACGTCGCAGACCTGTCACAAGTGTTTACACATCCATCCCGATCCTGCGCAATCCTACCGCAGTGGGAAGAAGTTTAAGTGTGGGCACTGTGGATGGGAAGGAGATGCGGACTTGAATGGTGCAAACGTAATTGCGCTCTTGGGGGCTGCCGTAAACCAGCCTAGAGGTTCGGGCCTGTTTTGTTCTCTGGTAGAGCAGAGCAGGCTCAGGGCTACTGAAAGCCCGCTCCGTACCGCTTAGCGGTCGGAGCCGGGTAGTTTACGAAAATTGAGGCCTTTTTCTGCTCGCAACTTCTTGCCCTGAGGGGCAACTTTGTCCACCTCCAGCACCACGCCTGCCGGCTCGATCCTTACCACGCGGGCGCCGATTTTGCCGTCGTCGATCCAAACACTTGCCCCTACCTGCAGGTGCGCCAAAACCTCCGGCAGGCTGCAGGTCACCTGGCAGGAGATATCGGCGCTGGCCTCAGGAACCTTCGCGGTGAGCAGGATGCGATCCCCGCGGTACACCTTGGTTTTGCCAGGGGGCATGGCCACTGGGCCGGTGCGGATCTTGGGGCCGGCCAGGTCCAGCAAAATCTTGCAACGCCGTTGGGTCTGGGCTTCGGCCTGGCGCAAGTGGGCCACCATTTTCTCCCACACCGAGGGCTCGTCGTGGGCGCAGTTGATGCGGGCCACGTTCATGCCCCGCTCCAACAACTGCAGCAACAGCTCCGGCTGCTCGGCGGCTTCGCTGGGCAGGGTCACCATGATGCGCGCGCGGCGATGGGGAGAAGGAGGGCCAAACAGCGCCTCGGCGTGCTGCTCTAGTGCCGTATCCCCGGCGTAAAACTCTTCATAGCTGGGTGCCGTATGGGTCAAACCCTGGGTGGCTGCCAAAATAGCAATCACCGCATCCAGGCTCTCCAGAACCCGCGACTCACAGCGCCCCAGCGAGGACAGCCCCGCAGCCGCCAGCTCCAGTTGCAAGCTGCGCAGATCCTGTTGGCGCAGCGCCAGGTAGCGCGCCAGGTTGTGGATGGCCGCAGGAGGGCTCGTAAGGCAGCCCCAAGCGGCCAAGTATTTCTGGGATCCCTCTACAACCTGCTGCCGCAGCTCCAGGAGCCGCTCCAGCAAACTCCTAAGATTGCAGGAGGGGGAAGAGGAGGAAACCATGTCGAAAGTCTTCCCAAGACAAACCCGGCCCAATTCTATGCCTGAGCTTACTTGGGGTCGATCATAGGCGGGTTAGGTTGAGAAAGGAAGGCGATAGCCTTTCATTGCCCAGTGTTCCGGTCTAGAGTCGTTAGCAGCCTTCGGCTGTCCTGCCTACTACTTCCTTGGGTTGCGTGAAACTTCATTCTCTCCCTCCTGCCCGTTCCCGCGAGCGGCCTGACCACAGGCTCTCCCTCGTTTGCGCGGTGGGCCTGATGGATCGCTATGTCCTCTCGGAGATGCTGCTGCCGTTTCTCTTTGGGGTGGGAGCTTTCACAACCTTGGTGATGGCGGTGGGATCCCTGTTTGAGCTGGTGCGCCTGGTGGTGGAAGCGGGTCTGTCGCTTTCGGCGGCGTTACAGGTGTTTGTGTTGCGGGCGCCGGGGATCATCGTCCTGACGTTCCCGATGTCCATGTTGCTGGCGACGTTGCTGGCCTATGGGCGCTTGTCTGCCGACAACGAGATCACGGCCTTGCGCGGATGCGGGGTGAGCCTTTACCGCCTCATGGTGCCTGCCCTCGTCCTCAGCTTGCTGGTGACGACGTTAACGTTTCTGTTCAATGAGCTGGTGGTGCCGGTGAGCAATCGCCAAGCGGCCACGACTTTGAACCGAGCTTTAAATCGGGATCCGGACTTCCGGCGGGAGAATATCCTCTACCAAGAATTTGGCGAGATCCTCATGCCTGAGCCAGACGGCACCTTTTCCCGGCGACAAGGGCTAACCCGTCAGTTCTACGCCCGCAGCTTCGATGGAAAGCAAATGCGCGGCATTATCGTCCTGGATTTTTCCAACGAGGCGCTCAACCAAATTCTGCTGGCCCAGCGGGGGCGCTGGGATCCCCAAGAGAATCTTTGGGTGTTTGAGGATGGCACCAACTACATCGTTTCTCCGGATGGCACCTACAGCAACATTGCCACCTTCAGCCGGCAGGAGTTGCGTCTGCCTCGCGCGCCGCTGGAGCTGGCTCAGGAGATTCGCAGCCCTGAGGAAATGAACATTCGGGAGCTGAAGCATTACATCGAGGTGATCGCCAGTTCTGGAGATCTGCAACGGGTGCGCCGTCTGCAGGTCAGCCTCAACCAAAAGTATGCCATTCCTTTCGCGTGTCTGGCGTTTACCCTGATTGGGGTGCCTTTGGGATTGCGCCCGCAACGCACCGGTTCCTCTTTGGGGTTGGGCATCAGTGTGCTGATTATCTTTGCCTTCTATGTGCTGCTGTTCATCACCCAGGCGCTGGGACAAATTGGGACGCTGGGGCCAGCAATGGCGGCTTGGTTGCCCAACTTGATCTGTGCCGCCGTAGGGCTGGGGTTGCTTTACCGAGCCAATCAGTAGCTGCTGGGCACCGTTTCTCCAGATGTAGGATAAAACTGCCCAATGGATTCTCGTATTCTGGAGAGCTCCCCCATGGAAGTTCAAGCTTGGATGAATTGGATGTTTGGCGGATTAGCCCTGCTGATCTTGGGGGGAGGCATGCTGATGATGTTCACCACGGTGTTCACCACCAAAGGGCCCCAGCCCGAGGATTCTCAGTCGGATCCCCAAAAGGGGCGAGCCTAGCCCAAGGCCCGGTGACGGGATCCCTGGCATCCAGCTACATGCCTTCATGGGTTGTCAGTCTGGGCCGAGAGAGAACTAGTCCCGCTCCTGTTGGCGGAGCCGCTGCAGAAGCGAGAGGGGTTTCTCTTCCTCTGGCCCTTTCTTTTCAGTCGCAGTTGGCAGGGCGGCTGTTTCTGTTTTCTGAGGTTCGAGCAAAAGCTTGGCGGCTTCTGACTCAACGGCTGGAGGGCGAGCCGGGTTCTCCCCTTGTTGGCCGGGCAAGGGAACAGACTCCAGAGTGGCCAGCAGAGCTTGAATATGGCTGTGGGTTTCGGGATGGTTGCTGGCGGCATGGGCCAAGAGGGTGAGCTGCTCTTTGGCAGCGACCAGGTTCCCCAGCTTGAGATCCACCAAGGCCAGTTGATAGCGAGCCTTAAAGCCACTGGGATCCACCTCCACCGAGCGCTGAAAGGCGGCGCGGGCCTCCGCCAGCTTGCCTTGACGGGCATAGATCAAGCCGAGGTTGAAAGGCACGTCGGGATCCCGTTCGCTGGGCAGCACCAAGGTTTTTTCTTCCAGTTCAATTGCGCTCCGGTAGGCGTTGATGGCCAAGGTATGGAAGCCCATCTGCAGATAGCGAGCTCCGTCTTCCTTCAGTTGGGCGACCGTCGGCTCCCCTGTCAGTAGGGTCATGGGCGGTTGCGCGTGGGCAGGCATGGCCACCGCCAAGCTCAGCAGGCACCCCACCGTTTTCAGGCCTAAGGGTACAGCCTGACGACCAATCTGCTGCCTATTCATCACCATGATCTGTTTCCTCCAACCACATCAACACCACTTCATTCCACCCCTCTGGGCCGGGGAGCTGAGCCAATTGCCATTGAGGCAGGGCCTCACTCCAGAGACTATCCGCAATGGGGCTGGGAAGCACCACTTTTTGTTCCGACCATCGCAAAAAGGCCACATCTGGCGGGGAACACCCAATGCCCAAAGCTTTGATAGGGCCCAGATGCCGTTGGTAGCAATCCAGCAGCCGCTGCACCGCCTGTTCCCCCGGTAACCAATTGGGTTCTGCGGCCATCGTTGGCTGCATCCATCCGGTCAGATACCATTGCGGCAGGCTAGAGAAGTGAAGCTGACGCACCCGCAGCAGATGTTGGGTGAGGTTGGCTTCTTGCTGGGCAAAAGCTTCCCGCAGGGTTTCGGGATCCCCGGAATAGCTGAAAATCTCACTGTACTCTCGCTGCTGCGCCCGCTCTGCCTCTTCCAAAGGGATCCCAGTGGCAGCGGCCAGCTCAGAGGCAGTCCAATCCCCAAACCCGATCAAATCCAAGTGGGACTCTTGACGCACCTGTTGCAGGATGCTGCGCAGGCGAGAATAGGGCAGACCCAAAGCATACACGTAGTAGGGCGGTCGGTGTTGCCACTGCTCGTCTAGGATGCCCGCCGGGAAGTAATGCTCGGGAACGTAAACGGCAGAGCCATCCTCACAGATGAACGGATGCTCCAGGCGCAACTGCCGCCGCACATGTTCCAGTTGAGCGCGGGTGCGCAGGCTGTAGAGCACCAAGGGAATGGAGCGGCGCTCTAGGGCAGCCAAGGCTTGTCGGGCAGCACCATAGCTGTTGAACTCTAGATCCAGCAAGCTGCCATCCAAACTGGTAAGGACAAGTCGCATAGGCGCAGGAAAGGGAAAGGCGCTGGCCCCGTCAAAATTTCAAGCAGCACGACCGGCTGAAGCGTCCTACAGTACCTATGATCCAATAGCTTGACCAACCTGAGGGGGGTTAGCCCCAAATGCTCTCCCTCAAAGCATCTGGGTGAATGGGCAATCCGTGCGCCAGAAGTGGTAAAAGCTCGATTGAGCACTACAGAATGCGTGTGTCGCCGAAGATCTTGGCTCAAAAACCAGCAGCAGAGAAGACAGACAGATTGAGTGGGTCAGTGGCTAGTTTTCTGTGCCAAAGGCACGATCCCCTGCATCCCCCAGCCCGGGCAAGATAAATCCTCGATCGTTCAGCCGCTCGTCAATCATGGCGCAGAAGATTTGCACCATCGGGTAGTGGGATCCCAACCGCTGTAACCCTGGGGGCGCTGCCAATGCGCTGACAATTCTAACCAAGCTGGGATCCGCCCCCCGTTTTTTTAGCTCATCCAAAACCCAGAGCAGCGTGCCCCCGGTGGCCAACATCGGCTCGGGAATGAGAATGCGCATCTGTTCAGGGATCCGCTCTGGAAGGCGATTGAGGTAGCAACTGGCCTGCAGCGTTTCCTCATCCCGCACCATGCCAATGTGAAAGATCCGCGCCTGGGGCAAAAGGGCCTGACAGCCTTCCAGCATCGCCAAGCCAGCCCGCAATACAGGCACAATGCCCAGCAGGGTATCCGGCGCGATGACCTCTGCGGCAACGGGTTCCAAAGGGGTTTGCACCTGAACGGTTTGGGTGGGGATCCACTCCCGCATCGCCTCATAGGTTAGCCAGCGGCCCAGCTCCGACATGGCCGTGCGAAACAGGGGCATGGGCGTCTCCGCATCCCGAGCCACGGTTAGCCAGTGCTTAATGAGCGGGTGAGGGGGGACATAAACACGAAGCTGCTGACTTGCCACGGGAGAATGCCTCAATCTGGGCGGTAGCATAGCGGGTTGCCTTAGCAGAAAGCAAGCTCTAGAAAGCAAGCTCTCCAATTGGCCGCAACTCCATCCCGACCGGGGATAAATTGCCAACAGCTCCGGCAAATGCTCAAGGGGTGGGGCTCTTTGACCCAGCAAGATTGCGGCAGAATGAGATCTGCAGGTTACTTCGAGCGCCGGTCAGGTTCGGTGGCTACAGGTTTGGGATAGACCAGGGCAAGGCTGGTTTCGGGTTTTGTTCCTCTTGCCATTTGCGAACTGAGGTGCTGGCCCCAGGGCAGCTTGGCCTCCCGCCGATGGAACCGAACGCCAACGGCTCTCGTCTGCAAGTGCCGGTAGCCGGAGATACCGCTCTGCCCAAGGGTTTCTGGCTTAATGGGGTGTCGCAAGTTACAGCCTGTTCACAAATTAAGGGATACAAGACTTAAGGGATACAAAACATCGTGTTTCTGAGGCTTGACTCCGATGAGGTTTAGAACAAGTAGGTTTACAACCGTATCCGTAGCCCCTCAATAGGCTGTACCTGCATCTTTGGCCCCCTCACACCTTGCAAGGATTAGCTTAGGGAGAATGGATTATGGCTTCGTCTCAACCCTCTGACTCGAACACCAAGGCTCTGAGCCGCCGTCAGCTTCTCAAAGTGGGAGCCGCAGCCCTTGGGGGCGGTCTGCTGGCGGCAGGGGGCGCCCAAGCTCAGCGCAAACCCTCTCCCACCCTGATCGTGGCTCAGGGATCCGGCCTGGATCGCGTTTCCTATGCTACCAACTGGTATGCTCAGGCGGAACATGGCGGCTTCTATCAGGCGGTGGCGACCGGCATCTACCGCGAGCATGGCCTGGATGTAACCATCAAGATGGGTGGCCCCGGCATCAACATCACCCAAGTTTTGGCCGGTGGAGCTGCCGAGTTTGCCATGGGGGGAAGCACAGGGGTGATCAATGCTGTGCGAGAAGGGATCCCCTTGGTGTGCGTGGCGGCCATTTTTCAAAAAGACCCGCAGATCATCATGACCCACCCCGGCACCCAGCGCTTTGAAGAGCTCAAGGGCCGGCCCATTTTCGTCTCGAAAGGGGGGCTTGCCACCTACTGGCCCTACCTAAAGGCCCGCTTTGGCTTCACCGACGATCAGGTTCGTCCCTACAACTTCAACCCCGGCCCCTTTTTGGCGGATCCCAGCTCAGCTCAGCAAGGCTATCTGACATCCGAGCCTTTTGCCATCCAACGGGAAGGGGGATTTGAGCCGGTGGTCTTCCTCCTGGCGGATTTGGGCTACAAACCCTACGCCACCACCATCGAAACCCGTCGCCAACTGGTGGAAACCAAGCCCGACTTGGTGGAGCGATTCGTGGATGCCTCTATCAAAGGCTGGTACAGCTTCTTGGAGGATCCCCGTCCGGCCTATCGCTTGATCAAGCAGGACAACCCGGAGATGACCGATGCCCAGTTGGCCTACAGCTTCGAGAAATTGCAGGAGTACGGCATCATCTTGTCCGGCGATGCGTTGGAAAAAGGCATTGGCGCCATGACCGACAAACGCTGGCAAGACTTCTTCGACAGCATGACGGTGGCCGGCGTATTTGAGCCAACCATCAACTACCGGGCTGCCTACACACTGGACTTCGTCAATAAAGGCACTGCCTACTACACTGCCTGACGGACTTCCACCCTTGGCGCTTCTCAGCCCAAGGGATCCCCCCTCGCCCCCAGCCCCTCTTCCACCAAGGGAGAGGGGAACTATAGTCATTTCAAACTAGATTGAGACACCCCCTAAACGCTCCGCGCCACTGCCCTCACCCCCATTCCTTCTCTCAGAGGGAGAAGGGGGCTAGAGGGAAATGTTTCATTCCGGTTTAATTGAGAATGCCAGAACACTGCGTGATCACCTCCCCCAACACCGCCAGCAACACCGGCACCCCCAGACGGATCCCGGAGACCAACAGCGAGATCAAACAAAAAGCTCCAAGTGAAAAGGCGTTCCAGCGAAGCTTGGCCCAGCACTCCATCAACAAATGCAGGCACAGGTGGGAACAGATTCATCGCAGAACCCGAGAGCCTATCATGGGATCCAGTATGGAATCCATCGTGCCAGTGGTGCGGGGCACTTTAACCCTTCCACCCTCCTCTTCTCTGACAAATCCGGCAGCCAGCCTGACGGGCCCATCCGCTGCTGCGTCAGCAGTAGGGATCACTTTGCCTTGGGCAGCGCAGCGGGATCCCATCCTTGTCCTCGGGGCTGGGCTGATGGGGCGTCTGTTGGCCGCCAGCCTTGTCGAGGTTGGGCATCCCGTCCGCATTGTGGAGGCGGCTCCTGCTGCTGCTGTTGAGAGCAGTGCTGCCCATTTTGCCGCTGCTATGCTGGCTCCCCTAGCCGAGTCTGCCATCGCCGAAGCCAGTGTGGTGGCCCAGGGATACTACGCCCTTTCTCGTTGGCCCTCTCTTTTGGCCAGCTTGCCGCAGCCGGTTTTCTTTCAGCAAGAAGGCACTCTGATCCTCTGGCACCGCCAAGATGCCGGGGAAGCCAAGCGCTTCTCGGCGCTACTGGCCGCTGTGGGGGAACACCTCCCGCATCTCCCCCGCCCTCAGCCGCTGGATGCCCAGGCTATTGCCGAGCTGGAGCCGTCGGTAGCCGGGCGATTTGTGCAGGGCCTGTATCTTCCCCAAGAGGGCCAACTGGACAACCGCCAACTGTTGTCGGCTCTGCTGGCCAAGTTGCGGCAGCACGAGGTGGAGGTGGAGTGGGGTTGCCCCTGGGATCTGAAGCAGGCCCAAGCCTGGCAGCAACAAACCGGAGGCTGGGTTTTGGATTGCCGCGGCCTGGGATCCCAAAAAGAATGGGGCGGGCCAAGACTGCTGCGCGGAGTTCGGGGTGAGGTGGTGCGCCTGTATGCCCCAGAAGTCTCTTTGCGGCGCCCAACCCGGCTGTTGCACCCTCGCTACCCGATCTACATCGCTCCCAAGCCGGGTCAGGTGTTTGTGGTGGGGGCCACTGAAATCGAATCTGAGGATCGCTCGCCGGTGAGCGTTCGCTCGGCTTTGGAGTTGCTCAGCGCCGCCTACGCCGTACATCCTGCCTTTGCAGAAGCGCGTATCCTGGAATTGGGCAGCCAATGTCGTCCCACCTTGGCGGATAACCTGCCAGCCGTGGTGGAGCGCTCACCTCGCCTGTTGCAGATCAACGGCCTCTATCGCCATGGCTTTCTGATCTCCCCGGCCATCCACGATGCTGTCTTGGAGTATCTTCACCAGGGCAGTTGTCGCTTGGCTCAGCAGCTTGGGATCCCCTTTCAGGTGCAGGCTGCCCCTCTTTCCGGTGAGTCCCTGTCGCCATGCGTGTCTTGATCAACCAGAAGCCTTACGATTTGCCGGAAGGCACCACTTTGGCCGAGGCAGTGGCTCAGGTGGGGGCCAGCGGCCCTTTTGCGGTAGCGGTTAATCTGAAGTTTGTGCCGCGTGCCCAATACGAGCAAACTCGTCTGCAAGAAGGCGACCAGGTGGAGATCGTCGCTCCGGTTGCCGGCGGCTAGCGCTCAAGTCCGCTTTTCTATCTGCCTCAGCCATGTCCACCCTTCTCCATTGCTCTCCCTCAACTCTGGCCGATGAGGATCCTTTGGTTCTCTACGGCCAACCATTGCCCAGCCGTCTGATGTTGGGTACGGCTCGCTACCCTTCGCCAGCCATTTTGGAGCAGGCGGTGGCGCGCGCGCAGCCCTGTTTGTTGACGGTTTCTCTGCGGCGGCAAGGGGCACTGGGGCCAGAAACTTCCCAGAGGTTCTGGGCTCTGTTGCAGAAGATGGGGATCCCAGTTCTGCCCAACACCGCCGGCTGCCACAGCGTGCAGGAGGTGATCACAACGGCGGAGATGGCGCGGGAGGTGTTCGGCACCGACTGGATCAAGCTGGAGTTGATCGGGGATGACTACACGCTGCAGCCGGATCCCGTGCAACTGCCCACTGCTGCTGCTGAGCTGGTCCGGCGCGGCTTTAAGGTGCTGCCCTATAGCACCGACGACCTGGTGCTCTGCCAGCGGCTTTTGGATGCTGGCTGTGAGGTGGTGATGCCCTGGGCGGCCCCCATCGGCACCGGCAAAGGCCCTCTCAACCCCTACAGCTTACGCCTGCTGCGGGAACGGATTGAAGCGCCGCTGATCGTGGATGCCGGCTTGGGTCTGCCCTCCCATGCCTGCCAGGTGATGGAGTGGGGCTTCGACGGGGTGCTGCTAAACACGGCGGTGGCCTTGGCCCGGGATCCGGTGGCCATGGCCGAGGCCTTTGCAGAAGCGGTGCGCTCAGGCCGCCGAGCCTACCTGGCCGGGGCCATGATCCCTCAGGAAACAGCTCAGCCCAGTACGCCTGTCCTCGGCACTCCCTTTTGGCACCAGGGCTGACTGCCGCTCTCAGGGGTGCAGCTCAGGCGGCAGGCTTTCGCGCCTGGATAACCTGCAGAGCTCCCCCAGCGTGGAGGGTCTGCCGGATGGATTGCCAACCCTGCTGCTGCAAATGCTCGGGCAAGTCCAGCTTGAGTAGCTCCCAGGCGGTCTCGGTTTCAAACAGGGCCAAAAAGAGGGCCAGCCCAGGCCAGATCAAGGGTTGTCGAGGCGCGTGCAGATCCAGAATCAAGAGTCCTCCCCCCGGCTTGAGCACCCGCCACACTTCCCGCAGCACCTGCTCCAAGTCGGCGAAGGACAATTCGTGCAGAGCCAAGCTGGTATGCACCCAATCAAAGCTGGCATTGGGAAAGGGCATATCTTGGGCAAAGGCCTCCACAAACTCCACCTGGGGAAGGCGTTTGCGGGCTGCCGCTAGAGCTTTGGGGGAAGCATCCAGGCCCACCACCTGCTGGCTCAGCTCCGCCAACAGTGGGGTCACTTCAGCCGGGCCACAGCAGAGATCCAACACCCGATCCTGGGGATGAATCTGGATCCCTTGCGTGGGCAATCTCCGCAACCGCTCATATCCGCCCACTGCCAGGGCAGCCCCGCGACTGATGCTGCGGTAAAGCCAGGGAAAGCGGTAGCTCCAGTCGCGCAGGAAGGTGGCCATAGACAGGGATCCCTCAGGGGCTCTTTCAGCCTACCTAGCCCCTCTCCCAGCAGGGGAGTTGGCCTGGCTATTTTCTTGGCCTATGTGGAACTTTTTCCCGCCGGCAGTCGTCTGGGGCGATGGGCCATCTTAGGCCTTTTCTCCATCCACCTGCTGATGATGACTCAGTTTGAGCTGCCTTCTCCCCCTTCTGGAAGACCTAACCGGCACAGCTTGGTTTGGCTGGTGGTTGCTGCAGGTCTGACGGTCTTGCTCTGGCAGCTCCCCTGGGGCAACTATATCCTCTACCCCTTTACGATTCTGGCCACCTGGTTTCATGAGATGGGCCACGGCTTGACGGCAGTGCTGTTGGGTGGGGAGTTTCATCGTCTGGAGATCTATCCCGACGGGTCGGGGTTGGCCTTTCACAGTGGGCACTTGTTTTTGGGGCCGGTGGGTCGAGCTTTGGTGGCCGCCGGTGGGCCAATGGGGCCCCCAATGGCCGGGGCGGTTTTTATCCTGGCTTCTCGTCGTCAAGGTACGGCCCAGTTGGGGTTGTTGGCTTTGGGATCCCTGCTGTTGCTGTCGGCGGTGCTCTGGGTGCGCTCTCTATTTGGCCTGTTGCTGATCCCGGCTATTGGGCTGGGGATCTTGGCGGTCGGCTGCTGGGCTTCCCCTTGGTTGCGGGGCTTTGCCGCACAGTTTTTGGGGGTGCAGGCCTGTGTGAGCACCTACCACCAGCTCGACTACTTGTTTACGGCCTCTGCTGTGATCAACGGGCAGGTGATCCACTCCGATTCCAGCCAGATTGCCCAAAACTTGTTCTTGCCCTACTGGTTTTGGGGAGGGGTGATGGCGGTCTCTTCTTTGGTGCTGCTGATAACCAGCTTGCAGCTGACGTTCCGGGACTAGCCGGCAGGGGGCAAAGCCGCAATTTTGGCAGTGGTTCGTGTTATGTAAAAATCCGTCCTCTATCCCTGCCAAGTCGAGAAAACCGCCGCTACAGTAATGGGCAAGAGGAGTGAGGAGCTGAGGAGTGGAGCATGTGGCGGGATGTTATTGGGCTGGCCCTGGCGGCGACCTTACTGTTGATCAGCAAAACCGCCGCAGATACGCTTGGTCAAGGCCAGGTGCAGACTTTCACCGAACCTGAGCCAACGCCCCATTCTTTTCCGGTGGAGTGAGGTACTCAAGTCTGCTGACGGAAGTCGTAGCGGCGTTGTCGTTTTGTGCAACACTCATTCTAGAGTCTTTAAGGGCTCCGTCCGAGTAGCGCGGTCGCAGCAGCGTTGCGGAGCAATAACAGTAGGCTTGGGATCCCTGATGCGCATAGCCCTATTTACGGAGACGTTTCTGCCCAAGGTGGATGGCATCGTTACCCGCCTCTGCCACACGGTGCGTCACCTAACCGCTCGAGGCAACTCGGTGCTCATCGTCGCGCCCCGGGGAGCCCCCCGGCGGTTTGCACGGGCACGGGTCTACGGGATCCCGGGGATGCCGCTGCCTCTGTATCCAGAGTTGAAGCTGGCCGCCCCTGGCCCGGCCATCGGCAAGTTGCTCAGCCGTTTCCGACCGGATGTGATCCACGTGGTGAACCCGGCAGTTTTGGGATTGGGGGGCCTCTACTACAGCCAGACGATGGGGATCCCGCTGGTGGCCTCCTACCATACCCATCTGCCGAAGTATCTGCAGCATTATGGGCTGGGCTTTCTGGAGGGGGTTTTGTGGAATCTCCTGAAGCTGGGGCACAATTTGGCGCGGGTCAATCTTTGCACCTCGACGGCCATGATGCAGGAGCTGAGCGCCCACGGCATTGAGCGGGTGCAGCTGTGGCAGCGAGGAGTGGACACGGAGTTGTTTCATCCCCAGGCGGCCAGTTCAGAAATGCGGGCTCGGCTCACGGCGGGGCAACCGGAACGGCCTCTCTTGCTCTACGTGGGACGGCTTTCGGCTGAGAAGGAAGTAGGGCGGATCCGGGTCTTGTTGGAGCAGATCCCCCAAGCCCGCTTGGCTATTGTGGGAGATGGGCCAGAGCGGGGATCCCTGGAGCAACATTTTGCCGGCTACGATGTGGTGTTTACGGGCTATCTGCAGGGGGAGTCTCTGGCAGCGGCCTTTGCTTCGGCGGATTTGTTCGTGTTCCCCTCCCGCACCGAGACCTTGGGGCTGGTTCTGTTGGAAGCCATGGCTGCCGGTTGTCCGGTGATCGCCCCCCGCTGCGGTGGCATTACCGATGTGGTGGACAGTGGGCGCAATGGCTTTCTGTTCGATCCCAATTCGGATAGCGACTTTGTCCAGGTTACCCAGCAACTCCTGAGCAGCGTCGGGCAGCGGCAGCTCTTCCGACAGCAAGCCCGCCAAGAGGCAGAACGCTGGAGTTGGTCGGCAGCCACCCAACAGTTGGAGAACTACTACCGATCCGTCATTGCCGCCGGCTAGCAGTGGTTCCCTAGTGGGAAAGGCTCGGGGCACATGAGGACTCCGCCTTGCTCTCTCCAACGCCAGCGGCTAGTCTACGCAGAGACCGGATGATCCCCCTCAATGGCCCGCACTTGCTCCACAAAGAATTCTTCTAGGGATTGCCGTTGCCAATGCAAGTCGGTGACCAGTGCCCCCGCTTGGTTCAAAAGGCTCAGCAACTCCGGTAGGGATCCACTCCATTCCCCCGACCAATGGGATCCCTGAATCGAGAAGTGCTCTAGGCGGTCGCGGAACTGTTCGACGGCGCCACCGTGCCCCTGTACCCGATAGCTTTTGCTCTCTCCCAGCAAGTCATCCAAAGTTCCCTGATGCACCAATTTGCCGCCGATGATCAGGCCGACTCGGTTGCAGATAACTTCCACATCCGCCAGGATATGGCTGTTGAAAAACACCGTTTTGCCCTGCTGCTTGAGGGACAGAATGATCTCGCGCATTTGATAGCGGCCCATGGGATCCAGTCCCGACATCGGCTCATCCAGAAACACCAGCTCTGGGTCGTTGATCAGCGCTTGGGCCATGCCAGTGCGCTGCAGCATGCCCTTGGAGTAGGTGCGCAGTTGTTTTTTGCGGGCCGTATCTATAGAAAGCCCCACCAGCTCCAGCAGTTGCGGGATCCGCTCCTTCAACAGGCTATTGGGCAGACCAAACACCTTGCCGGCAAACTGGAGAAACTCCCATGCCGTCAAGTAATCGTAAAAATAGGGGTTCTCCGGCAAATATCCCACCTGTTGCTTGATGGAGCGATCCCCCAGGGGTTTGCCCAGCAAAGTGCCGCTGCCGCGGGTGGGCTCCACAATGCCCAGTAGGCATTTGATGGTGGTGGTTTTCCCGGCCCCGTTGGGCCCCAGCAGCCCAAAGGTTTCTCCGCGGGCCACAGTCAGAGAAAAATCTTTGAGAGGGCTGACCACCTTGTTCAGCCAAAATCCTGTGCGATAGGTTTTGGTCAGGCCGGTGATGGCAATGACCGACTCTGGTGCCGCGAACGCTTCTGCTGGGGAAGTGGGGGTCTCGCTCATGGACTCGCTCGTAGGTATGTTGGAGTTGAGGGAGAAAAAGGTGCCGCGAACACCGAGTTAAGGAGCACACAGTCCGCCAGGCGATAGGCTACCCAGCCTAACCTTTAGTTTACCCACAGGCTTTGTCCCAGCCTAGGCTTGCCGCAGCACTTCCGGTAGAGGAAAGGGGCCAGAGCAAACATACTCCGCGTAGGTATCCGCTTCATTCGCAACAGCGGTGCGGTTCCTTTGCCGTAGGCACAGCACTTTGCTCTGACCTCCCTTCAGTAGCATTCTCATCATCTGGGATGATTCTGGGATGATGATTTCCATCGCGTTGGCGGTGCGGAGCAAGAAAATTGAATCCAGAGGTTTTGTGGGATCCCAGCCGGTGGTGATCATCGGCAACAGCGTTGCAGAGCAATAAGAAAGGAGTGTTTCTTGCTGGATAAGGTGCTTAGGCAGTGGAAGGAGCGGCTGTTGGCTCCAGTGCTGCAAACCCCTCTCCAACAGGTGCATCCCCTAGCCATTACCCTGTCGGGGTTTGCTGTGGGCCTGGCCTCTGGCGTGGCGGCAGCTTATGGGGCCTACGGGTGGGGGCTGGGCCTGTGGTTGCTGAACCGGTTTATGGATGGGCTGGACGGCACGTTGGCTCGTCTGCAGGGACGGCAAAGCGATCTGGGGGGCTACCTGGATATGCTGCTGGACGTGGTGGTCTACGCAGTCGTTCCCCTGGGGCTGGCCTTTCACCAGGGATCCCTGCTGGGCTATGCTTCTCTGGCTCTGATGCTGGCCAGCTTTTACATCAACCTTTGCTCCTGGATGTATTTGGCAGGGCTGTTGGAAAAACGGCGTTCGCGACAGCGTTGCGGGTCAATGAGGACAGACGGTTCCGGCGGGGCGGGATCCTTGGATGAACTGACCAGCTTAAGTATGCCGTCGGGGCTTATCGAGGGCAGCGAAACCATCTTTTTCTACGGCTTGTTTTTCCTTTTCCCAGAGTACATGGTGGGCTTGTTTGGGCTGATGGCAATTCTGGTGCTCTTGAGTGCTGTGCAGCGGTTGGTTTGGGCGCTGGGATCGCTTTCTGCTCCAAGGTGAGCCCGGAAAGGGTCTGTTACTATGGCTCCGTCCGGCTGGCGCGAGTTGGGTTACAAGGGTTCCCCATCAGATTTCACCGGGCGAGAGGATCCAAAATAAAAAAGCCATGGAGATCTGTTGCCATGACCTCCACCCTCAACCAACGCATTCGCCACTTCTACGATGCCTCCTCCGGCCTCTGGGAGCGGGTGTGGGGGGAGCACATGCACCATGGCTATTACGAGCCGGGCCAAACCGGCAAGGATCGCCGCCAAGCTCAGATTGACTTGATTGATAGGGTTATCCAGTGGGGCCAGATCGGGGATCCCTGCCCTCCCCAGCACATTCTTGATCTTGGCTGTGGCATTGGGGGGAGCAGTTTGGAATTAGCCCGGCGCTTTGGGGCACAGGTTACGGGCATTACCCTCAGCCCCGTCCAAGCCAAGCGGGCTACGGAGCGCGCCCAAGAGGCCGGCCTGAGCAACAAGGTGCGATTTCAGGTGGCCGATGCCCTGGAGATGCCCTTTGCAGACAACACCTTTGATCTGGTGTGGTCTCTGGAAAGCGGCGAGCACATGCCGGATAAGCGGCAGTTTCTGGCCGAGGGCTGGCGGGTCTTGCAACCGGGCGGGCAGGTGATGGTGGTAACCTGGTGCCACCGCGAGGGATCCCTGAGTCGGCAGGATCAACAGCTTTTGCAGAAAATCTACGAGGTGTACTGCCTGCCCTATGTGATCAGCCTCTCCAGCTACGAGGCTCTGGCCCAACAGGTGGGCTTTGAGCAGGTGCGCAGCGCCGACTGGTCGGAGCGAGTGGCCCCTTTCTGGGATGAGGTGATCGCTTCTGCCCGCGACTGGCGCTGGATCCCGGCTTTGCTGCGCAGCGGTTGGGTTACCGTTCGCGGGGCGCTGGGGCTGGGCCTGATGCGTCGGGCTTATGCCACCGGCTTGCTCCGCTTTGGCCTCTTGACTGGGTTCAAACCTGGGGATCAGCCAAGGTAGGGATCCCTTGCTCTCCTTTGGGAGGAGGGGCGCTTGGGGAAATGGGCTCAAAAGTTGGGCTGGGGCGGTGCTGTGCCGGTGAGTTCCAGATACTTTTGCTTCACCGCCTGAATATCCTGCCACATCAACCACTTGGGGCTGCCAGGGGTGCGGTCTGGGTTGCGCAGCAGATAGGCCGGGTGAAAAATGGGCATACACCAGCGTCCCTGCCACTGGATCCATTCCCCGCGGATCTTGGTGATCCCTCGCTTCTCGCCCAAAAGGGAGCGCACCGAGGTGGCCCCCGTGAGCAGAATAATCCAGGGATCCACCAGGCGAATCTGCTCCAACAGATAGGGACGGCAGGCGTCCATCTCCTCCTGGGTGGGCACGCGGTTGTTAGGGGGGCGGCACTTGACCACATTACAGATGTAGGTGTCCTGCTCGGGATCCAGCCCCACCGAAGCCAGGATTTTATCCAGCAATTGTCCCGACTTGCCCACAAAAGGCAGCCCCTGCAGGTCTTCGCTTTCCCCTGGCCCCTCTCCGATGATTAAAATCCTTGCCTTGGGGTTGCCCCGATGCACCACCACATGGGTACGGCTGGCCGCCAACTCGCAGCGCTGGCATACCAAACAATGCTGCTTCAGTTGCTCCAAATCCCTGTAAGTGCCGGGGGGGATGGGCACCTGGGCCGACAGGGGGATCTGATCCCACTGGGGGAGTGTCTCCTCCGCCGGGGCTGGCGGCTCGATGGGATCGTCAAACAGGCTGGGCTGAAGCTCCGGCGGTCTTTTCTTGGCAGCCATTGCAAGTCGAGGTTTCCTTGTGCAGCGATCTTCGATTGCTCCCCCGCCCTTGTCAAGCTCAAGGCCAACCTGCCGGCAGGGGAGAACCTTTACTCCTTGTTAAACTGAGAAAACGAAAACTTGCGCCGGCCTTAGCTCGTCTCTACTCCCTGAGCCTGCCATGCTGCTTTTGTCCAAAGAACTGCCCAACCTGAACTACCGTCATACTCTACAGCGCTTCGACGAGGATTGGCGGGATCCCCTCTCTGCCTTGTTGGGTTGGGGTCGGGCTGCTGGTGCGGACTTGGTGGAGATTTTCCTAGAACGGGGCAATTCCATCAGTTGCCTGGCCGAAGATGACGCCATCACCAGCATCACCCCACGGCTCTCCACCGGGGCCGGCGTGCGGGTGTTTCGCGGCTTGGCCGACTGCTACGTCAGCACCAACGATCTGTCCTTTGCCGGTCTCAAGGCTGCTCTGGAGAAGGGCCTTTCGCTGATGGGCTTCACCCCTCCTGGCCCCACAGCGCTGGTTTCTGCCATCAACCTGGAGATGCTGCAGGACTACGGCGAGCGTCGCCGCAAAGATGGCTGGTTGAAGGAATGTAGCCCCATTGCGGAGATGGGGGAGATCCTGCTCAAAGCCAACGAGCAACTGGGTCGCCAAGCCCGCCATGTGCAGTCCCGCCGCACCACCTATTTCCGCGATTGGCAAGAGATTCTGGTGGCCTGCAGCGATGGCACCTTTGTGCGGGATGTGCGCCTCACCCAATCCGTGAGCTCTACGCTGCTCTGTGCCGATGGATCCCATCGCGCCTCTGTCAGTCAACGCTCCGGCGGTACTGGGGATCCCAACTTTTTGCGCCGTTGGGATCTGGAGGCCCACAGCCGGGAACTGGCAGAAGCTGCCGGCCAGATGCTCTATGCCGACTATGTGGAATCCGGCACCTACCCGATTGTGATGTCCAACGCCTTTGGCGGCGTTATCTTCCACGAAGCCTGCGGGCATCTGTTGGAAACCACCCAGATTGAGCGCAAAACCACTCCCTTTGCCGACAAAAAAGGCCAGAAAATTGCCCACAAAAACCTCACCGCCTGGGACGAAGGTCTCTCTGAAGGGGCCTTTGGCAGCCTGGATGTGGATGACGAGGGGATGCCCGTCCAGCGCACTCTGCTGATCGAGAAGGGCATTTTGAAAAACTTCTTGGCGGATCGGGCTGGCTCAATGCGCACCGGCCACCCTCGCACCGGCAGCGGTCGCCGCCAAAACTACACCTTTGCCCCCGCCAGCCGTATGCGCAATACCTACATTGCCCCCGGAGATGCAGAATTGGACGATCTTTTTGCTTCTATCGACAAAGGCATTTACTGCAAGCGTATGGGGGGAGGGAGCGTCGGCCCCACTGGGCAATTTAACTTCGCCGTCGAAGAAGCCTATCTCATCGAAAACGGCAAGATTACCAAACCCCTCAAGGGAGCCACTCTGATCGGAGAAGCCAAAGACATCTTGACCAAAATTTCCATGTGTTCTAAGGACCTCAGCTTGGCAGCTGGGTTCTGTGGCTCTGTAAGTGGCAGCATTTACGTCACCGTCGGGCAGCCTCACATCAAGGTAGATTCCATTACCGTGGGCGGTCGCTAATTCCAGGGATCCACCTCGACATGGCCTATGACAACGTCTGCAAATATCTGGCCGAGCGTTTCCCAGAGCAGTTTGCCCGCTGGCTCATGGGAGAAGTGGCTCGGCTCCGACTCTATCGGAGGTATCCTCACCTATCGGTGCAGCAGGTGGTCATTGACTTGCGCAAAACGGGGTCGGAGCGAGTTTTCCAGACCTCTTTCGCTTTAGCGGTGCGGAGCGCTCTGCGTCAGCATGAGTGCGGGTAGTTTACTAGAGGCGCTGGATGGCAACAGGAACTTGGGGAGTGGCAATGGTGCAAGTCGAGGTGTTGGCAGAACAGGCACAAAGCTGTGCCCAGCGGTTGGGGATCCATCAGTTTGATCTCTACGGGGCTCAAGTGGACGAAACCAGCGTGCAGGTAGATCATGGGGAACCTCGCCAGGTCAAGGCTTCCCACCGCTGCAGCGTGACAGTGCGGGCCTGGAACGACCAGGGTCAGGTGGGGGTGACCTCCACCACCGATGTGGATGAGGCGGGGCTAGAACTGGCCCTGCAAACGGCCTTTGAAGCCAGCCATTTTGGCGTGCGGGAACATGCCCCTCAATTCAGCCCGGAAGCCACTCTGCCCATTGCTCAGCCTTGTAACGACAAAGGGCCGTTGGCTTTGGCCGGCGACTTGTTGGAACAGTTGGTGGCTGCTGAAAAGGCACTGCTGGGATCCCATCCCGCCATTCAGGGGGTGCCCTACAACGGCCTAGCGCAGCGGCAAATCAACCGCTTCTACCTCAACAGCCACCAAGCCCTACGACAAGAGGAGCATACCCTCGCTTCGGTTTTTCTCTACAGCAAGGCAGAGCAAGAAGGTCGCAAACCCCGCAGCGCCGGAGCCATGCGAGTGGCCCGCAGCCTGGATGAGTTGGATATCCAGGGTTGTGTGCAGGAAGCTGCTGAGAAATTGATGAGCCATCTGGAGTACGAGCGGATCCCTTCTGGAAAATACACAGTGGTCTTTTCCGGAGAAGCCTTTTTGAGTTTGTTGAGCGCCTTCTCCAATGTGTTCAATGCTCAAAACATTTTGGACAACCAAAGCCTGTCCACCCCAGAATCCCTGGGCAAGACCATTGCCTCGCCTCTCCTATCGGTGTGTGACGATGCCCTACACCCGACCAATGTGGGAGCGATCAGCTTTGATGGAGAAGGCACCCCCACCCGCCGTGTCCCTCTCATCACCAATGGAGTCTTGACCCACTTTTTGCACAGCGCCGGTACGGCTAAGCGCCTAGGAGCCAAGCCCACCGGCCATGCCAACATCGGCGCCAAGGTCACAGTTGCCGCCCACTACTACCATGTGTTTGCCGGGGCACCGCCGGAGAGCACCTATGACTTGGCTACGGCTGAAAATGTGGTTTGGATCGATGAGCTGCAAGCGCTTCATGCCGGCGTTAAGCCCCTACAGGGATCCTTCTCGCTGCCGTTTCAGGGGTGGTGGGTGCGCCAAGGAGAACGCATCAGCATCGAAGCGGCCACGGTGGCCGGAGACTTCCTGGAGCTGTTGAAGTCGATTTTCTACGTCGAGCCCGAGCCGCAAGTCACACCGGGTGGGCTGTGTCCCCGCATCTGGGTTGCCGATCTCTCCATTACCGGGCAATAACCTCACTTCAAACTCATGCAACTGACCCGCATCGACCTCAACAGTTGGCTCATCCACACCCGGGAGCAAACCTTCCTATTGGATCCGTGGCTGGTGGATCCCCTGGTGTTTCTGGGGATCCCCTGGTTCATCCGCCTGGAGCACCGCCAGCCGCTCCCTTTTACGCCGGAGACCTTGCCCAAAATCGACGGGATCCTCCTCAGCCAAGCCCAGCCGGATCACTGCCACCCACCAACGTTGCAGCGCCTGGATAAGCGGATCCCCGTTTTGGCCTCGCCGGCTGCAGCCAGAGTAGTGAAGAGTCTAGGATTTGCAACGGTTCAGGCTCTGGATCCCTGGCAGTCCGCTCAGTGGGGGGATCTGCGCGTCACGGCCATTCCCGGTGCGCCCCTAGGGCCTGTCCGTGAGCTGGGCTATCTGCTGGAAGAGGTGCCCTCTCAGACACGGCTTTACTACGAGCCTCATCTTTCCCAACCGGATATCCGGCTGCGATTGCAGCAGGAATTGTGCCCCATTCATACTCTGCTGATCCCGGTGGTGGGGCAGATCTTTCCCCTCTTGGGAGAGGTGATCATGGGGCCAGAGCGGGCCCTGGAGGTGGTGGCAGCCCTACGCCCCCAGCAGGTGATCCCAACCGCGATGGGAGAGGTGGACTACCACGGCTGGTTTGCCGCCCAGATCCGCCCCTTGGGCAGCCTGCAGGAGTTTCGAGAAAAGCTGGCAGCCTTGAATGCCGCCACGTCCCAATCTATCCGGTTGTGTTGCCCTGCCCCCGGAGAAACGGTGTCTCTTTCTGTCGTGGCCAAGACATGAGCCTTCCTTCCCAAGCCCCGCCTAGCGCCGATCTGGTGGCCATCTTGCGGGCAGATTACGCTCGCTTTCCCCGGGATCAGACCTATGCGATCTACGACCCGCAGGTTTACTTCCGGGATCCCCTCAACGAGTTTCGCGGCTTGGATCGCTATCGCCGCATGATCGAGGGGATAGGGCGTTGGATAGAGGATATCCGTCTCGAGCTGCAGGATATTCGACAAACCGGCAGCCAGATCCGCACCGAGTGGATCCTAAGCGGTTCTTTGGCTTTGCCTTGGCGTCCCCGCCTGTGCATCCCCGGCTGGACAGAGATGCAGATCAATGAGACGGGGTTGATCGGATCCCATGTTGATTACTGGCGGTGCTCTCGCCGGCAAGTGTTGCTGCAAATGTTTCGGCCTGGGGAGCCCAAAGGATCTCATTGATGGCTTCCATCCTCTGCTAGGATCACAAAGCTGACTTTTTAGCTCTCTGGAAAGTCGCCCCTGTTCTCAATCTGGAGAGATGGCCGAGTGGTCGAAGGCGCAGCACTGGAAATGCTGTGTGGGGCAACTCACCGTGGGTTCGAATCCCACTCTCTCCGTAATCCGATGACGTCCACTGAAGTCCAGAAAGCTCTTACCCAGCAAGGCTTCTGGGCTTTTTAGTGTCCACGATAGACCGGGGAAACCCACTGTAATCCAGGCTAAAGTGGGACACAATAGGGGATATAACAGACGGGGTGGGACATGGCCCTGTCAGAGATGGCCATTCGGAATGCCAAACTCAAGGACAAGCCGTACCAGTTGCCGAATAGAGAAGCAAGGCCATCCTGCCTGCCGAAGTTTTTGCCGAACCAGCTGACTATAGACTAACGGCCAACCGTAGGACGATGCCGACAAGAGCTACGGTGGCAGCTCCAATCAAGGCAAAAGCCAGGTTAACCACTTGGGCGCTAGCCTTTTGATAGGTGTCAATTCGTTCTAGGATCACCCGGTTTTCTATCCCCTGCTCGGCCCAACGTCTCTCCTGCTCAGCCCAACGTCTTTCCTGCTCGGCCCAGCGCTTTGCTTGATCGGCTGCCAGGGCTTCTAGCCGCTCGTTGGTTCTGGAGACATCCTGCCGGAGTCCTTCCACATCCTGTCGGATCTCTTCCACATCTTGCCGGATCTCTTCAATAACACTCAACACATCCCTGAGGGTGGGTTCACCGGCGGGCATCATAGAGCTGCAACCTCACTGAACAGCAAACGGTCTGAGCTCGCTAGATCAACTCGCTCACCGGGAAGCGATCCAGCATTTTTTGGGCTTGACGGGCATTTTCCCGTAACTCCGCCGGCAGATGGGGAACATAAGGGATCTGAGAAAGCAAATCCAGCGTGCGGCGGATCAGGCGCACCAAGTCTCCGGCATCTAGGTTGGTGCTGGCTTCTAGGGTTTCCCAAGGGATCCCTTGCGCCCAATGTTCGACGATCCCGGCCAAGCTGGGCTCAAACCCGATCGGCACATGAAACACCTGGTGTTGCCGTTGGCTGCGGAACAGCTGCCGCCGTAAACCCCGCAATCCGTGCAGCACATCCTCCACCAGCCCCGAGGTGCGCAGCCGGCTGTAGGTACCTGAACGGGGAGCCTCTGAGACCAAGGCAGCCACAACTCCGGCCAAATGATGAGGAGCACAGCCCTGACACTCACCCGAGAGCAGAGCCAGCGCCAGCCAGAGCTCGTTATCCCCCCGCAGCGCGGCCACCACCTCTCCGCTATCGGTAGGTTGATACTCTTGCAGACAGTTGAAATCCTGCAACACCCCCACCAAGGCCATAAATTGCTGCCAGCGCAACTCCTGCACGGAATCGCTTTGCCGCTCCAGGTGCTCGAGGCGCTTGAGCAAGCGCTGGCGTTTTTCTCGCAAACCCAGCAATTTTTTCCCCACTTGGTGAGCGGGGTTCTCTCGGATTTGAGCTTCTAGGGCACGGATTTTTTCCTCTTGGGCATGAATGTGGGGAAAGGCCAACAGCCGCAAGGTGGGATCCGGCTCAGCTTCCCGTTGTTTGAGCAAGTAGCGCAAAATGCGTCGTTCTTCCCGCCGTTGCGCCTGCATCTTCTCATAGCGGGCGATATCTTCGTCGGCAATGCCTCCCAAGAGACGGTCGATCTCCTCCAGCTCGGCGCGCGTGTGCAGGATCTCCTGTTGTTCGGGCAACTTTTGCAACGAGAGCAAATACTGGCCGAAGCTGCGGTTGATCAGATCCCGTGCTGCTTCCAAAGAGTGCTTTTGCAGCAGGTTCAGCACCATGCCATAGGTGGGGGTAAACTGGCTCACCAAGGGATCCGCTCCAGAGGTGGCCAGCCGCGCAGCTTCTTGGGCCCCCTCAAACGGGGATTGCACCGTCACCACATGGCCGATGATGTCCTTGCCCCGCCGTCCGGCTCGGCCCGACATTTGCATGAACTCGGAAGCGGTCAAGAGGCGGTGGCCGTTGTCGGTGCGCTTAGAAAGGGAGGAGATGACAGTTGTGCGGGCGGGCATGTTGATCCCGGCGGCCAAAGTCTCAGTGGCGAAGACCAGCTTCACTAGCCCCTGCTGAAACAGATGCTCCACCAGTCCCTTCCAGGCAGGCAACATGCCGGCATGGTGAGCGGCAATACCCCGGTAAAGGGCATCCAACTGATCTCGGCGGACAGCTTCGGGCGTTTCTCGACAAAAGCGGTCGATCTGCTCGGCCAACTGCTGCCGTTCTTCCTCGCTGGCTACCAAGTCCAGATCCCTTACGCTGGCCACGGCCATATCACAGCCTTTGCGACTGAAGATGAAATAGATGGCCGGCAGCATGTCCCGCTGGCGCAAGTTCTCCACCACCTGCACCATATCCGGCACTCCCCCATAGGGAGACTGACCTGACTTGGGGAGTTTGCTTTTCAGGCGGCGATTGCAAACCCACTGGCCGGACTCGGTTTGCTCCAGCAGGGGGAACAGCCCTTTGCGATTGGCAAAGTGAAATTGCAGCGGCACCGGGCGGTGGTTGGAGTCGATCAGATGGGTGGGGCCATGCACCTGGTTCATCCAATCGGTGAGCTGGTCGCTGTTGGCCAGGGTGGCAGAAAGGGCAATGAGCTGGATCGTGGGGGGGCAGTAGATGATTGCTTCTTCCCAGACGGTGCCCCGCTGCTGGTCGTTCATGTAATGGCATTCGTCCAGGATCACCGCCTGCACCTCTCGCAAGGGATCCCGACTCAAGGCCTCCGCCTCCTCCCAAGGTTCCATCCCATCGCCGGAGGCTCCTCTCTGAACGGCCAGAGAGAGCGGCGTGCCATAGAGCATGTTGCGGAAGATCTCGGTGGTCATCACCAAGATCGGCGCCTCCCGGTTGATGGAGATGTCGCCGGTGAGCAGGCCAACCTGTTCTGGGCCGAATTGCTGGCCAAAATCCCGGAACTTTTGGTTGGAGAGGGCCTTCAGGGGCGTTGTATAGAAAACCCGCTTGCCCTGGGATAGGGCCCGATAGATGGCATACTCTCCGATCAGGGTCTTGCCGGATCCCGTGGGAGCACAGACCACCACCGATTCCCCAGCAGCCAGAACCTGAATGGCTCGGATCTGAAAGTCGTCCAGCTCGAAGGGGAAAAGCTGCCGCAACTCGTCCAGCAAATCGGTTGCCGGGGAGAGAAGCGCACTCATGGGATCCAAATCAACATTGGGAAACCTGGAAACCCGCCCAATTCACTGCTTCCTGTGGGTTGTACCTTCTAGGATACAAGCTTTCTTGGGGCGTCGACTGCTCCCCTGCAAAAAGCGCCAGTTACTCTGCTTCTTTGGATCAAGAACAGCAGCTCAAGCAAGTGCTAAAATGGGGTGCCGTTGCCGGATGCTATCGTGCTGGTCGTCATCGACAACTACGACAGCTTTACCTACAACTTGGTGCAGTACCTGGGGGAGTTGGGAGCTCAGCTTCAGGTTTTTCGCAATGACCAGCTCTCCGTTGACGACCTGCGCCGAATGCAGCCGCAAGCTGTAGTTATCTCTCCTGGGCCAGGGCGGCCGGAAGATGCCGGGATCTCCCTGGAGTTGATTCGGGAGCTGGGGCCAGAGCTGCCGATTTTGGGGGTTTGTCTGGGGCACCAGTGCATTGGCCAGGTCTACGGTGGTCAGATCGTGCGCGCACCTGAGCTGATGCATGGCAAAACCTCGCTCATTTACCATCGAGGGGTGGGGGTGTTTGAGGGGTTGAGCCAGCCTTTCACGGCCACCCGCTACCACAGCTTGGTGATCGAGCCTTCTACGTGTCCTGACGAGCTGGAGGTGACGGCTCAAACAGGCGATGGGATCATCATGGGGGTACGCCACCGCCGCTATCCCCACGTTCAGGGCGTGCAGTTCCACCCGGAGAGCATCTTGACTGCAGAGGGCAAGCGCTTGTTGAGCAACTTCCTGCGCAGCGCCAAAGCCTCAACTGCTGCTCAGCCCAATGTTTCGCAGAAACCTCAGGAAACCGTTGCCGTTGTTACATCAGGGATCCCCACTCCATGAAGCGTCGCCAGCTTCTGCAAGCCAGCGCTGGGCTGCTGGGATCGATGGCCGTGAACCTGGCCAGAGGGCGCAAAGCGGGCGCTCAGACAGCGCCGGCACAAGGTTCGGAAACGCCAACAACCCCAGGGTCTATAGAGTTCACTCCCGGCTCCAGCTCGCAGGGGCTGCAACTGACTTGGCTGCACCACAGTTGTGTTTTGTTCGAGGGGGAGGGCCGACGGTTTCTGGTCAACCCGTTTCGGCCGGCGGGCTGTACGGCTGGCTATCCTGCCCCACGAGTTGCTGCCGATCTGGTGTTGCTCAGCAGCCGCTTGTTGGATGAGGGTGCTTTGGATGTGGTGCCCGGCAACCCCAAGGTGCTGTTTCAGCCGGGAGACTATCTGATTGACGGGATCCGGGTGCAAGGAGTACGCATGCCCCGTGGCCCTCGCTTTGGCGTAAACGTGGGTTGGCGCTGGCGCATGGCTGGGATCGACATTGTCCATTTGGGAGGGGCGCTGCAGCCAATTACGCGGGAGCAGTCCATTCTGCTTGCTCGTCCCGACCTGTTGCTGGTGCCAGTGGGGGGTGGGCCGAAAAATTACGATCCTGCCGGGGCCAAGGCGGCCATTGAGGCGCTGCAGCCCAAGCTGGTCATCCCCACCATGTATCGCACGGCCGCCGCCGAGGAATCCCAATGCGAGCTGCTGCCGCTGCAGGAGTTTTTGCGTCTCTTCCCCGCTGCTGCCGCGCAACCTGCCCTCAGCAACCCGTTGCTGCTCTCGGCCCAGGCTCTGCCCAGGCAGGGGCTCGCCATCCTTTTCCTTGAGGAATAGGGCTATGCGAGGTCAGGTCCTAAAAATCGCTGTCGGACTGGGATCCCTGCTAGTGGGGGGTCTGGGATTCTATGGATACTCCCTACCAGAAGATCCACAAGCCTTGGCCCAAGCCAACCCGCTGCGGCTGCAACTGGCTCTCTGGCTGGGGAAAGACGCCAACGCTGTCGATGAGCGGGGCAAGACAGCCCTGTTTTTCGTGGAGAGCGGCCTCAACGCCCGTCTTTTGCTGGCAGCGGGGGCGGATCCCAATCAACTAGACCATGGGGGAGCTAGCCCACTGCACCAAGCGGCTCGCCTGGGCAACCCTGAGGTTACGAAAGCCCTGCTCCAGGGAGGGGCCGAGGTGAACGCTCGTTTTGGCGCCGGTGGCCTTCCCCTGCATTTTGCCGCTTGGTCCGGCAACCCCGAGGTCGTTCGGCTGCTGCTGGAACATGGCTCCGAGATCGACGAGCCGGACGGCTACGGCCTCACGCCCCTGCGCATTGCCCAGGATCTGCGCCGCTGGGAAGCTGCGATCCTTTTGTCCCGCTGGCCCCGCTCGGCATCCGCTGACGGGCATATGGATTGATTCCGCTTCTCTCACCACCCCAGCACCCAGGCAAAGATCAAAGGTGCCACAATGGTGGCATCCGACTCGATGACAAACTTGGGGGTATCGACAGCCAGCTTGCCCCAGGTGATCTTCTCATTGGGCACTGCTCCCGAATAGGAGCCGTAGCTGGTGGTGGAGTCGCTGATCTGGCAGAAATAGCCCCACATGGGCACGCCCTGGCGACCCAGATCTTGATGGAGCATGGGCACCACACAAATGGGGAAATCCCCAGCTATGCCGCCGCCAATTTGAAAGAAGCCGATGGAGGATTCCGCCGAGGTGCGCAGGTACCAGTCCGCCAGGTGGATCATGTACTCGATCCCTGTGCGGACGGTGTGTACATTGCGGATCTCACCCGTGATGCAGTGGGCGGCATACATGTTGCCGGTGGTGGAGTCTTCCCATCCCGGCACATAGATGGGCAAGTTGGCCTCCATAGCCGCGTAAACCCAAGAGTCCCGCGGATTGATCTGGTAGTAGGGCTCCAGCCGGCCGCTGCGCAGGATGCGGTAGATAAACTCATGGGGAAAATAGCGCTCGCCCGCCTGGTCGGCAGCCATCCACTCTTCCAAGAGGGCTTTTTCTAGGCGCCGCATCGCCTCCTCTTCGGGAATGCAGGTATCGGTTACCCGGTTCAGGTGCCGCTCCAGCAGCTCCTGCTCCTGCTGCGGGCTAAGATCGCGGTAGTGGGGCACGCGCTCGTAGAAGTCGTGGGCGATGAGGTTGAAGATGTCCTCTTCCAGGTTGGCGCCGGTGCAGGAGATGGCGTGAACCTTACCCTGCCGGATCATCTCAGCTAGGGAAAGGCCCAGCTCTGCTGTGCTCATGGCACCGGCCAAGGTCACCATCATCTTGCCGCCCTTTTCCAGGTGAGCACAATAACCTTTGGCTGCATCCAGCAGCGCGGCTGCGTTGAAGTGGCGAAAATGATGTTGGATAAATTGGCTGACGGGGCTGTTGGTCACGATTTTTCCGGTCACTCTGACCTGGTGAAGCACGGTTTTCTAGTCTATCAACTTTAGGGGCGCTGAAAAGCTTTGCTTGGGGATACCTTTATCGGTATTGGCAACCACTCCCCTGCAGGTCGGCTGGAGCAGGTTGCGTTGCGAAGCCGGGATCCCATACCGGTTCTCACCCGGCCTTGGCTGAGACAAAGGGATCGCCTGCCCATGTCAGAATGGTGGCGAATCACCGCCCTATATCCGTTCACGCTATCTGTTCACGTTGGGTTCATGCCTCCTGTCAGCACCGTCGAGCCAGCCGAGCCCATTGCCGAAGTCCAATCTCCTGAGCTGGCTTCTTCTCCTGCCGAGCCATTGCCTGGCGCTGTGGACATGTCAGTGCCAACAACGACCGGGATCTCTATGGGATCCCTGCGGCGCTGGTGGGCGCGATGGAAGCAAAAACTGCGGTTGGAAACTCAGTTGCTCTTTGTGGCAACGCTAGTGGTCTCATTGGTGGTGAGCAGTTTCACCTTCTGGGCCGTCAGCACCGTGCAGCAGGATGCCCGCTTCAACGAGGCCCGCTTTGGCCGGGATCTGGGGTTGCTTTTGGCGGCCAATGTTGCCCCTCTAATTGCGGAAGATCGCATTGGCGAAGTCGCCCAACTGTCCCGCCAGTACTTTGAGAGCACCAGCAGCATCCGCTATTTGCTCTACGCCGATCCCGAAGGAAACATCTACTACGGGATCCCGTTCTCCAATCAGGAGGTGAAAACCTCCCTCAGCCTTACCCGTCGCATGCAACTGCCGGACAATCGCCCCCCTGCTGAGGGCCAACCGCTGGTGCGCACCCACCTCACCCCTGCTGGGCGGGTGACGGATATTTTCGTCGGCATCTACCATCAGGGCCGCTTTTTGGGCACCCTCGGCTTGGGCATCAATCCCAATCCCGCCCTGGTGCGCTCCACCCAGCTGGCGCGGGAGGTCTCGATTGGGGTGTTTTTGGCGGTGTGGGTCTTGGCCATCCTGGGAGCGGTGGTCAATGCCCTCACCATCACCTATCCCATCAAAGAGCTGGTCAAAGGTGTCCAGGAGATCACCAAAGGTAACTTCAAGCAGCGCATCGACCTGCCCTTCGGGGGAGAGCTGGCCCAGCTCATCGACAGCTTTAACGAGATGGCGGAGCGGCTGCAAAGCTACGAAGAGCAAAACATCGAGGAACTGGCTGCCGCCAAAGCCAAGTTGGAGACCTTGGTCTTCTCCATCGTCGATGCTGCCATTTTGCTGGATGCCGAGTTGCGGGTGCTGCTGCTCAACCCTGCCGCCTCCCGCATGTTTGGCTGGGAAGGGGATCCCGTTTTGGGCAAACCCTTGCCGGAGCTGTTGCCGGAGGATCTGCGGCAGCAACTGGCCCGCCCTCTGATGCACATTGCCCGCGGGGATCAAGAGGCAGAGGAAGTTCGCGTCAACCTCACCGGCCCCACCAAGCGCGTCATTCGCATTCTGCTTTCACCGGTGTCGGATCCGCGGCGGCAAAATCTCAAGGGGATCGTGATGACGGTGCAGGACATCACCCGCGAGGTGGAGCTCAACGAAGCCAAGGCTCAATTCATCAGCAACATCAGCCACGAGCTGCGCACCCCCCTCTTCAGCATCAAGTCTTTTATCGAGACCCTCTACGAGTACGGCGAGCAGATGTCCTCGGCGGAGCGGCTGGACTACCTGGAAATTGCCAACCGCGAAACCGATCGCCTCACCCGCCTGGTCAACGATGTTTTGGATTTGTCTCGTCTGGAATCGGGCAAGCAGTACCACTTTGAAGGTGTCGACATCGCGGCAGTGATCGAGCAGACTTTGCGCACCCACCAACTGCAGGCCCGCGACAAAGGGATCCAGCTGCGCAAGTTCGTCGATCCGGATCTGCCGCTGGTCTGGGGCAACTACGATCTGCTGCTGCAGGTGATGACCAATCTCCTGGGCAATGCCCTCAAGTTCACCCCCTCAGGGGGCCTGGTGACGGTACATGCCCACCTGGTGGTTCAGGCGGATGGATCCCCGCAGGCAGTGCGGGTGGCGGTGGCCGATACAGGCATTGGCATTGCCCCAGAAGATCAGGAGCGGATTTTCGACCGCTTTTTCCGTGTCGAGAACCGGGTCCACACCCTAGAGGGCACCGGCCTGGGGTTGGCCATCGTGCGCAACATCCTGGAGAAACATCGAACCCGCATCTGCCTGGAGAGCAAGCTAGAACAGGGATCCACCTTCTGGTTCGACCTGCACCTGTACACTGAAGAGGGACCGCTGGAGTTCGAGGTTCAGCCAGCCGAGACGGATCCCCCCAGTTGCGCTTGGCGGGAGCACTCCCATCAACGCTGAGGAAAGGGCATACCGGCCATTTTTTGGGGGCTGGGCCTCAGTTTCGCATTTTTGTGCCACACTGGTGACCTCTACCACCACCACAGGGGGGCTGGGCAACCCGCTGTTGGCCACCGGCGAAAACGTCACTTCTCTGCTGCTGGCGGTGGTGGCGGTGCTGTTGATGGGTTGGCTCGTGCGCTGGCTGGGCAAACGGGCGTTGAAACTGGGGTTCCGCAGCAGAAATGCCGCTCCCAAGTCTCAGGGATCCCCGCCGACGGCTGTTCTACACTGGAGAAGGTTTTAACTGGATGGTTTTGCCATGCCGCCTCGCTGGCCCCGGAAGCCCTCCCGTCGGGATCCCGAATTTCGCAAGCTGGATGATCGCTATACCTATGCCGCCCACCTGTCTGTTTTCCTCTGTAGCGGGTCTGGGCTGGTGTTTTTTCAGCAACTGTACCGCGCGGATTGGCCGTGGCTGGTGCCCCTGTTGGGCTGGTGGGCTTTGGGGTTGGGGATCCACAGCTTCTGGATCTTTTTTGTGGCCCGCTATCCCGTCGAGGCCGGCTTTGGGGAGCTCACTCCCGGCGCGCACGAAAACCCAACAGCCGCGGAGACGGATCCCTCCAGAGCCAGCTAGGACTTAGAGAGGGGATGATCCCCTTGCTCCTGTTCTCAGCCAGGGGAGGTAGAAGCTCCACCTGGTCGCCGCTGCCGCCGCAGCAGCAGGGGGGAGAGATCGCTCTCGTCGTAAATATCGCCCACCAGCTCCTCCAAAATGTCCTCCAGCGTGATCAGGCCGGTGGTGCCGCCGAACTCATCCACCACGATCCCCAGGTGTTGGCGAGAGCGCAGCATTTCCTTGAGCAACAGGCTGACCCGCTTGGTGTCCGGCACAAAAAAAGGCGGTGCCATCGCCTGGGTCACTTCGGCATTGCCTTTTTGATCGAGATAGCGCAAGGCTTGCTTGAGGTGGATAATGCCGACGATCTCGTCCTTGGATTCTCCCTGCACGGGGATGCGCGAGTAGCCCGTTTCCAAACAGAGCTTCACCACATCCTGCAGTGTTTTGTCGTGGGAGATGGTCTCCATTTTAACTCTGGGCTTGGCCACGTCCCGCGCCTGCAGCAAGTCCAAAGCCAAGGCCCCACGGAACAGCCGCCGTTTTTGCCAATCCAGCAGCCCCCGCTGCCCCAACACATCGATCAACAGCTCCAAATCCTTGAGAGAAGCAGTAGCCGTCAGCGGGGAGAACTCCAATAGGTTGAAGAGCCTGCTGACAACCCACTCAAAAGCGTCGCTAAAAGGGCGCAGCAGCACCGATAGGACATGAACAGGCCGCACCACCCAGCGGAACACCCCTAGCGGATGGCTCACCGCCAAGGACTTTGGGGCTACTTCCCCAAACAGGAGCACCACAATTGTGGTGGGCACGGTGGCGGCCAAAGCTCCAATCTGGGTTCCCAACAGTTCAATAGAGAGGGTTGTGGCCAAAGCGGCAATGCCGATGTTGACAAAGTTGTTCACCAGCAACAGGGTGGTGATCAGCCGCGAGCGCTGTTGTTGGGCCAGTCGATACAAGCCCTGTGGATCCCCTTGTTCTTCGATCAGAGATTCCAGGCGCAGGTTGTCCATGGCCGTGATGGCGGTTTCGGCCCCAGAGCAAGCTCCTGAGAGGAGCAGCAAAAAGGCCAAGAGGAAGACATTAACCATAGCGCTCCGTTACGGGATATGGGTGGCGTCGAAGGACTAAACCCAAGCTGCTCAAGCCAGTCAGCTCCTCGAAGATCTTATTCATCCCGTTGATTTGTTCTTGATTGAGTTAAGGCTACTGATCGAAATGGGCGGAGCCGGATCGCTCCAAAAGTTGCCGGTACAACATGACAATCTTGTCTTGCACCTCGGATTGGCTCAGGTGATCTGTGTCGATCAAGATGGCATCGGGGGCAGGCCGCAAGGGAGAGATGAGCCGTTCGCTGTCGCGGCGATCCCGCTGCTCGATTTGCGCTTTCAATTCTTCGAGAGGCACCATTTGCCCTTGGGCTTGGAGTTGGTGTTGCCTACGCTGCGCCCGCTCCCCAACAGAAGCGGTCAAGAAAACCTTCAGCTCTGCATCAGGAAAGACGTGGGTGCCGATATCCCGCCCCTCCAAGACAGCACCGCCATCCCGGCCAATGCTGCGTTGCCGCTTCACCAGCTCCTGGCGTACTCCCGGCACTGCCGCCACGTGAGAGACCCAGCGGGTCACTTCCGGAGAGCGAATGGCCTGGGTAATTTCTTCGCCATCGGCCCAGATGCGGGTCGGCTCTGTCGAAGAGGTGCCACTTTGCAGGGTGAGCTGGGTTTGGGCGGCCAGTTGGGTGAGTTGCTCGGCATCGTCCAAAGGGATCCCTCTTTGCAGCGCCAGCCAAGTGATGGCCCGATACATGGCTCCGGTATCCAAGTAGAGCAGTTGCAGTTGGGCTGCCACTGCCCGCGCCACGGTGGATTTTCCGGCTCCAGCCGGGCCGTCAATGGCAATCAGCGGGCGACGCGGGGGAGAAGTCGTGCCGGAAGAGGGCGGTGCCGCATGCTGGACTCTCTCCGGCGAGGGATCCCCTTGCTCTGGGGAAAGGAGCAGGTTGTCGATCAGGCGAGTCTGCCCCACATAGGCAGCAATGGCCAGCAGGCCCTTGTCTTCCACCCGCGGCAGCGGTTGCAGCGTTTGGGAATCCACCAATTCCAGGTATTGCAGTTGCAGCTCTGGGGTATGCTCCAGCTCAGCACGGGCGGCGGAAAGGATCCCTTCTGCTGAGGGATCCCCGGCCTGCCAATGGTCATATCCCCGACGCAAGGCCCGGTACAGCCCGGCAGCCACCTGTCGTTCAGCAGCAGAAAGGTAGCGGTTGCGGGAGCTACAGGCGAGGCCATCGGCTTCTCGCACCGTGGGGCAGGGAACAATCGTGGTGGGTATTTGCAGATCCCGAACCAAACGCTGAATGATCGCCAGTTGCTGGGCGTCTTTTTGGCCGAAGTAGGCCCGCTGCGGCTGCACCAGGTTCAGCAGTTGCAGCACAATGGTGGCTACACCGCGAAAGTGGCCAGGTCGGTGGGGGGCGCAGAGGGTCTGCAGAAGGGATTCGGGGGGCATGACCCAGGTGCGGTCGCTTCCGGTTGCGGGGTCGGCTCCCATCTCTTGCGGGTCAGGCGCAAACACCACATCCACACCTGCTGCCTCGCACAAAGCTCGGTCCCCCTCTTCGTCGCGGGGATAGCGATCCCAGTCTTCGTTGGGGCCAAATTGCAGCGGATTGACGAAAATGCTGACCACCGTGTGGTCACACTCTTGCCGGCAGCGGCGGATTAGGCTGAGATGGCCCTCATGCAGGGATCCCATCGTGGGCACCAAGCCAACTGTGGATCCCCGCCAATCGGCTACCTGCTCCCGCAAAGCAGCAACTGTGCGCAGCCAGTGCATTGCCATGCCACCTCAATCTCTCTCTCCCCTATGGGTTTTCTCCAACCCCCCCAAAGGCTGCTCCTACAGGCCGATCTTGTTGCTGCGTTGATACTGCCTGTAGGCTGCCACGAATAAGCCCGCCAAGGTGACCACCACCATGCCCAAGACGATCCCCAACAAAATCGGCTCGATCACAACACAGACCTCCCAGTTCAAACCTAGATCATGATAAGCCAAGATAAGCCAAGCCCAAACCTATCCTCACCGTTCCTTGCCAAGGAAATCGAGGGGGGATCCCCTAATAAAATGCAGGGGATCCGCGAAGCCGTTGAGATGGCATACCCATAGCCCATGAGGTCGATTGTCTTGTCCGAGGATGGCGGAGACTTGAAGGAGTGCCTGTCCAAACTGGAAGAGCAACTGCGCCCTTTGGCAGACAAGGCCGTTCCCCTGCTGGTGGCGGACTCGCGTCCAGTGCAGGTGTGGGCGGCAGTTTTGACCTGCCAACGCTTGGGGATCCCGCTGTTCCTGGGTAATCCCCACTGGGGAGAACGGGAATGGGGACAGGCTTTGGCGGATATGGGATCCGGCTGGTGCTGGCGCCAGGGCCGACTGGAAGGGGATCCCGCCCCCTTGAATCCGCGCCTGCGGGATTTGCGGGAAGCTGTGCCCAGCTCCCATTGGCCGCTGATCGGCATCCCCACGGGTGGCTCTGGCGGCCAAGTGAAATGGGCCCTGCACTCTTGGCTGACCCTCAGTGCCTCGGCCAAAGCCCACCAACAGCACTTTGCCGTCGGGCCTGTACACAGCTATTGCCTTCTGCCCTTGTACCACGTCAGCGGCTTGATGCAGGCAGTCCGCTCCTGGCTGAGCGGTGGGCAGTGGGTTGTCTGGGATTGGAAACGGCAACAGCAGGCCGAGTCTTGGGATCCCCCTCTGCCGGGGAGCTTTCTGTCGCTGGTGCCCACTCAGTTGCAGCGGCTGTTGCTCAGCGCCCATCCGGGAGTTTTGGAGAGCCTGCGCCAATTTCGGGCCATTTTGGTCGGCGGTGGCCCCACCTGGCCCAGCTTGCGGCAACAGGCCCGGCAACTTCACCTTCCCCTTGCCCTCACCTATGGCACGACGGAAACGGCTTCCCAAGTTTGTACGCTGTTGCCGGAAGCGTTTTGGCAAGGCAACGATAGCCTGGGCCGGCCCTTGCCCCACGCCAAGCTCCAGATCCGCAGCGAAAAAGGGGATCCCCTGCCCAGCCATGCTGTGGGCTACATTCACATTCAGGCAGAGTCGCTGGCACTGGGCTACTACCCGCACCTAAATGCTACGCACCGCTTGCGCGAAGGGCAACAGCAAGGCTTTACCCCCGGCGATTTGGGCTATCTAGACCGACAGGGATCCCTCTATTGGTTAGGTCGAGCCGATGACCTAATCCTAACCGGCGGGGAAAAGGTGATGGCTGCAGAAGTGGAAGGGGAGATCCGAGCCAGCGGCTGGGTGGAAGATGTGTGCGTGTTGGGCCTACCGGATGCCGAATGGGGGCAGCAGGTGGTGGCGGTGGTCGTCCCCAAAACAGGGATCCCGGCAATCCCCAAAGAGCTGGAAATGCACCTGAAGCAACACCTAAGCCGCCAACTGAGTCCCTTCAAGCACCCCAAGCACTGGCTGTGGTGTACGGGGATCCCGCGCAACCCTCAGGGCAAAGTCAACCGCCAACAACTCCGGCAGTGGGCAGCTCAGACGTTGGGGATCCCAACGCAGGCAAGTTAGCGGGATCCCTCCCGAATGCCCAGACGGGCTAAATCTCGCTTGATTTCAAAGGCCAATTCTCGGTTGTGCGGCTCCGTGGCCAAAGCTTTTCTCAAGTAGGCTTCCGCCTGCTGATAGCGCCCCTCGTAGATCAAATGGTTGCCGAAGCGCTGGTAGGCCAACGCCAAGATGTGGATGGCCTCGCTGGAGTTGGGAAACCGTTTCAGCAGCGCCTCCGCCTGGGCCACCGCCGTGGGCAACTTCCGCTCCCGCCAGGCTGCCTTGACGCGGGCAATCCCCTCCTTGAGCCCTTCCGGATTGGGCTGCTCTGCCGATGAGGGGCCTATGCTGCGAATGACCACCCGCCTTTCGCCGGCAGCAGGAGAGCTGGGTGGAGATTGACGTTGTGCAGATTGACGTTGTGCAGATTGACGTTGTGCATCGTAGCGCCGCCGCTGCTCAGGGTCGCTCAGCACTTGGTAGGCTTGGTGGATTTGTTGGAAACGCTCTCGGGATCCCTCCCCTGCCACATCAGGGTGAAACTGCCGCGCCAACCGTCGAAACGCCTGTTTAATCTCTTCAATGTCCGCTGCAGGAGATAGGTTCAGGATCGCGTAGTAATCCATAAACGGTGGCGCAACTAAGGGATCGGGAAAAGACCTGGCCAAAAACCAGCTCTAGTCTATCGCTGCGGCCCCGGCTTGACCAAGGGATCCCACCAAGCGCTTGGTTCTCCCGCTTCCCTCAGCAGCAGGGATCCAGTGTTAGACTTTGCCCAAGTTGTTTGGAGCCTCCATTCCGGCCTATCGAGGATTCCTTTCTGTTGCCCAACTTCATTGCAACTTGGCTTTTTTATTTCTATCTGTTATGAGTGAAGCACTTCATCAAGCTCTTGCCAATCGAGATCTAAAACAATTATTGGCCCATTTGCAGCGGGGGGAAGATGTAAATGCTGTCGATGCTCAGGGAATGACCTTGCTTCACAAAGCGACACTCCTTGGCCATCTGGGACTGCTGGACTTGCTCTTAGTATATGGCGCCTCCCCCAATGCCTTAGATCCCACAGGTGCTACCCCTCTCCATTTGGCTGCCGCCAGCGGTCAGGTCAAGCTGGTGGAGCGTCTCTTGAGGGCAGGCAGTGATATCAATCTCCCAGATAACCATGGCTATACCCCTCTCCATCGGGCTGCTTTAACCGATCAGGTAGAAGTAATCGGTCTGCTCATCCAAAAGGGAGCCAACACCGGTCGTGTTCTCCACTGGGCCACAGCCACCGGTCGAAAAAGCATTCTGGCCCGCCTACTATCCAAGGGAGCGCCGGTGGATGCCACTGACGAAACAGGCCGAACCCCTCTGCATGAAGCCGCCACCCGAGGGGATTTGGGCATCGCTCGCTTTCTGCTCTTGTACGGGGCCAATGTGAATGCGCGCAACCGATTCGGGGCGACACCGATGCACTGGGCTGCTTGGGAAGGACACATCGAAATCCTGGAGCTTTTGCTGGAAAATGGAGCCGAACTAAACCCTCGCAATGAAGATGGGCATACCCCCTTAGCCTATGCACAAAAACGCCAACACAGGCTGGCTGTCCAATGGTTACAAGATCGAGGAGCAACTCTTTAGCTTAGTATCAAGTTTGGCATAGAGAGTAAAACAAAAGTTAATGAAAATGCTGCTATTTCAAGTCATAGGGTATTTGGTCTTCCTCCCTTCTCATGAGATGGGGTTTGAGAGTGAGGGTAACCCCTACAGAAAAAAGGAGAGAGGCTGTTAGGCTTTCCTCCCTCCAGTCTCTTCGTCGCGGTTAGCGTTAACGCCAGCTAGATTCTAACTGATTCTTCCACCTGATTCAACTTTTTTCTAGAGTTTCTCTTGAGCCCAACATAAATTTTTGAACGACAAAACAAGACATAGGACAGACAGTTTGTCCCAAAAGGTTGGTCTTTTTCCTTAGCTTCTGACAAGTTTGCAAAGGAAACTAGAGCAGCAATCTTTGTATTCGGTCTTGTCTTCCGGTTCCCGAAGCCAGATTGCCCCCTTCCAAAGCCATAACCCTCAGCCGCTGTTGCTCCTTTACACTGCCACCTCCACAGATTGACATGAGCAAGCAAAAAATCTCTCTATCAACTGATTCTGACTCTCATTAGCACAGAACCTTGCTTAGCCTTGGAGAGGAGAAAAAGGGATCCCTGCTGACGCAGATGGCCAGCTCTGCCAGCACAGGATCCCTGGCACATCCAAGACAAGAGAGGAAGACTGATGGATATGACTCCACCACTCAACTGAGTAACAGCATAGCTTTATTGAGATTGAATTGCAATACCTAGCCAACGTAAGAGGAAATGTTCTTGACAAAACTGCTTCAAGTAGTCGTTTCAAGTTAGGGTGAGACGCTTGGGCTACTGAGGAGAGCCTTCTGATTCCCTGTATTCAAGGCTTTAGGTATGGGTGCAGTGTCCCAGTTTGAATCGAAATGGCCACAAGCAGAGTACCTGGGCTAAAGGGTAATTGGCCAAGATTTGCAGTTTCAGCCCTCTTGAGAGGATAGGTCGCGGAGTTGTGGGCACAGCACAGGTTCAAGGGGGGGTGAGGGGCTGATAGCAGTCGTGGTTCTTATTACCCTCTATTTCAACTGCTCGCGTAGCGGGCCGGAGGCCTTAGCAGGAAGCAACCGGTCGTTTGTTTCACCTTGACGGTGAGATAAATGACTACGCGTTGCGGAACAGTAGGTAACCTCACTGCCATTCAAATGCCGTGGCGGGCGAAAAATCAAACCTTGGCCCAATGGATCCCTAGCCACGATAGCTGAGTCGCCTGGCAGGAGATCGAACCTGACGGCGTTTTCTGCGCCAGCGTTTCCAGCGGGAGACCATCCAGTCGCTTAGGCTGTGGTTCACCGATCCCAGTTCCAACCCCATCCCAATCCAAAAGAGCATCTCGGCGTGAACTTGCAGCAATTGCCAGAGATCGCTGCGCCACACCCAGGGTTGCCACATCCACCAGCCCAACCGGGATCCCAGCCAAGCCCCCAGCAGGCCAACTCCTCCTGCCCATAGGCTCAAGTACAGCACCCGCACGGCAGTGCCCACAATCGGCCCATGAGACCAAAAGGAGCGATGCCGTATCCACCTGCGGTAGGGCAGCCAAATCCAACGCAAGAACAGCCAGCGTTGATACTGTCGAGAACAGGTGTCCAGATCTCCAGAAAACATCAGGCCGCTGAATAGATAGGCCGATCCCACGGCCAGAGCAACCGTGGTGCTGTTCCCCAGCAAACCGGCGGCTAAGGTGATGCCGGGGGCTGTCCAGAGGGTGATGCGATCGTGGGTGGATCCCAGCGGCATAAAGCCAGAGCAACAGTACACGACTGCGGCTCAGTCTACCCGCAAGCAAAGGAGAAAGCCTGCTCCAGCCCTGGGATTGCTCCGCCGGATCTTGAAAAACTTAAGCCTGCTGCTCCCCAAGGATCCCTCGATTCAGGCGATCCAACACCTGCAACTGTCGGTAGAGCATTTCAACCCGTGGCAGATGGATCCCAGCTTGTCGAGCGTACTGCAGTGGGTTGCCGAAGATCACCTGCAGTTCCAGAGGACGTTTGCGCTCATAGTCGATTTTCATGCTGGTGCGGTAGGGGGCCATTTTCTCGGTATTGGTGAGCATTTCTTGGATCAGGGAGTCGGGAAGCAGGCGATCACAAGCTGCAGCTCCCTGTATCACCTCCTGCATCAGCGTTTCCGCCAAAGCACGGGCCTCAGGGTCTCGAATCATTTGCTGAGTATCGGCATTGAACACCACCGAGAGGCCGTTGAAGGGAATATTCCAGACCAGTTTCTGCCAGCGGGCCAACATCAAATCTGGTGAGAGCGAAGTCGGGATCCCTGCCCGTTGAAAATCGGCTTGAACTTGTTGAAGGCGGGGCGTGATCCCTTGGGGGGCATAGCCAGGGCCGTACTCTGCCAGCAGCACCGAACCGTAATCCAGATGGTGAATGTGGCCGGGGCCAACCTTATTGGAGCTGATGAAGCAGAGGCCCCCCATGACCCGCTCTGGGCCAACGCAATCGGCAATCTCGGGTTCCACCCCCAGCCCGTTTTGCAACAAGATCACCACGCCATTCTCGGCCAACACAGGCGGGATCAAGTGCGGCAGAAGCGCATTTTGGGTGGCTTTCAAAGCCACGATCACGCCTTCGCAAGCCGGCATGTCCTCCACGGCTGCGTAGGCATTCACCTGGGGCAAATGAAAATCCCCCCAGCAGGACTGCACCCAGAGGCCGCTTTGGCGAACATGGTCATAGTCGCTGTGCAGCAGAAAATGCACCGAAAAGCCCGCCTGTTGCAATTTCGCCCCATAAAATCCTCCCAAAGCACCCGTACCCAAAACAGCGTAACGGCGGGTTTCCGGCAACCGAGGCATGGCGGCAAGTTTTAGCAGGTCATCCCCAAAATACCGCACCCCAGCGCCGGCTCAGGACTTGATCTTTGCCGTTTTGTCTATCAACAGCACCCGCTCTTCCGCATCGGTTTCCCGCAGATGGACTCTCACCGTTTGCTCCGGTTCTGTGGAAAGCTGACAACCGCAGTAATCGGGCTGGATGGGGAACTGCCGGTGACCCCGGTCGATCAACACCGCCAATCGCACCCGTTCCGGTCGCCCAAAGTGGTTTAGAGCCTCCAAAGCTGCTCGCACGGTGCGACCGCGAAAGATAACATCATCCACCAGCACCACCTCTTGGCCGGTCAGGTCACGCGGCATTTCGCTGCGATCGGGGGTGCGCAACCCGCCGGCGCTCAAATCGTCGCGGAAAAAAGTGATGTCCAGCTCCCCTACTTGGGGCGGGATCCCCAGTAGAGTGGCAATCCGATCCCGCAGGCGGTAGGCCAAGGGGACTCCCCGGGTGCGAATGCCGATCAACGTCAACTTTTGGGGGTGGGGATGATCCCTGCCGATCGCCTCTGCCAGACCCTCGATCAGCCCGGCCAACTGCTCCGCATCGAAGACCTCGATCTCGGACATGGATCCCTGTCGCCCCCTCGCCAATCGCGGATCTGGTCTGTAGAAGACTTTAACAAAACGCGCGGAATTCCCCACCCTCTGTAGGGTGGGGATGGATAGCGCCACTGGATTTGTGGAGCACTCAGAACTGGGGCAGGTGGGGGTAGGATAACGCATATGGCAACCAGAAGGCAGACCTTTCGACTGTATCCCAGCAAAGCTCAGGAAAAGGCTTTGTTCGAGGCCCGTCGTCTGCACTGCTACCTCTACAACGCCTGTGTCAGCCATCGGGAAACCGAGTACAAGCTCCACCGCCGAACGGTGACCTACCTGGAACAGCAGAACCTACTCCCCGAATTCAAGCAGGTGTGGGTGGAGTTTGCCCAACTGAACTCCCAAGCCCTGCAAGCTACCGTCAAGCGGGTGGATTATGCTTACCAACGGTTCTTTCGAGGACTGAGTAGGAAGCCGAGGTTCAGGTCCATTCGCCGGTATTCGGGCTGGACGTATCCTGCCCGGTCGGGGTGGAAGGTCAACAGCACGGGAAAGCATGGCACGGTCACACTCAATGACTTGGGCATTACGCTGAAAATGCGCGGTCAAGCCAAGCATTGGGGCGTGCCAACAACGCTGACTATCGTCTACAAGCCGTCCCGGCGGCAGTGGTTCGCTTCGTTTACGGTCGAGGTGGCGATACCTGAACCTAAGTTTGGTTCACAGTCGGATTTGCAGTACGAGTCCATCGTTGCCTATGACCTGGGTACAGAGACCGCCCTGACGTTGTTTGACGGGGCGGAGTTTCGGGAGATTACTAATCCCCGCTTTACCCAGCGGAGTGAGGAGAAGATTCGCAGAGTCGCCAGACTGAAGCGCAGAAAGCGTGCCCCTAAAAAGGGCGTAAAGGCTTCCAGGAGATGGAAGAAAATTCACCGGCGGGAAGCGCAACTGCAAGCAAAGGCTGCTCGTCAGAGAAGAGACTGGCAACACAAAGTTACGTCAGAGATAGCTCGTCGTTATGACGTCGGCGTAACGGAGAAGTTGCATGTCAAAGGGATGACCCGCAAGGGTGGGAAGCGCAAGGCAGGGCTAAACAAGTCCATTCTGTCGGTGGGGTTTGGTACCCTCAACCGAATGATTACCTACAAAATCGAGCAGAAAGGTGGTTTAGTTCTCATGTTTCCTACGCAAACCCTCAAGCCCTCGCAACGCTGTCCCAAGTGCGGGGCAGTCCACAAGGAGTGGGCGGACTTGAGCAACCGCTATCATGTCTGCTCTGGTTGTGGGTTTGAAATCCCGAGGGATCGGGGCTCGGTGATGGTGATGTACAACGTTGCCACTAATCGGCAACCGGGGTTGGGAACCGGCCTCGTGAGTCTTGGATGCTTCAGCTCTACTTCAAAGTCCTGCGGGGCTATGAAGCACCTGGGGCAGAGGAAGAGACTAAAATCCTGCCGTCAAGGGGATGGGGCATCAGAAACCCCATCCGCCTATGCGGTGGGGTAGTTCATGATAGCCCAACCTGCCGGCGGGATCCCTATCCGGTAAGATAAAACCAGAAGCAATTCCCAAGCCATGGAGGTTTCCTTGAGGGAGGGATCCACGATGTCTGTTGCTTGGCTGGCTTCGGTTCTGGCGAGGCGGTCTTGGCTGAGCCGTTTCCTGCAGGGGATGGTGCTTTGCGGGCTGATACTCTGCCTGGGGGTTACCCTGCTGGGATCCCCGGCCCACGCCGAAGACTACACCAAACGAGATCTACAGGGGGTGAGCTTTGCAGGGCAAGACCTGAGCGGCTGGAAGTTTCTCAAGGCCAACCTGCGCCAAAGCGATCTCAGCCATGTGAAGGCGGCAGGGGCGAACCTGTTCGGGGCCAATCTCAGCAAAGCCAACTTGCGCGGGGCCGACCTGCGGGGGGCCACTTTGGACATGGCCAACTTACAGGGTGCGGATCTGCGAGAAGCGCAACTGCAGGACAGCATGATGTGGCTGGCCCGAGTCGAAGGGATCCAAATTGATGGGGCGGATTTCACCAATGCGTTGATACGGCAAGACGCCCTCTCCATCCTTTGCGAACGGGCCACCGGCGTTAACCCTGTAACCGGTCGGGCCACCCGCGACACTCTTGAATGTGACTGATCCTCACCCCCGGCTCTTCTCCCAGAGGGAGAGGGGAGATAGGCAGCAGAACCCATCGCCTCACTGCCCTCTGGAATCCGGATTTTAGGAGCTGGGAGCGGCTGCCTCAGAACGGGTGGGCTTGCGTTGAAACTGGCTGAGCAGCGAATTCCAGGCCAAGCGGGCCATCGACAACAGCCAATTCCCCTCCAACTCCCTAAACAAGTCCATGTTCAGCTTGAAGGCATAATTGGCCTCTGCCACAATGCGGTCGATGGTGGCTTGATCCAGCCCCAACGCATCCAGCTGGGCGCGGTAGCGCTGCTTGAATTTGCCCTCATGAGGGATCTGCTCGAAATCGTAGAAGGCCGTTCCTTCCCCCTGCGGCAAGCCCATGGCCCGGCGGGCGATGTTTTTGAGGATTTGGCCACCCGACAAGTCACCGATGTAGCGGGTGTAGGCGTGAGCGATCAGCAGAAGCGGATCTTTTTCCACCACTTCTCGGATGCGGTTGACATAGACCTGGCAGGCAGGGGAGGGCTTGACCACAGCGCGCCAATTGGGGCCGATAAAATAATTCAAGTCCTTCTCCAAGCTGGTCTTGCGCCACAGCTCCGGGTAGTAGAACCGGCCCACCAGCAGGTGCTCTCGCAGTTGGGCAAAGCCCTCTTCCAGAGCACTGTAGACAAAGTAGAAATTGCCCAGGTAGCGGCTGTAGGCCCGCTTATCCACCACTCCCTTCAGGAAACACTTGATAAAGGCCATGTTCTCGGCCATAGTGTGGGACTGCTTGGTGCCCTCCCGCAACTGGGCCGACAAGCTGTGGTCCCGGTTATACAGATCACTTTTTTTATTCTGATTGTTCTGACTTTGACTCACAAAACCCTCCTCGCCAACAAACTGTGCTTCATTAGATCACCCGCAGATCACCCGCAAGCCATCCCGAGGTTCCCCCAGCCTGAGAAGCTTTGTAAACCCATTCCTAACCCCTTCTCATGATTGTTGTTGATGGCTCCGCCACAGCCTGCATCAACAGCGTGCATCTCAAAAGCGACAAAGACCGGCGCCGCGTCCACCCTGGCGACCGGCTGAGCCTGTCAGAGCCACCCCTCCGATCCCCAAGGTTGACCGGAAATCCGAGCTGGAGCAGCGGATGATCCGCAAAAACGGTTAAAGATTAGAATAATCTGCTTGAGTGTGAATGGATGTGAACAATCCTTAAGGCACGGTGGGAATCGTCCCTGCTCCGGCAGCCAAAAGGGGATCCCCAGCGGTTTTGCCGAGATTTTCCAAGTGAGCCCTCAAGGGATCCGGACAGCCCCTCGACCTTTGTAACGTTCGTTGACGATCGTTGGCGGGGTTTCTATAATGGAAGGCCTGACTGCAGCGCGACCCCTCCCGAGCAACGCATGACACAATTAGCAGTGCCATCCCCTGTCGCTCCTACCTTTCCTGACCTGGTGGAGATTCAGCGGGAGAGTTTCTTGTGGTTTTTGCGAGAAGGGTTTGAAGAGGAGCTTCTCAGCTTTTCCCCCATCATCGATTACACTGGTAAGCTAGAGCTGCACTTCCTGCCTGAATATCGCCCTGGGGATCCCTCCAAAGGGTACAAGATCAACCGCCCCCGCTACGACCCTGAGGAGGCCAAGCGGCGGGATGCCACCTATCAAGCGCAGATCCGGGTGCCCACTCGCCTGATCAACAAAGAGACCGGCGAGATTAAAGACATGGACGTCTTCATCGGCGAACTGCCCTTGATGACGGATCGGGGCACCTTCATCATCAACGGCGCCGAGCGGGTGATCGTCAACCAAATTGTGCGCAGCCCCGGCGTCTATTACAAATCGGAGCTGGACAAAAACGGGCGTCGCACCTACAGCGCCAGCCTCATCCCCAACCGCGGTGCCTGGCTGAAGTTCGAGACCGACAAAAACGGCCTGGTGTGGGTGCGCATCGACAAAACCCGCAAGCTCTCGGCGGCAGTTCTGCTGAAAGCCTTGGGCCTGAGCGACTCCGAGATTTACGACAACCTGCGCCACCCCGAATTCTTCCAGAAAACCATGGAGAAAGAGGGGCCCTACACCGAAGAAGAGGCCCTGATGGAGCTGTACCGCAAGTTGCGGCCCGGCGAACCTCCCACTGTATCGGGTGGCCAGCAGTTGCTGGAATCCCGCTTCTTCGACCCCAAACGCTACGATTTGGGCCGGGTAGGGCGCTACAAGCTGAACAAAAAGTTAAATTTGAACGTAGCCGAAAGTGTGCGGGTGCTTACCGTCACCGACATTTTGGCCGTCATCGACTACCTGATCAATTTGGAGTACGACATCGGCCATGTGGACGACATCGACCACCTGGGCAACCGCCGCGTGCGCTCCGTGGGCGAGCTGCTGCAAAACCAGGTGCGGGTGGGCCTGAATCGCCTGGAGCGGATCATCCGAGAACGGATGACAGTCTCCGAGTCGGAAAACCTCACCCCGGCCTCTTTGGTCAACCCCAAACCCTTGGTGGCGGCCATTAAGGAGTTCTTCGGCTCCAGCCAGCTCTCCCAGTTCATGGATCAGACCAATCCCCTGGCGGAGCTGACCCACAAGCGCCGGTTATCTGCCCTGGGCCCCGGCGGCCTAAGTCGGGAACGGGCCGGCTTTGCGGTGCGGGATATCCACCCCAGCCACTACGGCCGCATCTGCCCCATCGAAACTCCAGAAGGCCCCAACGCCGGGTTGATTGGATCCCTGGCCACCCACGCCCGCGTCAACCAGTACGGCTTTATCGAAAGCCCCTATTACCGGGTCGAGAACGGCGTGGTGCGCAAAGATCTGGGCATGGTCTACCTCACCGCTGACGAAGAGGACGAGTACCGCGTGGCCCCGGGGGATGTGCCGGTGGATGCCGAGGGCCGCATCACTGCCGACTTGGTGCCGGTGCGCTACCGCCAAGAGTTCACCACCGCCCACCCCACAGAAGTGCACTACGTCCAAGTGGCGCCGGTGCAGGTCATCTCGGTGGCCACCTCCTTGATCCCCTTCCTGGAGCACGACGACGCCAACCGCGCCTTGATGGGAGCCAACATGCAGCGGCAGGCGGTACCCCTGCTTAAGCCGGATCGGCCTTACGTGGGCACGGGCTTGGAAGCGCAGGCGGCACGGGACTCCGGCATGGTGGTGGTGTCGCGCACCAATGGCGTGGTGACCTACGTTTCCGCCGACGAAATCGTGGTTCGGCCAGATGACGGCGGCGATCCGATTGTCTACCGCCTGCAGAAGTATCAGCGCTCCAACCAAGATACCTGTCTCAACCAGCGCCCCCTTGTCTATACGGGGGATCGGGTATTGGCTGGCCAGGTGCTGGCGGATGGCCCGGCTACCGAGGGTGGCGAGCTGGCTTTGGGCCAAAACGTGTTGGTGGCCTATATGCCCTGGGAGGGCTACAACTACGAAGATGCCATCTTGATCAGCGAGCGGCTGGTCTACGACGATGTCTTCACCTCGGTACACATCGAGAAGCATGAGATCGAGGCCCGGCAAACCAAGCTAGGCCCGGAAGAGATCACCCGCGAGATCCCCAACGTGGGGGAAGATGCCCTGCGCGACCTGGATGAAAACGGCATTGTGCGCATTGGGGCTTGGGTGGAAGCCGGCGATATTCTGGTGGGCAAGGTCACTCCCAAAGGGGAGTCTGATCAACCGCCAGAGGAGCGGCTGTTGCGGGCCATTTTCGGGGAAAAGGCTCGGGATGTGCGGGACAACTCGCTGCGGGTGCCCAACGGCGAGCGCGGTCGGGTGGTGGATGTACGCATCTTTACCCGCGAACAGGGGGATGAGCTGCCTCCCGGCGCCAACATGGTGGTGCGGGTCTACATTGCCCTCAAGCGCAAAATCCAGGTGGGGGACAAGATCGCGGGCCGTCACGGCAACAAAGGCATCATCTCCCGCATCTTGCCGATTGAGGACATGCCCTACCTAGCGGACGGCACACCGGTGGATGTGGTGCTCAACCCCTTGGGGGTGCCTTCCCGGATGAACGTGGGCCAAGTGTACGAGTGCCTGCTGGGCTGGGCAGCAGAACATCTGGGAGTGCGCTTCAAGCTGATGCCCTTTGATGAGATGCACGGTTTAGAAGCCTCCCGTCTGACGGTGGAGGCCAAGCTGAGGGAAGCCCGAGAGAAGACCGGCAAGGACTGGATCTTCAACCCGGAAGGCAGGTACTGCGGCAAAATCCAGGTGTTTGATGGTCGCACCGGGGAGCCCTTCGACCAGCCCGTTACGGTGGGCCGCGCCTACATGCTGAAGCTGGTGCACTTGGTGGATGACAAGATTCATGCCCGCTCCACCGGCCCCTATTCTTTGGTGACCCAGCAACCGCTGGGGGGCAAGGCGCAGCAGGGCGGCCAGCGCTTTGGGGAGATGGAGGTGTGGGCTTTGGAGGCGTTTGGGGCAGCCTACATCCTGCAGGAGTTGCTCACCGTCAAGTCCGACGACATGGTGGGGCGCAACGAGGCTCTCAACGCCATCGTCAAGGGCAAGCCCATCCCTCGACCCGGCACGCCGGAGTCCTTCAAGGTGCTGGTGCGGGAGCTGCAGTCCCTCTGCCTAGATGTGTCTGTACACAAGGTGGAGGTGGACAGCGAAGGGCAAACCCACGATGTGGAAGTGGATCTGATGGCCGATACTTCCAACCGTCACACTCCCTCTCGACCCACCTATGAATCGGTTACGGCTGAGGATCTCTCGCCATCACCCACCTTTACCAGAGTGCTCCGCACCGCTGACGCGAATGCCAGCCGCAGCCTTGAGGAAGATGAGGACGAGGAGGAGGAAGAGGACTTTTGAGGGTTGAGAGCGCTCCCCACCCCTGACGCGAACGTGACGGGGATCCCATTCAACCCACGAAGGAGGGTGGGGCTTCCCTCTCCTTTGGGTTCAGCAAGCCAGGAGGAAAACGGCGATGGCCAAAACAGAGCAACGCTTTGACTATGTCAAAATCGGCTTGGCTTCTCCAGAACGGATCATGGAGTGGGGCCAGCGCACCCTGCCGAATGGTCAAGTGGTGGGGGAAGTCACCAAGCCCGAGACCATCAATTACCGCACCCTCAAGCCGGAGATGGATGGTCTTTTCTGTGAGCGCATCTTTGGGCCGGCCAAAGACTGGGAATGCCACTGCGGTAAGTACAAGCGAGTACGGCATCGGGGGATCGTCTGCGAGCGCTGTGGGGTGGAGGTGACCGAGTCGCGGGTGCGCCGCCACCGCATGGGCTACATCAAGTTGGCCGCTCCGGTCACCCACGTTTGGTATTTGAAAGGGATCCCCAGCCACATCGCCACCCTGTTGGATATGCCGCTGCGGGATGTGGAGCAGGTGGTATACTTCAACGCCTACGTAGTGGTGGATCCGGGCAATGCCCAGAATCTCTCCTACAAACAACTGCTGACGGAGGATCAATTCCTCGAGATCGAAGATCAGATGTACGAGGAGGGATCCGAACTGCAACTGCCGGAGAACTGGGCCATGATCGGGGCGGAGGCCATCGAGCGCCTGCTCAAGGATATCGACCTGGAAAAAGAGGCGGAGCAACTGCGGGAGGAGATCACCACTGCTCGCGGCCAAAAGCGGGCACGCCTGATCAAGCGGCTGCGGGTGATCGACAACTTCATTGCCACCGGATCCCGTCCGGAGTGGATGGTGTTGCGGGTGCTGCCGGTGATCCCGCCGGATCTGCGCCCCATGGTGCAGTTGGATGGGGGCCGCTTTGCCACCAGCGACCTCAACGATCTCTACCGTCGTGTGATCAACCGCAACAACCGTCTGGCCCGGCTGCAGGAGATCATGGCGCCGGAGATCATTGTGCGCAACGAAAAGCGCATGCTCCAGGAGGCGGTGGACGCGCTGATCGACAACGGTCGGCGGGGGCGCGTGGTGGCGGGGGCCAACAACCGTCCCCTCAAGTCCCTCTCCGACATCATCGAAGGCAAACAGGGGCGCTTCCGGCAAAACCTGTTGGGCAAACGGGTGGACTACTCCGGACGTTCGGTGATCGTGGTGGGGCCCAGCCTGCGCATGCACCAGTGCGGCCTGCCCAAAGAGATGGCCATCGAGCTGTTCCAGCCCTTTGTCATCCACAAATTGATCAAGCGGGGCATTGTCAACAACATCAAGGCTGCCAAAAAGATGATCCAGAGCAATGACCCACAGATTTGGGATGTGCTGGAAGAGGTGATCGACGGCCACCCCGTCTTGCTCAACCGTGCCCCCACCCTGCACCGCCTCGGGATCCAAGCCTTTGAACCGATCCTGGTGGAGGGAAGGGCGATTCAACTTCACCCTCTGGTTTGCCCCGCCTTCAACGCCGACTTCGACGGCGACCAGATGGCGGTGCATGTGCCCCTGTCGTTGGAAGCCCAGGCGGAAGCGCGCCTGCTGATGCTGGCCACCAACAACATCCTCTCCCCGGCCACCGGCGCTCCCATCATCACCCCCAGCCAAGATATGGTGTTGGGGTGCTACTACCTGACAGCGGACAACCCCCACGCGCCAGATATTGGCGATCGCTTCTTCGCCAGCTTGGAAGATGCTCTCATCGCCTACGACCGCGGCGCCATCGGCCTGCACAGCAAGGTCTGGGTGCGCTACCACGGCCCGATGGAGTTGGGCAAGGGCGAAAAAGAGTCCGAGCCGCAAATCATCGAAGAACCGGGCGGCATCCGCCTCAAGATCACCAACTACCGCCGTATCCGCGAGGATCAAGACGGCAACGTGATCAGCCAGTACATTCGCACCACGCCGGGCCGGATCATTTTTAACAAGACCATGCAAGATATTTTGTCTGCGTAGTTCATCCTCTGCCGTAGGACGGCTCTTCTCTCCCCTTCTCTCTAGCGAGGCATCATGAGCGAAAAAGGACGATTTTCCGCTGGCCTGGCGCGGCAGGCTGCCGACGGTAACAAAGCCGACACCCCCTTGCCCCCTGTGCCCTTTCGCAACTATCAAATTGGCAAAAAAGAGCTGCGCAACCTAATTGCTTGGTCTTTTGCCCGCTACGGCACGGCCCGCACTGCTCAGATGGCGGATGCTCTGAAGACCCTGGGCTTCAAATACGCCACCCAGGCAGCCGTCTCCATCAGCGTCGAAGATCTGCGCGTTCCCCCCAGCAAGCGGCAGTTGTTGGCGCAAGCGGAAGCCGAGATCGAGGCGGCCACCGAGCGCTACACCCGCGGGGAAATCACAGAGGTGGAGCGCTACCAAAAGGTGATCGACACCTGGAACCAGATTAATGACCAGATCAAAGAGGAGATGCTCAACAACTTCCGGCAGAACGATCCCCTCAACTCCGTTTACATGATGGCCAACTCGGGGGCAAGGGGGAACGTCTCCCAGGTGCGCCAGTTGGTGGGCATGCGCGGCCTGATGGCCAACCCCCAGGGCGAGATCATCGATTTGCCCATCAAAACCAATTTCCGCGAGGGCCTGACCGTTACCGAATACATCATCTCTTCCTATGGGGCCCGCAAGGGTTTAGTGGATACGGCCCTGCGCACCGCCGACTCCGGCTACCTCACCCGCCGTTTGGTGGACGTGTCTCAGGATGTGATCGTGCGGGAATCCGACTGCGGCACTGAGCAGGGCATCCTTCTGGAATACCTGATGGACGGGGACAAGGTGGTGGTGTCTCTGGAGGAGCGCTTGGTGGGCCGAGTGTTGGCGCGCGACGTGGTGCACCCAGAAACCCAGGTGGTGCTTGCCCGCCGCAACCAAGAAGTGGATCACGACTTGGCTAGAACCATTGCAGAGGCTGGCATCCGCCAGGTGATGGTGCGTTCTCCCCTCACCTGTGAAGCCAACCGCTCCGTGTGCCGGATGTGTTATGGCTGGAGCTTGGCCCACTCCCGCCTGGTGGATCTGGGGGAAGCGGTCGGGATCATCGCCGCCCAATCGATTGGGGAGCCGGGCACCCAGTTGACCATGCGCACCTTCCACACGGGAGGCGTGTTTACAGGGGAGGTGGCCCGCCAAATTCGCGCCCCCTTTGCGGGTGTGGTGCGGTTCCCGAAAAATCTGCGCACCCGCCCCTTCCGTACCCGCCACGGCGACGATGCTCTACAAGTGGAGGTAAACAACCAAATCATCTTGGAAGGCCCAGACGGTCAACGGGAGTCCTTCGACATGACTCAGGGATCCACCCTGCTGGTGCGGGACGGAGCCCAGGTGCAGCGGGATCAGTTGATTGCAGAGGTGTCCCTGGCCAAGGCCAGCCGTAAGAGCACCGAGAAAGCCCAGAAAGAGGTGGTGGCCGACCTGGCTGGAGAAATTCGCTTTGCCGATCTGCCCATCGAGGAGAAGACTGACCGCCAGGGTAACACCACCTACACTGCCCAGCGGCAGGGATTGATCTGGGTGATGTCTGGACAGGTGTACAACCTGCCTCCGGGGGCCGAGCCGGTGGTGAAAAACGGGGATCGGGTGCAGGCGGGGGATGTGATCGCCGAAACCTCGCTGGTGACGGAGCATGGCGGCATTGTGCGGCTACCGGAGCGCAGCGACACCAGAAGTGGGCGCGAGGTGGAGATCATCAACGCTTCGGTGGTGTTGCGGGAAGCACGGGTACGGGTGGAATCCCACCAGGGGCGGGAACAATTTTTGCTGGACACTTCCAGTGGGCAGACCTTTGTTCTCAAGGCTACTCCGGGCACCAAAGTGGGCAACGATGAGGTGGTGGCGGAGCTGATCGACAACCACTTCCGCAGTCAGACGGGAGGCTTGGTGAAGTTCGCCGGCATTGAGGTGGCACGGCGCGGCAAGGCCAAGCAAGGTTACGAAGTCATCCAGGGCGGCACCCTGCTGTGGATCCCAGAAGAGACCCACGAGGTGAACAAGGACATCTCCCTGCTGAACGTGGACGATGGCCAGTATGTGGAAGCAGGCACTGAGGTGGTGAAAGACATCTTTTGCCAGAATGCCGGTGTTGTCGAAGTCATCCAGAAGAACGACATTCTGCGGGAGATTGTCATCAAGCCGGGATCCCTGCATCTGGTGGACAACCCCGCCGACTTGGAAGTGAAAAGTGGCACCCTAATCCAGCCAGGGCAACCGGTGCTCAGCAGCATCGTTCCCGACCGACTGGTCTACCTGGAACACGTGGAAACTCCTGAAGGCCCAGGCTTGCTGCTGCGTCCGGTGCAGGAGTACGAGATCCCCGACCGGCCCTTGGTGCCCACTCAAGAGTCCACCAGCGAGTCCGGTCGCTCCATTCGTCTGCGGGCGGTGCAGCGGGTTCCTTTCAAAGATGGGGAGCGGGTGAAGTCGGTAGGCCCTGTAGAGCTCCTGCGCACCCAACTGGTGCTGGAAATCGATACCGACGCCCCACAACTGAAGGCCGATATCGAGCTGATCCAAGATGAGAAGGATCCAGATATTCGCCGCCTGCAACTGGTGATTCTGGAAACCCTGTTGCTGCGCCGCGACGTGGAAGCGGATCTGACGCAGGGGAGTACCCACACGCGGCTGTTGGTGAAGGAAGGAGACTCCATCGCCAGCGGAGATGTTATCGCCCGCACCGAAATCCAAGCCAAAAAGGCCGGGATCGTCCAAGGGATCCGCGAGGGAGCGGAGGTGGTACGGCGGGTGCTGGTGATTACCGACGACGATCTGGTGCAGGTGCCCCTGACGGGCCCAGCCAATGTGGAAGTGGGGGCGCTGGTGCGGGCTGGGGACGAGCTTGCTCCCGGGATCCCTTCTCCACAGTCAGGACAGGTAATGCAGATAACGGACGGCCAAGTCCTGTTGCGGATGGCGCGGCCCTACTTGGTTTCTGCGGGTGCCATTCTGCAGGTACGAGATGGCGATCTGGTGCAGCGGGGGGATTCCCTGGCCCTCCTGGTGTTTGAGCGGGCCAAGACGGGGGACATCATCCAGGGTCTGCCGCGGATTGAGGAGCTGCTGGAGGCCCGCAAGCCCAAGGAAATGTGTGTTCTGGCCAAGCGGCCCGGCACCGTTCAACTGAGCTGGCGGGGAGAAGAGCCAGATCTCAAGGTCATCGAAGCCGATGGCACGGTTAGAGACTATTCTGTGCTGCCGGGGCAGAGCTTGATCGTGGTAGATGGACAGCCGGTGGGGGTGGGGGATCCCCTAACCGATGGCCCTGCCAACCCCCACGACCTCTTGGAGATCTACTACGAGTACCATCGCCAAACCTTGGGAGATGACCAAGCCGCACGGTTGGCTCTGCGGGAGGTGCAGCGCTTCTTTGTCAACGAAGTGCAGAACGTCTACCGCTCCCAGGGGGTGGAGATCTCCGACAAACACATTGAGATCGTGGTGCGCCAGATGACCTCCAAGGTGCGGGTGGATGATGGTGGCGACACCATCCTGTTGCCGGGGGAGCTGGTGGAGTTGCGGGAAATCCAGCAGATCAATGCCACCATGGCCATTACTGGAGGAGCGCCGGCCAAATACACGCCCGTCCTGCTGGGGATCACCAAGGCCAGCTTGAATACCGACAGCTTCATCTCAGCGGCCAGCTTCCAGGAAACCACCCGCGTGCTGACTGAGGCGGCCATTGAGGGCAAATCCGACTGGCTGCGCGGCTTGAAGGAAAACGTAATCATCGGGCGCCTGATCCCGGCAGGCACGGGCTTCACCACCTACGAGGAGATTGCCGCCGAGCCGGAGCCTGACGAAGAGGAGGAAGAGCCTGCGGTGTTGCCGGAGCTGCCGCCTCGTTTGATCTTGGAAGATGATCAGTTGATCGACGATTCCACCCCTGCCTTCGACGAGCTGGAGGAGGATGACGACGAGGAGGAGTAGGGCGCTGGGGATCCAGGAGTGGGCCACTTTGCAAACTGAAATCGTCAGTTGCTGCCGCTGCCCCCGCTTGGTGGCTTGGCGAGAGGCAGTCGCCCTTCAGAAGGTGGCCCGTTTTCGCGACCAGCTCTACTGGGGCCGACCGGTGCCAGGGTTCGGGGATCCGCAGGCGCGGCTGTGGGTGATCGGGTTGGCGCCGGCAGCCCATGGGGGCAACCGCACCGGGCGCGTGTTTACCGGGGATCCCAGCGGGGACTGGCTGTTTCGCGCCCTGTACCGAGCCGGGTTTGCCAATCAGCCCACCTCTACCCACCGAGAGGATGGCCTGCAATTGCAGGATTGCTACATCTCAGCCGTGGTGCGCTGCGCTCCCCCAGACAATCGCCCCACCGTCACAGAAGCCAAGGCCTGCCTGAGCTACCTGAAACAAGAGCTGGAGCTGCTAACCCAGGTGCGGGTGATCCTGACGTTGGGGCATTTTGCCTTCCAACACGCTCTGATGCTCTTGTCGCCTCTCAGGCCCCGCCCCCGCTTTGGCCACAATTGCGTTATTCCTTTGGCAGAGGGTCGCTATTTGCTGGCGTCTTACCATCCCAGCCGGCGCAACACGGCCACACGGCTGCTGACGGAGCCGATGTTGGATGCCGTTTTCGCGCAAGCCCAGCAGTTGCTGTCTGGTAAGCCAGCCCGACCGGCTGAGGATTAGGCGGGTTGCCAAGATTCGAGGCGATAGGCACTGTCCCAAAACAGCCATTCCAACCGGGAGGCAGTGACAAAAGCTGCCCTCATCTTTTCCCGCAGCGGTTCTGTAGCCTGCTGAGCGACGGAGTCGGTGATGTCCAAAGCCTGCTGCACCACTTGGGCAAATTCTTCCCCGGCGTAGGTGTCGATCCACTGTTGGTAGGGATTGTCAGGCTGCGCGGTGCGATAGATGGTGGATCCCACCTCTCGGTAGATCCAAAAGCAGGGCAGCACAGCGGCAATGGCCACCTCGTAGGGATCCACAGCCGCCGCAGCCAACAAAAAACGGGTATAGGCGAAGCAGGCAGGGGCATAGGCTGTTTCGGGTTGAATGTCGTAGAGGCGAAAATAGCTTTCATGGAGGCTGCGTTCGGCCACAATGGCTCCCAGGGCAAAGTTCAAGAAACTCACCACCTGCTCAGCCCCTTCGGAACGAGCTCCGATCAAGGCCAGGGCGCGGGCAAAGTCGGTGAGATAAAGAGCATCCTGCTGCAAGTAAAACTGGAACCGCTGCCGCGATAGGCTGCCCGCTGCCAACTCTCGGTTGAAGGGGTGATCGAGGATTTGCTTGTAGATGGGGTAAACTACCCGACTCCGACCGCTAAAGCAGTACAGGGCGGGCTTTCGGTAGCCCTGAGCCTGCTCTGCCCTACCAGAGAACAAAACAGGCCCGAACCTCTAGGCTGGTTTACAGCAGCCCCCAAGAGCGCAATTACGTTTGCACCATTAAGGTCCATTGTACTTCATCAAAGCGCATTCCTCCCAACACTGAACCTACGGGTACAGTGCGGGGCTCCTGCGATTTCTAGCTGACCAGGGCCAGCACCTCTGCTGGGGCTGAGGCTTTCTTCATTTTGAATCTCAATTAGGCTTCGGGCATGAGGGGGCGGAACCCATGCTTGCGGGAAAGCTGCCCGATCAGATCCAATTTCTCAAGGGTGATCAAATTACGGCCCCAACTGAAATTGGTGTACAGCCCCTCAAACTCCAGCAGCATGGATTCAGCAAAGCAGGCAAAAAGCTGACGGGCCGGGTTGGCCACATTCAAAAACTGCATGATGTTCCATTCAATATCCAAAGAGTGCTCCACCATCCCCCCGTCAATGACGTAGAGTCCCTTTCGCTGCAAGCTGGAGGCGATGTTCTTTGGGTAGCCACCGTCGATGATGACACAGGGATCCGGCAAAACTTGGGGATCGAGGGCCATGCCTTGGCTCATGCTGGCCACCCAAACGATAAAGTCAGCGCGGGGCAGGGCCTCTTCCAGCGAAGAGATCTCCCCCTGCTTGAGCTTGGCCTGCAATTCCTCCAGACGCCGTCGCTCTCGGGCGATGAGCAACAATTTGCCCAAGTGAGTGTGGGCCACCAACCATTGACAAATGGCGCTGCCGATATCTCCGGTCGCCCCCACCACCGCAACCGTAGCGGCTGCCAAGTCCATGGCGTAGCGCTGGGCCGCCAACTGCAGTTGCTGACAGATGATGTAGGCCGTGTGGGTATTGCCGGTGGTAAAGCGTTGGATCTCCAAGTCAATGTTGCGGACTCGCCGGAGACTGTCGAGGCGAAAAGTCTCAAAAATGATGCTGCTAAATCCCCCCAAAGCAGTAATGTTCAAGCCGCGCCGCTGGGCTAGGGCCATGGCATTCAACACTTTCCGACAAGCTGCCTTCACCCGTCCCCCCGCCAACATCTCCGGCAAGAAACAGGATTCGACGTACTGCCCATAAATCTTTTGGCCGGTGATGCTGGTTACCGTGATCTCGTCCACCACCTGAGGGGGAGCCATGCACCAGAACTCCAGGTCGCTCTCCGCATATTCGGAATAACCCAGCTTGTCTGCCACCCGCTTCGCATGGGCCAGGCTGGTCAAGTGCCCAATCAGGCCGAACATAAAGGTTTACCCGCTTGGATAAGTAAACTACCCGACTCCGACCGCTAAGCGGTACAGGGCGGGCTTTCAGTAGCCCTGAGCCTGCTCTGCCCTACCAGAGAACAAAACAAGCCCGGACCTCTAGGCTGGTTTACAGCAGCCCCCAAGAGCGCAATTACGCTTGCACCATTAAGGTCCATTGTACTTCATCAAAGCGCATTCCTCCCAACACTGAACCTACGGGTACAGTGCGGGGCTCCTGCGACTTCTAGCTGAGGTGGGTCATGCTGCCCGCAAACCCTGGGCTGAGAGGCGCATCACCTCGCGGGTGCTGAAGCCGATGTTGGCCAGCGCCTCTCCATAGGCAATCATAAAATCCTCGACGATGGCCTCGCGATCCATATAGATGGCTTCTACATCCTGGTCCACCTGCTGCAGCATCTGCCACACCAAAGGCAGGTTCTGGGCGTTGGCCGCTTCGATCTGCCCTTTGACCTCGCCAAAATGCTCCCCTAGCCAGCGCTCTCCAAAATTGAGGTGCAGATATTCATCCTTGACCACCCCCTCGGTGATCTTGCGGGCAAACTCATCGGCGACGGGGATGTAGATGTTGTAGGCGGCAATGGCAAAGCATTCGATGATCAGCGACTGAATGACCAAGCAGGTAACTAGGTCTCCGGCTGCTGCCGCTTTTTGGAAATTGTTGCGCAAAGGGGCGAAGAAAGTGCGGGCAAACTCCCTATCCGGCTCTACCTGCAGGTTTTTGCCGCAGGATTGAAAGCCTTTCATGTGCCGCAATTCCATCTTGGCCAGCTTGTGCAGCTCCTCTGCCCCTTCCGGCAACATCTCGGCCAGCTTGAGGTAGTTGTCGTGGGCTTCTTGTTCCCCTTCGATCACAATGCCGTTGATGCGAGAGTAGGCCTGCCGGTAAACCGCGCTGCCATAGTCCAAGGTGGTGCCACCCTCATCGGCTAAAGGCTGGGGGGTATTGGGCAGGACGTTCACTGGGGCCATACTCATGCATCTCCTCTCGGTGTTGTTTGGGTGTTGTTGATTGTCTATGCTGACTCGACAATCGCCTCGATTGCAGTTGAATCGCTCTCTTAATCAGAATAGCTGTAGCTGCCGCAGAATTGGCGGGATTCCTTTTGCGGAATGATAGGGGTCTGCTAGGGTGAGGGTTCGAGTGCCGTTGTGGAGCCTGCTGTATGTCTGCTCTTGGGGATGGCCTGAACCAACTGCGCCAGTTGCTGGTGGAGCTGGAGGAACGATCCCTCGATCAGCCGATTGGCAGTGCCGAGGAGGTGTTGCAGGCCATTGAGCTAGCCACGGCTTTTGAGCTGTTTGAGGCGGAGAGCAGCGGTTTGCTGCTGCAGATTGTGGCCAATCTCTGGGATCGGGTACGGCAGCAGGATTTGTCTCCAGGGGAGATTCAGACGGTATCGGAGAAGTTGCGGGCGGTGGGCTATACCGATGCCGAAATTCAGGAGATCCTGGACTTGGAGCCGGAGGACTAGCCCCATTTCCCCCTCTAGGCTTGAACCATGCCCAGCTCCACCGGTGTAACACCCGCTTCCATCTGAGTGGTGGCGTCGTAGCAAGCCCCTCGCAGGTTGGCCAGCTTGAGTTTGCACTGGGCAAGAAGGGCTCCTCTCAAGTTGGCCCCGGTGAGATTGGCCCCCGCCAAGTCCGCTTGGCTGAGATCGGCTTCGCTCAAGTCCGCTTCCGCCAGGTTGGCCCCACGCAAGTTGGCTCCTTGCAATCGGGATCCCTGCAGCTTGGCTTTCTCTAGGTTGGCCAGCCGCAGGTTGGATCCCTGCAGATCCGCTTGGCTGAGGTCGGCGCCGCTCAGGTAGGCCCGCTCCAGGTTGGCAGAGGCCAGCTTTGCCTGGCGGAGAATGGATCCCCCCAAGTCGATCCCGGCCAAGTCGGCCCCGGCCAGATCAGCTCCGGCCAGTTGGCTGTTGCTGAAGTCCCGCTCACCGCTGCCGTAGCGTTGCAACAGGTCTGCTCCAGTTTCCACCATCGCTGTTTTCCACACCGGACGAATGGATCCTACCTAGGAATAGAAGGGCCGCCAAGAGCACGCTAGGATAGGCGCAAGCCGTTTTCCGGGATCCCCCCTTATGAGCTTGCCCCGTGTGCCCCGAACTCGACCTCGCCCCAAGCTGCGCTCGATCCCTCGCCGCCAAACCGAATCCGCCCTCTATGCCGAAATGCAGCAGCTCACCGTGGAAAAGCAGCGGCTCAACCAAGAGCTAGAGTTTATTCGAGAGCGGCAAGGGCAAATCCACGCGCGACTCCAGGAAATCGAGCAGGCCATGCAGCACCTTCAGCAGGAGGCAAAAGCCTTCCGGGATCCCGCTCCTGCCTCTGAACCCGCCCAGCTCAGATCCCGCCCTTCCCGCTTCCCGCCCATGACCTTCGAGTATTGAGGGATCCTATAAATCTCAAAGAAGACCCAAGATTCAAAGCAGACCTAAGCAACAAGTCAGGGGATTCTGTAGCCAACTTAACTATTTGCTGCTTATCTCAACCCGACTCCAGAATCTGGGCCAGCGAACAGCTGTTCTCAAGCTGGCTGCACAGTTACCTGAACTTCAGGGCTTATGACTTCTTCTCCCCAGATATCGTCAGATATCGTCGGTCTAGAGCGTTTTGCTAAGGCCCTGCCCAGGCAACTTTCGGGCGGTATGCAGCAGCGGGTGGCCATTGCCCGAGCTCTGGCGGCCCAGCCGAAGATTTTGCTCATGGATGAGCCTTTTGGCGCTTTGGACGTGCAAACCAAGGAGACGATGCAGGAGTTTTTGCTGGATCTCTGGCAACGCACGCGCACTTCAATCCTGATGATCACCCACGATGTGGAAGAGGCCGTCTTTCTGGCCCAGCGCATCTATGTACTCACGTCCCATCCTGGGCGGGTGAAACGGGAGCTCCGGGTTGATTTCCCCAGTCGGCGCGACTACAGTCTCAAGCGCACTTCTTCCTTCCAAGAGGTGAAGGACGAGATCTTGGCTGATACATTTACGCTGAACACTGCTGACCATTACTGCTCAACGGTGAAGCGACAGCATTCTGTCCGTTTCCGTTGTCGCTACGCGACGCTAACGCGACCGCGTCAGCGGGACGGAGTCCAAACAGAAAGGCGGTATCCCGCAAAGCTCTGAGCATAACACCCAGAGCGCCTTGCCAATCTCGTGGTAGCCTATGGTTGCACTTTGGGCATCTAAACACCTTTGCGCCACCCAACTTAGTGTGGATGTGCCCGCACTTGGTACAGGTTTTGCTGGTGTACGCTTCCGATACTTCCACGACGACCACGTTTTTCTTTTGGGCTTGAAACTTCAGGAACTGCTTGAACCGATAGTGCGCCCAGGTGAGCATCGCCCTTGCTGTCTTGCTACCAAACTTCCTCCCTGCCTTGGCAACCATCTTGGCTGACTCGAAAGTGGGGAGGAATATCAATCGGTAGTTATCCGTTAGGAACGCCGCTACCTTGCGATGGCACTCGTCCACCAAGTTCCTGATTCTCTCCCGCAGACGAAACGCCGCTTGCCGCATTCGCCTACGCTTGAGTCTCGGTGATTTACTCAGCCTAGATTGCAGATCGTCTAGGTGGTAGCACAGCCGAGTGATTCTACCAAAGTCCCCTTTGGCAATATCTACAAAACCTGCCCCATCAAACCCTGTGAAGAAACTTCTTACTCCAGGGTCAAGCGCAATCACCCCCTTTGCTAACGAACACTGCTCGTTCACAGGCTCAGGGAAGATGGCATACCATCTGTCTTTCACCCGCATTAGCTCAGTTCCGCGTGCCCATTCTCTGGGCATCTCCTCGGATGCACGAAACGCCAAACCTCGGGTGAGTTTCGGATACCACGTCCCATCGCAAAAGTTGCCGGCGTTGAACTGCAGCGTATGTGACCTGTCCCGCACACTGCGAAACCTCGCGTCTTTGCTTCGGCGGAACGCCAACCACGCCTCGACGACCGCGTTCTGCTTGATGTGGCAGGGGGCGTCCTTTACCCACCCAGGCAGGTCGGAGCGCAGGATGATGTCCCGCAGCTTTCTGGCCGTTCTTGGGGTACCATGCTGACGCTGATAGGCAATCGCTTGGTTGTAGCAGTACCGGCACGCCGCTTGCCAATGCTTCCAAACTTTAGCCAGCGCTGGCTCCGGATAAATCCGTATCTTTCTCGATTGCAGCCCGGTATTTTCTGAGTCCGTAGAGCCGACTGCTGAAGCAGTGCAGGATGGTGAGGATATCCTCAACCAGTTCCTGTTGGGGAGAAAGGTGATCGTCATCGAGAACCAAGATTTCGCACCCGTATTGGCGGCAGTACCACTCAACGAACTCAAATCCAAACCGACAGAGTCGATCCCGGTGAGCGACCACAATTGTTCCGACATCTCCCGCACGAACTCGTTCCAATAAGGCAAGGAACTTTGGTCTTTTGAAGTCGAGACCGCCGCCAACCTCTCCGACCACTTCGGCTCCAGGATAGAGGTTAACCAGTCTTGCAATCTGTCTCTCCAAGTCTGGTTTCTGTCTTCGGCTGCTGACTCGGGCGTACAAAACGACTCGTTTGTCCTTCTTGGGCGCTCTGTTCGCGTCAGCGGGCCGGAGGCCAATGTAGCTGTCGAGGTCATACCTTCTCGCCCTACCGGATGGTGTACGTATTGCATTGATCCAGCCTTTCTGTTCCCATCGCCTCAAAGTGTGGAGACACACCCCAAAATAATCCGCCGCTTCTCTCGGTTTTACATACCTAGCCATACCAAGCAGCCATACTGAACATACTGTACATTATTTTCAGTATAGTCCAGCATATCATTGACTAGAGTCATGCTCTCCTACGAAACCAGAAAGGGATCCCGTTGAGCGACGCTGCGCCCGCGGGCTGATCAGGCAAACACCACCGTTTTGTTGTGGTACACCAGCACCCGATTCTCCAGGTGATACCGCACTGCCCGTGCCAGGACTAGGCGTTCCATGTCGCGGCCTTTGCGGACGAGGTCGGCAACGGTATCGCGGTGACTGACCCGCACCACGTCTTGCTCGATGATCGGCCCTTCGTCCAGATCTTCGGTGGCATAGTGGGCAGTCGCGCCGATGATCTTCACCCCCCGTTGATGGGCGCGGTGGTAGGGGTTGGCTCCGGCAAAGGCGGGCAGGGTGGAATGGTGAATGTTGATGACCGGCGGGGCTTGGCGGAGCAGCCACCCACTCAAGACCTGCATGTACTTGGCCAACACCACCAGGTCAATTCGATATTCCTGCAGGAGAGCGAGCTGACGGGCTTCGGCTGCGGCTTTGCCCTCTGGAGAAACGGGGATGTGGTAGTAATCGATACCGAAGGAGCGGGCCACCGATTCCAGGTCGGGGTGATTGCTGATGATCAAGGGGATCTCGGCGGGCAGTTCTCCCGCCCTTTGCCGCCAGATCAGATCCAAAAGGCAGTGGCTTTGCTTGCTGGCCCACAACGCAATGCGACGGCGAGTGTCGGAAAAATGCAGTTCCCAGTTGGCTTGGATCCCACGGGCAATACCCGAAAAGGCGGGGACAATTTCCCCTCGCTCCAGTTGGAAGCCCTCCAAGTCCCACTCGATGCGGCTCAAGAACAGTCCTGCCTCGGGATCCGTATGGTGATCGGCGTGAATGATGTTGCCGCCGTAGCTGTAGATGAAGCTGGAGAGCTTGGCTACCAGCCCTTTTTGATCAGGGCAAGATACCAACAGGGTGGCACTGGGCATCGGTAGACAACAGCCTCAACTTTGTGGGGACTGGCTCTCCCCAAGAGCAATCCATTCTCAATCTACCCGGTTGATCTCTTCCAATAGCCAGGGATCCACCGGCTGGTCATCCCAACGCTTCAAGTCGATGCGAATCCACATCGCCGCAGAAGAGCCGGCAGGGGGCAGTTCCTGGTGAAACGAGATCTCATAGTCAGACGGGTTTTGGCCATGCTGCCGCAGCCAGGTCTCCACCTTAGCAGGAGCGAAGTAGGACTGCCCTTGCTCGAACAGGCGCGTGATTTCCAGGCCGAAGCAAAGGGGGTTAAAGCGCGGCATAGACTAAGCAGCGTCTGCGGTTTGAGCGTCGTCGGCTACGGATGGGGGGGGAGCCATCTCTGAGGTGGGTGTATCGGCTGTGGCGACCGACTCGGCTTTGGGCTCAGCCGCGGCTGCTGTTCGGGAAACCTTGGGAGTGGCAGCAGCCGTTGTCCCGCGGGTGGCTTTCTCCAGCTCTTGGGCCTCTTTGTTCAGTTGCGCCTCGAACTCTCTGGAAGCATCCTGCAGGCTGCGCAGGGTTTTGGCCAGCGTGCGACCGATCTCCGGCAGTTTGCGGGGCCCAAAAACCAAGAGAGCCACCGCAAAGATGACCAACATTTCCGGCAGTCCAACACCCAAAAAATTCATGAGCCTCGGCAGAGTACGGTTTGGTCGGGATCCCTTCCCTAGACTGACATTTTCTTGCCGCGGACTGCAAGTAACTGCCGGCTCTCCTCATCCATTCTGATGGCTTTGGTTGGCTTTGGTGTTCTCCTCTCAGCTCATCTGGGCCCACCTCTCCCTGGCCGGCCAAGTCAAAATGGTAGAATTGCATCGTTAATCAATCAATGTCCTTCATCGGCCTAGGCTTGCCCATGCTCCAAACCCTACAAAAGCTCCTTGGGGATCCTAACGATCGGAAGATCCGGCAGTACCGTCCTGTCGTCAAGCTGATCAACTCGCTGGAGATCGAGATCGCCTCTCTTTCGGATGCGGAGCTCAAGGCCAAGACCACAGAGTTTCGCCAGCGCTTGGACAGAGGAGAATCTCTGGACGATCTCTTGCCGGAGGCGTTTGCCGTGGTGCGGGAGGCCGCCAAGCGGGTCTTGAACTTGCGCCATTACGACGTACAGCTCATCGGCGGCATGGTGCTGCACGAAGGCCAGATTGCCGAAATGAAAACCGGCGAGGGGAAAACCCTGGTCGCCACCCTGCCTGCCTACTTGAACGGCCTGACTGGGAAGGGGGTTCACATTGTTACCGTCAACGGCTACTTGGCCCGTCGGGACTCGGAGTGGATGGGGCAGGTGCACCGTTTCTTGGGCCTGACGGTCGGTCTAGTGCAAGAGGGCATGTCACCCGAAGAAAAGCGCCGCAGCTACAACTGCGACATTACCTATTGCACCAACAGCGAGCTGGGCTTCGACTACCTGCGGGACAACATGGCCACCGACATCAAAGAGGTGATGCAGCGGCCCTTTAACTACTGCATCATCGACGAGGTGGACTCGATCCTGATTGATGAAGCCCGTACTCCCCTGATCATCTCCGGCCAAGTGGCTCGTCCTTCCGAAAAATATCTGCGGGCAGCCCAGGTGGCGCGGGAGCTGATCCGGGATGAACACTATGAGGTGGATGAAAAAGCCCGCAACGTCATCCTTACCGACGAGGGGTTTGAAGCCGCCGAGCGGTTGCTGGGGGTCTCTGACCTGTTTGATCCCAAGGATCCCTGGGCGCACTTTGTCTTTAACGCGGTGAAGGCCAAAGAGCTCTTCATCAAGGATGTCCACTACATCGTCCGCAATCAAGAGGTGGTGATCGTGGACGAGTTCACCGGGCGGGTGCTCCCCGGCCGCCGCTGGTCTGATGGGCTGCACCAGGCGGTGGAGGCCAAAGAGGGGGTGCCGATTCAAAGCGAGAGCCAAACCCTGGCCACCATCACCTACCAAAACCTTTTTCTGCTCTATCCCAAGCTTTCCGGCATGACGGGCACGGCTCGCACTGAGGAGGCCGAGTTCGGCAAAACCTACAACCTAGAAGTCACGGTGATCCCCACCAACCGACCCATCCGCCGCAAAGATGCCCCCGACTTGGTGTACAAGACCGAAAGGGGCAAGTGGCAAGCGGTTGCCGAGGAAATTGCCCACATGCACGCCCAGGGGCGCCCCGTCCTTGTGGGCACCACCAGCGTGGAAAAATCCGAACGCCTCTCGGCCATGCTCAAGGAAATGGGGATCCCTCACAACCTCCTCAACGCCAAGCCAGAAAACGTGGAGCGGGAGGCGGAGATCATTGCCCAGGCGGGGCGAAAAGGCGCTGTAACCATTGCTACCAACATGGCCGGTCGAGGCACGGACATCATCTTGGGAGGCAATGCGGAGTACATGGCCCGCCTCAAGCTGCGGGAACGGCTGATGCCCAAGCTGGCTCAATTGGACGCCGACAACCCCTTGGGATCCGTTCAGATGGTGGGACGGGGGGGTGGCCAGGGATTTGGTGGGACAGCACCCAAGCCGAAAAAATCCTGGACGGTGGTCTCCCCCAATTTTTACCCCTGTGAGCTGTCGGCCCGCACCAACCAAGCTTTAGACGAAGTGGTGGCAGCAGCCGTGACCAAGTATGGGCTGAACCGTCTGCCAGAGCTGGTGGTGGAGGATCTCATCGCAGTAGCTTCCGAGAAAGCGCCGGTGCAGGATCCGCTAATTTTGCAACTGCGGGAGGTTTACAACAGCATCAAAGCCGAGTACGAAAAAATTACTGAGGCCGAGCACGAAGAGGTGGTGAGGCTGGGGGGCCTGCATGTGATCGGTACGGAGCGCCATGAATCCCGCCGTATCGACAACCAGCTGCGGGGCCGCGCCGGGCGACAAGGGGATCCCGGCTCCTCGCGGTTTTTCCTCAGCTTGGAAGACAACCTGCTCAAGATTTTCGGTGGCGAGTGGGTAGCCAAGCTCATGGACACGCTCCGGTTGGAAGAGGACATGCCCATTGAGCACGAGTGGCTCAGCAACAGCCTGGAGAATGCGCAGAGAAAAGTGGAAGTGTACTACTTCGACATGCGCAAGCAGGTGTTCGAGTATGACGAGGTGATGAACAACCAGCGGCGGGCCATCTACTCAGAGCGGCGGCGCATCTTGGAGGGGGAAAACCTCAAGACCAAGATCCTTGACTATGTGCGCAAAACCGTTGGCGAGATCGTGCGAGCGCATGTCAACCCAGAGCTGCCCCCGGAAGAGTGGGAAATCGACAAGCTGACCGCCAAGATGCAGGAGTTTGTGCCGCTCCTGAAGCAAAACCTCAAGGTTGAAGACCTGCAGGATCTCTCCTACGAGCAGATCTTGGACTACCTGATCAAGCAGGCAGAACTGGCCTATGAGGCCAAAGAGGCTTTTCTGGATACCTTTGAGCCCGGTTTGATGCGGAAGGCGGAGCGCTTTTTCCTGTTGCAACAGGTGGACACCCTCTGGCGGGAGCACCTGCAGCAGATGGAGGCGCTGCGGGAAGCTGTGGGCCTGCGAGGCTACGGCCAGAAGGATCCCCTGATCGAGTACAAGAACGAGGGCTACGAGCTGTTCCTGGAGATGATGGACAACATCCGCCGCAACACGGTGTACAACCTATTCATCTTTACTCCCCAAATTGTGCAAGTGCCCCAGGCATCGCGACCGGCTCCGGCACCCACTGCGGCTGCCAGCCCTGATCCCAGCTCTGCTTCAGGGGTGATGGAAGCCGATTTCACGGAAGAATAATTGGCGTAGAGAGAAGTCAGCGGGGGAGCATGACTCTAGTCAATGATAAGCTCAACTATACTGAAAATAATGTATAATATGTTCAGTACGGATTACTACCAGTTGATCTTTCTGTTTACTTTCGAGTCTGCCAACATGGTAGCCAAAGCAAAGCAGAAAATTGGTAGTAAGACGACACGGAAGCTGCGCTTTGGGTATTCTACTCAAAGCTTTGCGGGATACCGCCATTCTGTTTGGAAACAAACAGAATGCTATCGCTGCATAGTTGAACAGTGATGTTCAGCAGTGTTCAGCGTAAATGTATCAGGAGGATCTGTCGTAATGCCTCTTTCAGTTGTGGGTACTGGAAGGTAAAGCCCATCTGCAAAGCCGCTTGCGGGATCACTTTCTGCCCCGTCAAAACCACTTGAGCTGCCTCGCCCAACAGCAGTTCCAACGCCAGCTCCGGCACAGGCAACCAAGAGGGGCGACCCAAGACCTGGCCTAAGGTTCGGCAAAACTCTTCCATCTGCACCGGGTTGGGAGCGGTGGCGTTGAACACTCCGGATCCCTGCTCCAGCAGGAAGCAGACCAAGCTCACCCAATCCTCGCGGTGGATCCAGGACAGCCATTGTTTGCCGGAGCCGATCGTTCCGCCGATAAAAAATTGGAAGGGAGCCAACATCTGCCCCAGCGCTCCTCCATCCGGCCCCAACACAATCCCCGTGCGCAGGATGGCCAAACGGATCCCCAATTCCTCAACCGGCCGGGCGGCAGCTTCCCAGGCCTGACAGACTTCTGCCAGAAAATCTTGGGCCGGGGGATCCGTCTCTGTTAAGGGTTCTCCTGCCGGATGGGATCCGTAGTAACCCACCGCCGAGCTGCTGATCACCACCTGGGGCTTTTGGTTGAGGGAGGCGAGGGCTTGGACAAGGGCCTGGGTGGTTTCCACACGGCTACGACGGATTTCTTTTTTCTTGGTCTCTGTCCAGCGAGAAGATGCCAAAGGCTCTCCGGCCAAGTTGACTATCCCCTCGTACCCTTCCAAGGCGGCTGCCCAGGCTTGCGGTTGGTAGGGATCGTAGGGCAGCAGCTTGAGGTTGGGGGATTCCCCCAAAATGCGGCGGGCCTGCTCCAGGCGGCGGGTCAAGACCAAAACCTGATCCCCTTGCTCCAGCAGACGGGCCACCAAGCGACGCCCGATAAAACCACTTCCACCCGTGATGACAATGCGCATGATGTGGATCCGACTTGCATCTGCACAAGCCCTGTGCCGCCCTTGTCCTTTGAACGGTGCAGAGCCTTTCCGCTATTCGAACCTCTAGCCTAGCGCGTTTCCTGCCCCGCGTTGGCCATTGCCTGGGATCCCGCCATCCGTTTGCTGAGCTTGGCGAAGTGGCAGAGCCCAAGAAAGCCCAAGAATAAAAATGTTTTGCGGCAAAGCCTGACACACCTGGAAAAATCGGCTTCAATAGGCCCTAGCTGCGCTTCTTGGCAGCAGAGGTGGTTCATCGTCCCCCTATTTTCTTCCCTTCACCCGTGACACCCAAGTCTTCTTCCCGTACCCCGGCTCGCCACGTGTCTATGCGTGCAGAGCAGGTTGCTGGGCCGCGGCTGGACATCTCTGTTGCTCCACGAGTGCATCGCTCCCAAGGGCAGGGATCCCTGGTTCGGGCAGGGTTTCCCTCCTCTCTCCCAATTTCCGGTCGGCGGACGATCCCTGTCCAGCGCTCCCGCCGGCGCGGACGGCAAGAACCTGGCCACGAGCCTCAAGTCTGGGAGATGGCCTGTCACATCGGGGTGAATGTCTTGTTTACGGCGGCTGCCCTCAGTGGTTTGTATCGCCTCTTGCCGGTGCAGTTGGCTCAGCACCACCGGCTCCAGGTTCTGGAGCGGCATATCGAGGTCTTGTCCACTCGGATTTCTCGGCTGCAGGAGGGGGTGGATCGAGGTATGGATCCCTTGCAGCAGGAGGCCCTGATCAAGGAACGGCTGAATCGGGTGCCACGCAATCAAATTCAGGTGCGTTTGGTGGATCCCAGTACCTGGGTGGCGGACGACGAGAAGAACACCCACCCTTCCTGGATCGGGCAGTCCACCCAGCCGTCTGCCAGGCCGTAGGCTGCCTCTGCCTAGGCTTGTTTGAGAAGCAAGGCCACCTCTTTGGCAAAGTAGGTGAGGATGATATCGGCACCGGCCCGCTTCATGGCCAGCAGCGATTCCATCATCACTTTTTTGCCGTCGATCCAGCCTTTTTGTTCGGCGGCTTTGATCATGGCGTACTCGCCGCTGACGTTGTAGGCAGCCACGGGCAGATCCGTCGATTCCTTAACTCGGTAGATGATGTCCAGGTAGGCCAGGGCCGGCTTCACCATCACCATGTCCGCCCCCTCGGCCTCGTCCAGCTCCACCTCTTTGATGGCTTCCCGAGCATTGGCGGGATCCATTTGGTAGGTTTTTTTGTCTCCGGATTTGGGCGCGGATCCCAGGGCATCGCGGAAGGGGCCGTAGAAGGCAGAGGCATATTTGGCAGAATAGGCCAGGATCGCCACATCGGTATAGCCTTGGTCGTCCAGGGCCTCCCGAATGGCGCCGACGCGACCGTCCATCATGTCCGAGGGGGCCACAATGTCGGTTCCCGCCTCTGCTTGGGAGAGGGCTTGCTTGACCAAAACTTCCACCGTCTCGTCGTTGAGGATCACCCCATCCCGCACAATGCCGTCGTGGCCGTCGCTGTTGTAAGGATCCAAAGCCACATCGGTTACCACCAAAATCTCGGGAATTTCCTGTTTAATCCGCCGCACCGCCCGCTGGATCAAGCCCTCTGGGTTGAAGCACTCCTGCCCGGTGGGATCCTTTTTCTCTTCCGGCACCACCGGGAACAGGGCCACCGCCGGGATCCCCAGTTGAGCGGCTTCTTCCACCTCCTTTAGCAGCAGGTCTAGGGTGTAGCGGTAGCAGCCGGGCATCGACTCCACTTCCTGCCGCTGGTTCTCCCCCTCCATGACAAACAGGGGATAGATCAGATCCTGCACCCGCAGGTGGGTTTCCTGCACCATCTGGCGGAAGGCCTCTGTGCGCCGCAGCCGACGGGGACGGTAGATCAGGTCTTGGCTCATGGGAGCAGCAGGAAAGAGGGCGTTTCTATTTTGCCATGAGGTCGGTAGGGGCTGAGCTGGTCGTCCGGCGAGGGGCGACATCCGGGGCAGAGGGAAAATGCCGAGCCAGCCAGCGGCGAAGGGTCTCTTTTACCGCTTCGGCTTGGCAGTCGTGCAAAAGATCGTGGCGCGACCGGGGAAAATCGTGGATCTCTCCCTGGGGCAGCCGACGGGCAAAATCCACAGCTCCGGCAGGATTGACGACGATATCGGCAGAGGTGTAAAGCAGCAAAACCGGCAGGCGGAGCCGATGGGCTTGGTCGAGGCAGCGCTGTCCACTGCGCACCAGTTCGGCTGTGAATCTGGCCCGCGTTACACCACACATGTGGGGATCCGCCGCAAAGGCGGCTTGCTGCTCGGGTAGGGAAGTCACCCGCGCTGGCTCGTAGAGGCCGGTCAAGGCCAACTGGGGAATAACCCTGTCCAAAACTTGCAGAAGGGCGTGGGTAAAAGGGGTGAAATAGTGGTCGATGCGAAAAGCCGGAGAGATGAGAACCAGGCCCTGCACTTGGTCGGGATGGGCAAGGGCATATTCCGTAACCCAGTTGGCCCCCGCGCTGTACCCGCACCAGATCTGCGGGATCCCTTTCTGCGGCCAGACCTGCTGCGTGATCCTCTCCAGATCGGCTTGATATTGGCTGAAACGGTCGATCCAGCAGCGGATCCCGCCGGAGCGACCAAATCCCCGCATGTCGGGAGCCAAAACCTCCCACCCTTGAGCAGCCAACTCGCCGGCCAAAGGGCAAAACCCGCCGCCGTGATCCCCTTTGCCGTGCAAAAGCAACACCCGTCCACAAGGGGATCCCTGGGGCCAGTGGTGCAGAAAAGCCGGGATCCCATCGGAAAGCGGCAACTCCTGAGGCCGATAGATCCCCGACGCAGTTTGCGGCTGAGTTTCCGACCGCCCATCCAGAGCCTCTAAGTCACCTAACCGATCAAAAGGCATGGGCAAATCCAACACACGTCCGGCAAGACCCGGCAAAGCCACAAATCCTATCTTCCTATGTCCCAGTCGCCCGCGAGCGCTGCCGCCGCTGAGGAGTTGCAATCTTTGTTTCCAGCCCAGCATATTTCTTAACAATCTCTGCTCTTGCCGGGGATCCCCGACATGCCGGGCTTTGCAGCCTTTTCTGAGGATGGGATGAAAGGATCTCTCGGGGGGAGACTGGGGCCATTTGCGGGAAAAAGGCCCTCTGAGAGGTATGATGTTGTGAAGAAGTTTTGCGGGGTCTCAGGTTTGACGGGATCCCCTCTCTGGGGTGGTTCACCCTTGTTTTACGATTGCCTTATCGCTTCATCAGTTCACTCAGTCGGAAACGGGTTGCTGAAACTATGCTGTTACTGAAAATCTCTGTTTACGCGGTTGTCATCTTTTTTGTGGGGCTTTTTGTGTTTGGTTTTTTGAGCAACGACCCCTCCCGCAACCCCAACCGTCGAGACCTGGAGTAGGGGATCCCGCCTTGGGCAGCTTGCGAACTCCAGTGATAACTGGCTCATCGCTTGAGGGAGCATGCCTCTGGCCCTGTTTTTGCCGAACCTTGCTGGTTGCCCTAGCTATGGGAGAACGGATGCCCAGGGAGCTCCTGCTGGCGGGGTAGCGACAAAGTTGCTGCTGGTCATGGGTTGCAGCAGCGGTGAGCGAGATTCAGTCTTGTTGCAACTCCGTTCCGCTGGCACGACCTGTGGCGGCCATTCCCCTCTGGAGTGAATGGCCTCGCCTCAAAGCTGGCAACTCGGCTGGCTCACTGGAAGGCGGTAATCAGCAATGTCTGGGATCCGGAGCGATTCTGTTGGTCAAACGCGGTAATCCGGAACTGCCAAACGCCGATGGGATCCCCGAGGGCAACGCGGAAGTCGGTACTGAAGCTACAAAAGGTGGCCCCAGGGTTACAGCCGGCCTGCTGTGGGCTGAAGAATTCCCTTTGCACGCGCACGCCACTGGGGTTGAAAGTTTCCAGCTCGATGAACTGCGTTGGACGAGCACCACCCGGCACACTCACCTGCACCGTAAAAGCCGGCGTGGAGGTGCCCACCCGCACCGAGGTGGGCGCATTGATAAACGAAACCGTTGGGCCTTGGGGTGGGGGCAGGATCGAGCCCCCTGAGCTGCCGCCATCTCCACAGGCAGCCAGCCCAGTGGCCAAAAAGCCGGTGGCCAAAAGGGTGAGAGCAGTACGTTGCATCCCTCAGTTCCTCACGCAAACCCGTCAATCCTTACAAGACCTGACTAGAATCTACACTCCCCTCAGGGACTGCCGTTAGCACGGCTCTAAGCTACTTTCTGCCTCCACAGCCTGAGAAAAGATGCGCCACGACCCAAATCTGCATGGGCCTTTGCGCAGAGTTGATTCCCTTGCTTCAGAGCAGCAGCAAGCGCCGCAACAGCAACGCTATCACCGCAACAAAGCTGGCCACGATGATCTGTCCCGGCAGAGTATAGCCAGAGTAAAGCCCTATCAACCTCAGCAACTCCTCGTTCCAGGGTTGTGTGGCCAAAAGGTAGAGAATCCCGGTCAGGTGAACCAAGGCCAAAGCCACCAAGCTGCCGGATCCCAACTCTTGGAGGCCCACCGGGGAGTCAGGGATCCCTTCTGCCAACCGCTTCCCATCGACAGCACGTTGGCGGGCCAGAGGAGAAGGGGGTGGATAGGGATCCCGTTGCCGAAAGGCGATCGTCCCGCAGGCCCAGGCTCCTGGCAGAAACCCCAGCAAGTAGCCAAAGGCAGGCTGGTATAGGTACTGCCACCCTCCCCCTTGGGCAAACACCTGTAGCCCTGCCAGCCCCAACCCTAGGTAGACGATCTGGGCGCACACCGCCGCCACCGGCCCCGCCAAACAAGCCGTCAGCAACACGCCCCCAATTTGCAGCGAAAAGCTGTATCCCCCCAACCCAGGCAGCCCGGGCGGAAAACTCAAATGGGTTAGGGTGCCCAAAATGGTCAGGAGGACCCCAATCGCCGTCCAAAGCCATTCCAGAGGAGTTAAGAGCAAGCCAGACCGCATAAACCGAGAGGAAATTTTTCCCTATGCTAAGAAAGGGAAGGGGCAGATGGGGTGGGCAAAAGGTGGTCAAGGCAGAGTGGATTGAACTGGCCCAGGCCCTGGCCGATGCTGCCGGAGCGGTGATTCGCCCCCTGTTTCGCGGAGAACTGCAAGCCGAATACAAAGAGGCCCGCTCCCCAATTGTGACGGTGGCCGACCGGGAGGCAGAGTGGGCCATGCGAGCTTTGCTGATGGCCCAAGTGCCAGAACACAGCATCCTTGGCGAAGAGTTTGGTTTTCACCAGACGGGATCCCTCTACACTTGGGTTCTGGATCCCTTGGATGGCACCATCGCCTTTTCCACCGGCAAGCCCACCTTTGCTACTCTGATTGCCCTCTTGGAAGAAGACCGCCCCATTTTGGGCATCATCGATCAGCCGGTGTTGCGCGAACGCTGGCTGGGGGTACGGGGACAGCCCACTCAATGGATAACCCCCTCTCACCGACAGGCTGCTCAAACCAAGGCCAATACCGACCTCAGCCGCGCCTACTTGAGCTGTACCACCCCTGATTTGTTCACCCAACCCGACCAACAACGGTGCTTCCAGGGGCTCAGCCAAGCAGTTCACATTACCTCCTATGGGGGCGATGGCTACCAGTACGGCCTGCTGGCCAGCGGCTGTGTGGATCTGGTGATGGAGTGTGGCCTTGCCCTCTACGATTTTGCTGCCCTTGTGCCGGTGATTGAGGGATCCGGTGGCGTGATTACCGATTGGCGAGGGGATCCCTTAACCCGCACCTCCACGGGAGAAGTGTTGGCGGCAGCCAACCCCAGCTTGCATCGACAGGCCCTGGCCGCGATTCAAAAAAGCGGGATCTACCCAGCGAAATAAGCAGGCTCATTGCCGGGTTTCCACTTGATGTTGCAGCCCAGGCTGGGCTTTTGGTCGGGATCGATGGGCTTGCCGGCCAGAAGGTTATCCAGCGCCGCCCGCAAATCTTTGCCCGTCACCGGCACATCGGTCAGGCTGGGACGGCTGTCGTCCAGTTGACCACGATAGACCAACTTGCGATCCGCGTCGAACAGGAAAAAGTCAGGGGTGCAGGCAGCGGTGAAGGCTTTGGCCACCTCTTGGCTTTCGTCGTAACAGAAGGGGAAGGTAAAGCCCAAGGTCTCGGCCATCTTCTTCAAGTTCTCTGGGCTGTCATCCGGGTATTTCTCCACATCGTTGGCGCTGATGGCCACAATGCCAACGCCGCGATCTTGGTAGTCCTTGCCCAAACGAGCCAGCTCCTCTTGCACGTGCTTCACGTAAGGGCAGTGCTGGCAGATGAACATCACCAGCAGGGCGGGCTTGTCGTCAAAGCTGGCCAGAGAGATGGTTTTGCCGCTCACCACATCCGGTAGGCTGAAGTCAGGGGCTGGGGTGCCCAAAGGCAGCATGGTTGAGGGGGTACGGGCCATAACAAACCTCCAGCGTAAGGTTTCCTCAATCATTGTGGATCATCCTGCCCCCCCAGGAGCCGTCGCAAGGGGATCTCGCCGGCAAACGGGAGCGCCGGAAGGGATCCCAAGCAGGCCGGGGACAGCTTTTACAATTGGATAAGGTTGGCAACACGATTGTTGGGGAGCTGAGCCTTGAGCACCGCCGTCTTACCTGCTGCTCCTTTGGTGGATACTCACGTCCACCTCAACTACCCCGATTTTGCCGCGGATCTGCCCCAAGTGGCCGAGCGCTGGCGTCAGACGGGGATCCGGCGTTTGGTGCATTCTTGTGTAACACCGGCAGAATTCCCCCAGTTGCAGGCCATTGCCGACCAGTATCCGGAAGTATTTTTGTCGGTGGGGCTGCACCCTTTGGAGGCGGGCCAGTGGCAGCCCGATTTGGCCGAAAAGATCGCCCACCTGGCCGCCAGCGACGAGCGAGTGGTGGCTATCGGGGAGACGGGCCTGGATTTCTACAAGTCCAACCCGGCGGATATCGAGCGGCAAAAAGAATCCTTCTGGGCCCAGATTGCCATTGCCCAAGCGCAGGATCTGGCGTTGATCGTCCATTGCCGCGAGGCGGCAGCAGCCACCTACGCCATCCTCAAGGAGGCCATGGCCACGGGGGGGCCAGTGCGGGCGGTGATGCATTGCTGGAGCGGATCCCCGGAGGAGACGCGGCTGTTTGTCGAGCTGGGCTGCTTCATTAGCTTCAGCGGCATTGTCACTTTCAAAAATGCCGAGACTGTCCGCTGGTCGGCCTTGGAGGTGCCCCTATCCCAGCTTTTGGTGGAAACCGATTGCCCTTTTCTGGCTCCCACCCCCTTCCGCGGCAAACGCAATGAGCCGGCCTATGTGCAGCGGGTGGCCCAAACCTTGGCGGAGCTGTTGGGAATCCCGCCGGAAAAACTGGCAGAAGAAACCAGCCAAAATGCCGCTCGCCTGTTTCGGTTGCCTCTCCTCTAGCTCTGCTTTCCGAGGGCGCGGGTGAGCCGTAGGCCATTCCCGACCCTAGATCTCACCCGATCTCAGGCGATTCCAACCCGGGAAACCCTGAGTTACCATTTTTAACTTTTTCTTTAACTTTTCTTTTCAACTCCGACTGCTCTTCTCAAAGGCATCCTATGCTGGAAAAAAGGAATGTATCTCTAGATACTTCCCGTTAATCCCAGGGGCTAGGGGCTTGCAACTATGGATACTGAAACGTGGGCTGCCGCAGCTCGACCCAGCCGAGATGCCCTCATCAACCGCATCACCCACCAGATTCGGCAATCCCTGGAGCTGGAGGAAATCCTCAAGGCAACAGCGGAAGAGATACGGTCTTTTCTGGAAACGGATCGGGTGAAGGTTTACCGCTTTGATCCCGAAGGTCACGGAACGGTGGTGGCGGAAGCGCGAGGAGGGGAGCGGCTGCCCTCGCTCTTGGGGCTGACTTTTCCGGCAGGGGACATTCCCGAGGAGGCGCGGCGGTTGTTTCGCCTAGCTCAGGTGCGGGTGATTGTGGATGTGGAGGCGCAGAGCCGTTCCATCAGCCAGCCGGAGTCTTGGGGGTTGTCTGCTAGGGTTCCTCTGGGCGAGCCGCTGCAGCGGCCCGTGGATCCCTGCCATGTTCACTATTTGAAATCCATGGGGGTGGCCTCTTCCTTGGTGGTTCCCCTGATGCATCACCAGGAGCTATGGGGGCTGTTGGTCTCCCATCATGCTGAGCCTCGTCCCTACTCCCAAGAAGAGCTGCAGGTGGTGCAGTTGCTGGCGGATCAAGTTTCCATTGCCATTGCTCAGGCGGAATTGCTGGAGCAGGCGCGGCAGAAGGCGCAGCAGGAACGCCTCATCAACCAAATTGCTGCTCTAGTTTACTCGCCCCTGCACCCGGAGACGACCTTGACCACGGTGCTGGAGCAGCTTGCTGCCGGTTTGCAGGGGATCGGGGCGCGGCTGCGGATCCACTTTATGGGCTCAGATACCCTCTGTTGTCATGGCGTGCAACCCCCGGCAAGCTACGACACCTGGCTACAGGAGCAGCTCGGAAGGGCCGGAGGAGCGGGGGGCTGGGTGAAGATGTGGTCGCTCTCCCACTTGGAGAAATGGCCGGAGCTGCAAGAGCAGATGAAGCAGACGCCCATTCGTGGCCTGCTGATGGTACAGCTTGTCTGGAATGACCAGCCCGTGGGCTGGCTGAGCGTGTTTCGCGCGGCCATCTGCCAAGAAACCCACTGGGCGGGTTACCGTTGGTTTGCTCAGGGGGATCCCAGACAAGAACTGCCTTTGATCTCTTTTGCTGCCTGGCGGGAGCTGAAAATTGACGAGCCTAAGGCTTGGTCAGCTGCAGAGCAAGAGCTGATGAGTCGGGTCGGGGTACATTTGGCCCTGTCCATTACGCAAAATCAGCTCCACCGGCAGTTGCAAACCCTCAACGCCCGTCTGGAGCAGGAGGTGCAGGAGCGGACGGCGGCCCTGCAGCGATCTCTGGCTATGGATGCCCTCTTGCAGCGGGTCACTGACCAGGTGCGCAGCAGTTTGGAGGAAGCCCAGATCCTGCGGGCAGTGGTGCAGGAGTTGGCTCTGGGGTTGCCCATTCAAGGTTGCGATCTCTGTCTCTACGATTGGGCATCTGGCCAGGCGACGGTGCGCTATGAATACACCTCTGCTCTACCACCTGCCGGTGGGATCACCCTGACCTTGGCCGACTACCCCGATCTCTACCGGCACCTGCAAGGGGGTCAAGCGGTGCAATTCTGCCACTTGCCTGGGCAGGGCTGGATCCCCCGTCGGGAAGGGCTGACCCTGCTGGTGTGCCCGCTGCGGGATGACCAAGGGGTGCTGGGGGATCTCTGGCTGGCGAAGCCGGCAGCCGAGTGCTTTGATGAACTGGAGGTGCAGGTGGTGCAGCAGGTGGCGGATCACTGCGCCATTGCCATCCGCCAGGCCCGCCTCTACCAGGCTTCTGTGCAGCAAATTGGTGAGCTGGAGCGCCTCAACCGCCTCAAAGATGATTTTTTGAGCACCGTCTCCCACGAGCTGCGCACCCCCATCACCAACATGAAGATGGCCATCCAACTGCTGAAAACCGCCCGCGCCCCCCAAAAACGAGAGCAATATCTCAAGATCTTGGAGCAGGAGTGTGAGCGGGAGGCGGAACTGGTAAACGACCTGCTGGATCTGCAGCGGCTGGAGCAGGGATCCAAAACGCTCCATCTGGAAGAGGTGCCGCTGGCAACCTGGCTGCCCAGCGTGCTGGAGCCGTTTCTACAGCGGGCCCAGGCCAACCAGCAACGGTTGCAGTGGCAGATTGCGCCAAATGTGGGCAAGGTGCTCACCGATCAAGGTGGCCTGGAGCGGGTGGTGCAGGAGCTGGTCAACAACGCCTGCAAGTATACTCCCCCAAGGTGCAACATCTGGGTAACGGCGCAGCGGCCCGGCCCGCAGCAGGTGGAAATTCGGGTGATCAACGAGGGAGTAGAAATTCCCCACAGCGAGTGGGAGCGCATCTTCGAGAAGTTCTACCGCATTCCCAGCGGGGATCCCTGGAAGCGGGGCGGCACCGGCCTGGGCCTGGCTTTGGTCAAGCAGTGGATGCAGCGGCTGGGGGGCAGCGTCTCGGTGGAGAGTTCTCAAGGCAAAACCTGCTTTACCCTGGTGCTGCCGCAGGGATCCCTGCCTGTGCAGACCTCACCCCTGGCCCACAACTGTGCCTAGCCACATGAGCAATGCCCACTCAGAAGCGTTGCGTTTGGCCGCCGAGCAGTTTAACCGGGGGGAATTTTACGCCTGCCACGACACCCTAGAGGCCCTGTGGATGGAGGCAGTGGATCCAGAGCGGCGCTTCTACCAGGGGCTTTTGCAAACCGCCGTGGCCTACTATCACCTGCAAAACGGCAACCGCCGCGGCTGCATGATCCTGTTGGGGGAGGCCAACCGCAAGCTGGCGGACTTTCTGCCCACCTACGCTGGATGGGATGTGCAAGCCCTGTGGCAGGCTAACCAGGGCATCCTGCGGCATCTTTCTCAACTGCAACCCCAGGATCCCTTGCCTTATCTAGCCGTCCCCACCCTGAGTTGGGTTGAAGATTAACCTGAGCAGGCTCAACACCGGCCCTAGCGCTTGGAGCGACGGGCTTTGCGCTCAACTTCGTTGCGTCGCCGCCGATCCCGCCAGTCGATGAAGGTAATGTAGCCAACGCCCAGGGTTACGGCTGTCAACAGCAAAAAGATGCTTCCGTAGGCGATGCGGGCGACCAAGGGAAGATCGGTTTCCATGGTGTGAGCGGGGGTAACCCCGTCAATATCGGCGGCAGGAACAACAAGATGAATGCAAGATGGATGTGAGGCTCAATCCAGGCATGACAAATTACATGCCGTTGCGCCCCCAGACCACCAGGGCAATGGAAAGAACGAAGAAGGTGGGGACGGCAATCCAGCCAAGGGTGATGATGTCCATAGGTCTAGCCCAGCTAAAGAGGGGTTATCTCGAGGTGATCCCATTTTACGAGAGGAGATCCCTTGTCAACGGACATCTACGAACACCTGTTTTCAGCTAGAAATCGCAGGAGCCCCGCACTGTACCCGTAGGGTCAGTGTCGGGAGGAATGCGGAAGTTATGATAGAACCATGACCCAAGTCCTGACCGTCTCCTGTAAGCTCAAGGTGTCCCAGTCGCAGGCCGCAAAGTTGGACGCGACAATGGATGCCTTTGTGCAGGCGTTGAACTGGGTCAACCAAAACACGCCCGAGAAAGTCACCAACGCCGTTAAACTTCAATCTCTGTGCTACCGCGAAATCCGTGCCCGGTTCGGCTTGTCCAGTAACTTGGCTCAGCAGGTCTGCAGACGGCTGGCCGGTGCCCGCAAGGTTGCCCGACAGAAAAACCGTCCGGTCAAAGCGTTCAAGGGGGGCTTCGCGACCTATGACGCTCGTATCTTTTCGTTCCGCGAGAAAGACTGGACGGTGTCGCTGACCACAGTGGAGGGTCGAGAGCGCTTTGAGCTGGCGATTGGCCGTTACCAGAGAGAACAGTTGGCGGGCTCCAATCCCAAATCTGCCACTCTGGTCAAGCGTAAAGACGGCTCCTACTCCATTCAAATCTGTGTGGAAGCGGAGCCATCCCCACCGCAACGCACGGGCAGAGTGCTGGGGGTGGATTTGGGAAGGACGGATATTGCTCATACATCGGAAGGAGATCACTGGAATGGACAGCAGTTGAACAAAGTCCGAGACCATCACTCGCGGTTGAGGGCGGTACTTCAACGCAAAGCCAGTAAGGGCACCCGCAGTTCGCGGCGCAGATGCAGAGAACTGTTGCAACGGCTGTCTGGCAAGGAGAGGCGCTTTCAGGCGTGGGTCAATCATCGCATCTCCAAAGCTATTGTCTCTAGGGCAAAGGCGACAAACAGCGCTATTGCCCTGGAAGACTTGACAGGGATTCGGGAAAGGGTCAATCAACAGCCACGCAGCAAAGCTGAGCGGCGCAGAACCAATAACTGGGCGTTCTACCAGCTTAGGATGTTTGTGGTCTACAAGGCTGCCATCGCCGGAGTACCTGTAGTACTGGTTCCGCCTGCCTACACGTCGCAGACCTGCCACCGGTGTTTGCACATTCATCCCGACCCTGCGCAATCCTATCGCAGTGGGAAGCAGTTCAAGTGTGGGCACTGTGGATGGGAAGGGGATGCGGACTGGAATGGGGCCAACATGATTGCCAAACTTGGGGCTGCCGTAAACCAGCCTAGAGGTCCGTGGTTGGCTTGCCAACTGCAGGGCTACCGAAAGCCCGCCCTGTACTGCGAAGTAGTCAGGGTCGGGTAGTTTACTTCAAGCTGGCTACAGTGGAGTTAAATCTGAAACGTCTGAGCCAAACGAGGTGGGATCCGATGGTACTGGACACATTGCCGCTGGTTGCCGCTGTAGCCATCGCCATTTTTATGCTGGTTTTTTGGGTGCGGGTGGTTCGAGAGGCCATCTGGACAACGGTGGGGATTGTAATCATCTTGGCCGTGTTGTACGTGGTCTTTAGAATTGGCCCGCGGCAGGTGCTGCAGGAGTTGCGGGATCCCTTTGCCCTTCTAGAACAGGTTTGGCAGGTGATCGTCGGTTGGTTCCAGGCCCTTCTCCCCTAGAGTTCGTTATCTGCTATACAGTTCCCTGATACAACAGAAAACACAGGGGGGCAGCCTATTGGAACTGCTGGCGAATGGTTTGTCCAGTCAAAAATCGATTCCCTCTCCGGTTTCCGCACTGCTCTACAGCACCTACGCGACTGAAGTTCTCGCCATGCCTTCTGACCCTGAATGGGATCCCCAAGACCCCACCCCAGAAGATGGGATCCCCATTCCTGCTGGCGTCAGCGGGACGGAGTCCTCAGACATCCAGGTGGAGGTGGAGGATTTGGGGGAGCGCCGCCGCCAAGTGCGAGGTCGCGTCCTGATTCCGGTGGAGCGGCAGCAGGTCTGGCAGGTTTTGACCGACTACGACCATCTGGCGGAGTTTATTCCCAACTTGGTGGAAAGTCGCGTCATTGGCCGTGAGAATGGCCGCACACTGGTACGTCAAGTGGGATCCCAAAAGGTTTTATTTGCCCAATTTTCTGCTGCGGTGGTGCTGGCTATCGAGGAGATCTTTCCTCAGCAGCTTCGCTTCCAAAAAACACAAGGGGATTTTCTTATCTTCGAGGGGTTTTGGGATCTGGCCGATTGGTCGGCCCATCAAACCTTGCTCACCTACCACCTGCAGGTCAAGCCTCCCCGCAGAATGCCTGTCGGTCTGGTGGAGCGCCGCATTTGCCAAGATTTGGCCCTGAACTTACAAGCCATTCGGGAGCGCTGCCTGAGTTTGTCGGATCATTCCAAGCCCGTTTGAGGCGCGCCCAATAGGTACCTCGTTCCCCAAGCGCTCCGCGCCGCTGACGCGACCACTCTCAGCCCTTCTGCCAAAGAAGAGGGGGGCTGGGGAACAGCTTTATTGCCATTTGTGGGATTTGATATTCGAGCTGGAATTTGCCAGGTGGATCCCAGAGGCAAAGTGGGCCGGTGGTCCTTCACCTTTCGAGTCTCAAGCAGCGATCGAGGGCTGTCCTTGGGTGTGTGGGTGCGCTATCGGCAGGGTGAAGTGGAAGGCACTGCCCTGATTGATCCCCCCCGATTCTGCCCAGATGCGCCCCCCCATGGCCTCAATGATCAGTCGGCAAATGGCTAGCCCCAAGCCCGTCCCACCCACCGAGCGCCGCAGGGATCCCTCTGCTTGATAAAACCGCTCGAAGATGGCTTGCAACCGGTCTGGCTCAATGCCGCGCCCGGTGTCGGCAACAGTGAACTTCACCATCGCCCCCGTCGATCCACCGGCTGGTGGCTCCACTTCTGCCCGAATCCAGATCCGTCCGGTGGAAGGGGTAAATTTGCAGGCATTGTCCAGCAGCTTACGCAACACCTCCACCAGCCACTCCCCATCCGCCCTAACCATTGGCAGCCGTTTGGGCAGCACCTGCTCGATGGTGGGCAAGTCTTCGTGCCGCCGTCGCGCTTTGACATTGCTCAGGGCCAGCTCCACACATTCTTGAGCAGACAACGGCTCGATATGCCAGCGAACGCGACCACTTTCCAGCTTGGAGAGGGTGAGAAAGTCCTGCACCAACTCCCGCAGCCGATCGGCATCTTGCAGGGCTGTGTTCAACATTTCCTGGCGCATCTCCAGGGGCATGTCGGGGTCGCTGGCCAAAGACTCCAAACACACCTGAATGGTGGACAGCGGGGTGCGCAGCTCGTGTCCGGTCACGGCAATCAGCTCTGATTTGGCCTGATCCAGAGCTGCCAACTGGCGATTGAGCTCTTCTAGGTGCTGATAGGCTTCTGCCTGCAAGAGGGCTACCCCCACTTGGTTGGCAATGGCTTCTGCCAACTCCAGAGTGGCCGGCTGCCAGCGGTGAGGGTGTTCGTGGTGTAGCTCCAATAGGCCCAGCAACCGCCCTTGATAGAGAATCGGCATGGCCACCCAAGCCCGAATTTGGGCCGGCTGCCACAGCTCCGGCACTCGCTGCAGGCGGGGATCCTTTTGGGTATCCTCGCAGCACACCGCTTGTGCCGAGGCTACTGCCTCCCGCAAAAAAGGGTTGCTGGGAAGAGGCCACAGGGATCCCTTAAGGCTGCCCATCGTTAGGGTGCGGTACTCCTGCTCAATCTGAACAGCAGGGGCCTGGCCATCGTAACGGTAGATCAAACATCGCCCCACCTCTGCCACCTGCCCCAGCTCCTGCACAGCAATTGCCAAAATCTCGCCGGGATCCAAAGACTGGCGAATGGCACTGCTGATGCGGTTGATCAGATGCTCTTTGCGCTCTTGCGCCCGAATGGTGCGGTAGGCCCGCTGCAGTTTGTATTGCCCTGCCTGGAGATAGGTGATCAGCCGCTCGGTAAAGGGGCCTGGATTCAGTTGGCTGGCGGAGTTTTGCGGGGATCCCTTGAGGTACTGGCGAAGGGGCTCAAGGCGAGGTTCCAGATCCGGTCGGTAACTGAGGATCTTGGGCAACAGGGCCAAAGCCGCTTGGACTGTAATCTGACGATCAAATGACCAGATCCCATCAAATTGGCGAGCTGCATCCATATCGCTGCTTTGCCAAGGACGCTCCCGCTGCATCTGCAAGCGTTCTCGACACACGAGGCAGGTGGCATAGTGGGCATCGATGACGATCAAGTGCCACTCCTGCACCAAGGGATCCTCTGGATCCAAGGGAATGGTGTGGTAGGGCAGGTCTGTCTGAGCAAAATCCTTTTCTGGGGTCGCCAACACAAACACGTCTTGGGCCATTGCGCTGATGCGCTGGTAGCGCCGTGCCTCCTGGCGGTAGTAGCGCTCCTTTTGAAAGTTAGCGAATACCCACGGGGATCCCTGCCCTTGCAGCACCTGATCCTCAATGGCGTGGCTGAGGGCAACCAAAGAGGATTTGAAATACAGTTGTGGGCGCAGGTGCGGCAAAGCCTGCAGCAGATCGCTCAATAGGGAGGTACGACTCTGGCGAAGGTAAGATCTAGAGCGGGTGGAGGCCATAACCCTACTGGCAAGCACAGATCACAGGCAGTACAGGGACACTTAACCCCAGAGAAGGAGGCTCGCAGTCTAGGTTTAGTCTAACGGTTGGGATCCCGCGGCGGAGGGAGCTTCATAAGGCGCAAGATCCAGCTAGCCCAAACTAAGAGATATAAAGTTTACGAAGTTATATGTAAGTCAGCCAAATGTCGGGATCCCGGTACAGCCAAGAGGACGTGCAGCAGATCCTCCAGCGGGCCATTGCCCGCCAGCCACGCCTGGGCGAGTTCACCCGCTCCCAACTGCAGGAGATGGCTGCCGAACTGGGGATCTCCCCCCAAGAGCTGGACTTGGCCGAGCAGGAATGGAAGGCCTGGCAAGAGCTGAACAGCCAACACCGAGAATTCCAGCGCTACCGCCGTCGGCAGTTTTACCAACTGCTGGGCCGCTATGGAATTGTCAACAGCTTTTTGCTGGGCTTAGACTGGCTCTCCGGTGGAGGGCTATCTTGGTCGCTGTTTATACTCATGGGGTGGGGCTTGACCGTTGCCCTCAAGGGCTGGAACGCCTACCAAACGGAGGGTGAACGCTACGAGAAAGAGTTTCGCCAATGGCAAAGGAAACGCCAGAAAGATCTCCAGAGCAAGTAAGCCCAGCCTACCGGAGAAGTCTGTCCCGCTGATGGAGATGGATTTTTCTCCAAACTCTGAGTGGGAAGGGGCACCGCCGAGAGATGCTACCATAGATATTCAGCATCGCTGAATGCCCGTGCGGGCGTAGTTTAATGGTAAAACCGCAGTCTTCCAAACTGCTGTTGTCGGTTCGATTCCGTCCGCCCGCTTCCCAACACTGGGCAGGCCTTAAACTAAACCTCAAAACTCGCCTGCTGTAGGTCTTTCCGGGCCCAACCTAGCCCCAAGGCAACGGTTGAGTTCGGGGCGAAAAGTGTCTGCGAGGGGGGTGGAGAAGGAGCAAAGCAGGAGGAGTCTTGTGAGCTTTTGGTCTGACCGTGGCGTATCGTGGCTGGGGTGGTACTACCGTGGAAGGCGTTACCGGTTGTCGACGGGGGTGCCGGATACGACGGCAAGCCGGCGGGTGGAGTCGGAAGCTGGTTGCCTTGGTTAAGCTTCTCTAGGAGGAGCTAGATAAGGAAGACGCTTTCGGATCCCTATAGCCAAAGTACAGGGTATGTGGTTCCAAAAAGCATAGCTGGTTGAACCAAGCTGTGCTTTTTCCTCTCACAATCTGGCCGGTAATTTTTCTTAATCAGAACTTAATCTCAAAATAACTAAAAAATAACTTTTGGATGATTTTATTGAGGTATTCTGAGCTGTATTCAACTCCTAAAATAGGGGGAAACCTGGGAACCCCGAAGCCAAAGCTTCCCCCGGCTTCCTGCGAGTTTTGTGAGCGAAGTGGGATCCCTGCTACGCAGGGGGTGCTTCTATTATCCATATCCATGTGGTTGTGACTTATAGTGGCTGTGATAGATGTTGTCTGAAAAGCTGCAATACAGGCTTATTCTCCGGTGAATTTGGGCAATGCTCTCATTTGTGCCAGATCGGCAGTAAAGTGAGAGTAAATGCAAAAACCGATTTTGGAATGGTTAGGAGAATCACCGTGCGTCCTCTATCTTTGTTGGCGGTGCTTTGCAGCGTGGCTTTTGCCCAGCCTTTTGCGTGGGGATCCTTGAGCTCAGCCTGGGCTAAGCCTTCCGGGACGTTGCGTTTGTACACCTCCCAACCCGATGCAGATGCTCAGAAAACTGTTGCTGCATTTCGGGAAGTTTATCCAGAGGTTTCGGTGGAGATCTTTCGCTCCGGCACCGAGGAGGTGATCAGCCGCTTTCTTTTAGAAGCAGAAAAGGGCAGCCCCCAGGCAGATGTGTTGTTGGTGGCCGATGCGCCCACCTTTGAGCTGCTGAAAGCCCGCAATTTGCTGGAGTCCTACTGCAGCCCTGAGGCCAAAGCCATCGCTGCCACCTACTACGACCCAGACTGCCACTACTTCGGCACCAAGATCTTGGCCACGGTGATCGTTTACAACACGGCCAAAGCCCAGCCCATCGATAGCTGGGCAGCCCTGGCCCAGGTTCCTGAAGGCTAACTGGTGATGCCCAGCCCTACCTATTCGGGCGCCGCCGCCTACAACTTGGGGGTTATCACCCGCACCCCCGGCTTGGGCTGGGAGTGGTACGAAGCCCTGAAAAAGAACAAGGCAGTGCTGGTGCAAGGCAATGGCGCTGTGGCTCGCAACGTCGCCAGTGGCGAACAAAGCTACGGCATGGTGGTGGACTTTCTCGCCATTCGCAGCCGCAACGAGGGATCCCCAGTGGAGGTGGTCTATCCCAAGGAGGGTGTGCCATTGATTACAGAGCCGGTGGGAATTGTAAAAGGAACGCCCAACCTGGAAGCTGCCCAGGCTTTTGTGGACTTCTTGCTGTCTCAGAAGGGGCAGGAGGTTGCTGCAGGGATGGGCTATATGCCACTGCGGCAGGATGTCACACCTCCGAAAGGGTTCCCCGCCTTGAGCGAGCTGAAGATCTTAAGCGTGCCGGCGACGGAGTTGGCCGAGAGCCGCGAGGCCGACAAGGCTCGCTTTGCCAAGTTGTTTGGGGAATAGGTTGACATCAAGCTGGCCAGACGCTGGCCAAGTCTTGCGGTGGAAGGACTTGAGCAAAGGGTTGAGGCACCCCATTATCCCCTGGCTGGTGGCTGTAGCCGCCCTTGTGACTCTGACCCACGTCTATCCCCTCTGGAGGCTGCTGCAGCGGGCCTTGGGCGGCGAAGGTGAGAACATCCGCTGGTTGCTGGAAACGCCTCGCGTCCATCTGGCGCTACGCCATAGCCTTTGGGTGTCCGCGGCCTCAGCGGCGCTGGCTCTTGGGGCCGCTCTGCTGCTGGCGGTGCTCACCACCCAGACGGATCTGCCGGGCCGCGGGATCCTACGGCTGCTCTTTTTGTCTCCTCTGGTGATTCCGCCCCAGGTTTTGGCCTTGGCCTGGATCCAGTGGGCTGGGCCGGTGGGCTATCTGCAGCAGGGGCTGCGCTGGATTTTGGGAAAGCAGGGATCCCTGTGGAGCCTCTACACACCGGCGGGGATCATCCTGTTGCTGGCTCTTTTTGTGCTGCCGATTGCCTATCTGACGCTGGTGGCGGGCCTGAGCCGGCTCTCCAAGCAGGCTCAGGAGGCGGCCCAACTGGATGGGGCAAACCTGCTGCAGGTTTGGCTCTACGTCACGCTGCCTCTGTTACGGCCCTCTGTGGCGGCAGCAGCAGCACTGGCGTTCCTGGGGGCCTGGGGCAATTTCGGGATCCCGGCCTTGCTGGGGATCCCGGGGCGCTACCTGACCTTGCCCACTCTGCTGTACCAGGAGGTGATCAACTTCAGCGGCGATGGGTTTGGGCGCAGTGCGGCGCTGGCGTTGCTCTTTGGCCTGCCGGCCCTCTTCTTCTTGAGCTGGCCCCAGCGGAGTCAGGAGGGGTTGGATCCCGGCGAGGCGCCTCCGGATCCCTATCGCCTGGGCTGGCTGGGTTGGCTGCTCAGCGGGATCCTTTTCGCCGCAGCTCTGCTGGTCGTTCTTGGGCCCTTGCTGGCCATGGCTGCGACTGCCCTGCTGCGGGCCTATGGCCTGCCCCTGACCTGGTCTAACCTAACCCTGGAGCATTTCCGCATGGTTCTTTTTGATCTGGAGCGGGCCCGCCGCGCCACGCTGCACAGTTTGGGCTTGGCGGGAGGAGCGGCACTGCTCTGCAGCGGGATAGGGACGATCTTGGGCTATGCCCTGACCCGCTTGAAGGTGCCGCTGTTGGCCCTGCTCAGCTTCATCGTGGACTTGCCCTATGCCCTGCCGGGCCTGATTTTTGCTTTGTCTCTCATCTTGGTGTGGTTGCCTCCTCCCCTGCCGGGGCTGAGCCTCTACGGCACCCTATGGCTGATCCTGATGGCCTACCTGGGGCGGTTCTCGGCCCTGGCACTGCAGCCCCTGCAAGCGGCGTGGCGCAGCTTGGATACCAGCCTTGAGGAGGCAGCCAGTATTGACGGGGCCTCCCTGCTGCAAACCTTTCGCCACATCTTGGTGCCGCTGCTGGCGCCAGCCCTGACGGCGGCAGTGTTGCTGGTATTTCTGCAATCTTTTGCCGAGCTGACCCTCTCCGCCCTCTTGGTGACCTCCCGCTCGGAGACCTTTGGGTGGCTCATCTTTGGCTTGCAACAAGGGGGCTATACCCAGCAAGCGGCGGCCCTAAGTACCTTGCTGCTGATCGCGCTCTTTGCCCTGGCCGCGGGGATCCAGGCGCTGCGGCGGCATGCCAAGCCAAGCTGAGGAGGGGATCCCTGCAAATCCTTCACGGATTGGGGCCGACTGTGGTGGTGCGGCGGATCGGTTGACCTTTCAGGGTATTGCCTTCTACTGTTTTCACCCAGCCTTGCCCTGGTACAAATCGGTACTGCACATCGGTATCAGAGCCACCGAGCAGATCCCCTTGGGCATTGAAGACGCGAGTTTCCCGCTGCCAGTGTCCTGGCCCGGTCGGTGTGCTGCTCGACTCGGTGGTGTAGGTTTGGTCGCGGGCATTGCTGAATTGGCCGCTGCGCTGCCAGCCTTGCCCCGCTTGGCCCTCAGTAAGGCTTGAGCTGCTGCCCACCGTCTTGCCCTCGGCGTTTTGCAGGGTGGTGCTGCCCTGCCGTTGCCAACCCTCATGTGTGTGAGTAGTGGTGTGCTGATGGTTCAGGTTCCAGGTCTGACCTTGTTGGGTAGTGACTTGGCCGGAATAGTCTCCTTCCACCCCCTGACCGGGAATGAATTGCCGGGATCCCTGGCCGGAATAGGTGCCACTACCCGATCTGCCACTTGGCCCGGTGCCAGTGTAGGTGCCGGAGTGAGTGAAGGTGCGCTCACCGCTCGGGGTCAGGGATCCAGCCGTTGGCGTGGTGGCTGTGCGAGTGCGTTGACGGGGGCGAGCCTGCGCAAAGGGAGCAAGCGCCATCAGGAGGGCAGTAACCAATAACAGGCAAAAGCTTGCGGTTTTCATTTTCATTCTCATTTTTCGAGACCCCTTGAGAAATTGCCAATCATGACCCAGGCTAGGTGCTCACCTCATCTGACTCTGACTTTGGCCTGAGGGTTCACCTCCCGAGGGGATCCCAGCCAGACATAACCTGCTCTTAATGTCGGTGCTGTAATCTCAGAGGTGCCTTTAGCGAATGCGACTGCATTTTTCTATGAATACCCGTCGTACTTTCCTGGCTGTTGCGGCTGGCCTGGTGGCTGCGTCTGCTGCTGCTCTTCTGGCTGCCGACAGCTTTGCTCAGTCTCCTGCCGAAGTCAAAGTTTGGATTGCCTTTACCGACAACCGCCTGGATTGGGCCCGCGAAAAAGCGGCAGAGTTCAACAAACAATTTCCTCAATACAAAGTTACGGTCGAAGGCTACGGCAACTACGAAGAAATTCAGCAAGCCACCGACCTGGCTATTCAACAAAATGCTGCTCCTTCGGTGGTGCAATGGTTTGAGGTGGGCACCCAGCGGGCACGGGATTTTGGTTACTTCAAGTCCATTGCCGAGGCTCTGGGCAATCGCACCGAAGTGAACGGGATCCCAGTGAATTTCGACGATTTTATCGAGCCGGTGGTGAGCTACTACACCCTGGATGGCAAATTTACCTCCATGCCCTGGAACAGCTCCAGCCCCATTCTCTACTCCAACACGGCCATCTTCAAGAAGGCAGGGATCGAAAAGCCGCCGGCCACCTGGCAAGAGCTGGAGGCTGCTTGTCAAAAGATCATGGCCCTCCCCGACGCTCCCCAGGGCTGTGTGACCTGGCCCAATCACGGCTGGTTCTACGAGCAGTGGATGGCCCAGCAGAATGCCCTCTTGGCCAACAACGACAATGGCCGTGCCGCCCGTGCCACCCAGGTCTTTTTGGACTCGGAGCCGTCAATTGCCATCGCCACCTGGTGGAAAGGGATGTATGACAAAGGCTACTACATCTACAGCGGCAAGCAGCGGGATTGGGCAGCCACCGAGCAGGCCATCCAGACCGGTACCGTCGCTATGGCCATCACCAGCAGCGCCGATGCCGCCAACATCACCAACGCTGCCAAGCAAAACAACATCGAGCTGGTCACCACCCGCATGCCCTACAACGCCGACAAGGGTTGGACAGGCAACTTGATCGGGGGAGCCAGCCTCTGGCTGGTGAAGGATCTGCCCAAGGAGGTGGAAGAGGGGGCGCTGACCTTCATGTTGTGGCTGAACAACACCGAAAATGCTGCCGAGTGGCACCAAGTGACCGGCTACTTGCCCATTCGGAAAAGCTCGGTAGCTTTACTGGAGTCGAAGGGCTGGTTCAAGGAAAACCCCAACTTCTTCACCGCCAGCGACCAAATCAACAATTCCAAGGTGACCCCTGCCACTCGGGGGGCGCTGCTGGGGGCTTTCCCCGAAATTCGCAACGTGGTGACCCAAACCATGGAAGATCTGATGCTTAAAGGCGGGGATCCAGCCCAGGCTATGGCCAAGGCCAACCAGGAGGCCAACCGCCTTCTGGCCGAGTACAACTCCCTTTACCAGTAGCCCCAGTGTCGATGGGCCAGGGGTGTTATTGAGGGATGGGGGTGGGCGGCGGCCTGCCCCTTTCCGGGCTTTGATAAGGCTCTTGTGAAGAGCACAGCCGAGGTGAGAGGCGATGTTGGGATTCGTCCAAGTGTTGGTGCCGCTGTTGGCAGGGTTGCTGGGATCCCTCTGGATGGGGCTCCGTTTTCGACGCATCGAGTGGCCTGTGCCGGTGGGGGCAGTGCTGGGGGGCCTAGCAGGAGGGCTGGGATCCCTGATTTTTATGGCGCCCCTGGATTTTTGCACTTTTGAGCCGGAGCGCAAGGCCATCGACATGGCCTTTGGCGTGGGGCTGGTGCTGGCGGGCATGGCCATTCCCCTCTGGCCACTGTTGGCGTGGACGCAGAAGGAGCAGGAGCGCCGCCTGGGGATCCCCGGCCCAGCTGTTCAGGAGAGGGGCATCTTTAAGCAGTGGTGGCTGGCGTGGCTGCTCTTGTTGCCCACCTTCACGATCTTGGTGGTGTTTCTCTACTACCCAGGGCTGGATACCTTCCGCCTTTCCACCCTGCTCACGTTTGTGGGGGCGCCGCGCAGCCGCTTCGTCTGTGTGGATAACTTTACCGCTTTGCTGACGGATTCCACCTATCTGCGCAGCCTGGGGATTACCTTTGCCATTTCGGCGGCCATCGTGGTGCTGGGGTTGAGCGGATCCCTGTTGATTGCCACGCTGGCCTATCAGCCGATTCGGGGGGCGGCGATTTATCGGGTGTTGCTGATCTGGCCCTACGCCATCTCTCCGGCGGTGGCCGGGATCATCTTCTTTATCATGTTCAACCCCTTGGGAGGGGTGGCCAACCATTTGCTGGGCCTGGTGGGGATCCCCCGTTTAAACTGGCTCAGCGATCCCAACTTGGCCCCTTGGGTGGTGATCTTTGCTAGCGTTTGGAAGCAGATGGGCTACAACATTTTGTTTTACCTTGCCGGCCTGCAAAACCTGCCCAAGGATTTGCTGGAAGCGGCTGCCATCGACGGGGCCGGGGCAGTGCGTCGCTTTTTTGCCATCACCCTACCGCTGCTTTCTCCCATCACCTTCTTTTTGGTGATTACCAACATGACCTATGCGTTTTTCGATATCTTTGGCACCATTGACTTGCTGACTGCTGGGGGCCCTTCCGGATCCACCTCGGTGTTGATCTACGAGATCTACAAAATCGGAGTGTCTTCAGGCAATTTGGGTAGGGCTGCCGCGCAATCCATCGTCCTGTTTCTCATTGTGGTGGGGCTGACGATCCTGCAATTTCGCACCACCGAGCGGAATGTAACCTACGGCGGATAACGGCTGTCTCTGCTGCAACGCAATGATCCCAGTTCTCAGTGGGCAAGGGGAAAATCGGCTAATACAGGCTTACACCTAGCCTCACTCCACCACCTTCGCCATTCAAGGGCAGCACAATCCGTTAGTCCGCGAAAGATTCTTCCAATTCAAGGATAAACAGTTATGAATAAAGAGAAACTATGGCAGCGAAGCAAACAGCGAATCCGGTTTCGGAATGACGATATGGATTTCTATTTTGCCTGGATTCTTGCTCACCAAAACGAAGGTGGTTCGGCACTTGGCGAGTGCTTCTACACTGCTTCCCAAATTAAAGATGGTGATCCCGAAAGCTGGTACAAGGCCTGGTCAGAAATGGCCCGTCGCGTCGAATCGCAGGCGACACAGGCACTGGCAAACGGGCATCGGGTTAGTGCACGTGAAGCCTACCTGCGCGCCTTTACCTATCATCAGATGGCAGCCATCTTCGTTCGCCCGCAAGATCAACGACTGCGAGAGGGATGGCAAAAAGCACAATGGTGTTTTCGGCAAGCAGCCGCTCAATGCAAGCCGCCTATCGAACCGATCCAGATCCCGTTCGCGGGCAAAGTTCTGCCGGGTTACTTTCTGTGCGGGCATAATGAGAATCGGAAAGCACCAACGTTGATCCTGATAGGCGGTGGTGAAACATGCGCCGAAGAACTCTATTTCTGGATAGGCCCGGCAGGAGTCCGCCGGAGGTATCACGTTCTTCTGATAGATTTGCCCGGTCAGGGAAGTACACCCTTCGATGGTTTATTCTTCCGGGTCGATTCTGAACTCCCTATCAAGGCTGTCGTCGATCATATCCTCACGCGATCAGAGGTCGACGCCGAACGGTTGGCTTTATTTGGCATCAGTGGTGGTGGCTACATGGTATCCCGCGCTCTTCCATTTGAGAAACGTATCAAAGCCTGCATAGCCAGTGCTCCCATCATAGATATTTACCAACTTGTCATGGCCGAAATTCCGTCGGTACTCCTCAAAACTCCCGGTTTTTTCAGGAACACCCTTACCAGGCTGGCAGGTCTTAGAAACCCCCTGCCCGGTATTGCATTAGAGAAGTTCTGCTGGCAAGCCGGAGTAAGCACAATTTCTGAAGCGTTAGAAATGGCGCGACAAGCACGAGTTGAAAGGATAGAAGAGATTACATGTCCGGTATTGTGTATGGTTGGCGAAGGAGAGTCAGAAGCACAAATGATGCAGGCTCGCGAGTTTTACAACGCTCTCCGATGCCCTAAAGCCTTTCGCGTCTTCGTTGCCGCCGACGGTGCAGATGCTCACTGCCAGATCAATAATCTGGGCCTGATGCAGCAAGTAGTCTTTGATTGGCTGGATGAGGTTTTTGGGTATCGGGCAGAGAATCTCTAAGAGCCTATCCGAAACATCCCGGTGTGGAAGATGAAGGTCAGCGAATCTCGTCTCTTCCCCGTGCGGTGATTGGAACGAAGCGATGCTGGGGGTAACGACGACCGAATAACCACCGTGGTGCCCATTGCCCCCAACGGTGATCACTGATCAAGACTATGCATGGGTGGCTTGACGACGCAACGCACCCATATCTGCCGATAGCGGAGGGGCGGTTCGCGCACTGCCCTCCCCGATGATACGACGAGCACGGGATGCATCGATGGACAATGGGGGTTGTTGATCATGCGCCCATCCCATTCACCACTCGTCGGGGTGCACCCGTCGGGGCACGACGGTGCCGTGCCTCGACTCCATCGGCTTGCATCCGGTGATGGATTTCATCCGTCGTGACGTGACGACGAGGTATTCGGATAGGCTCTCAGAAGGGCCAAGCTCACGGGAGCCATTGCCGCACGGGCGGTTTGGCAAGGAGCGCAGATTGCCGGCGCCGATTTCAGCGAAGCCTATGTGGATCGGGCGGCAAAGCGGCAGTTGTGTGAGCGAGCTGAGGGATCCCACCCGATAACCGGCGTAACCACCCGTGAGAGTTTGGGCTGCCCTTGAATCAGGGCCGGCAAAGGTGAAGAAAACAGGATCCCTGAGCCCCGTCGGTCAGATTGGCCTCTAGATTGGGTGAGGTGTCGATAGTGCCCCAACCATGAGCAAGCCCAGCTTTGCGGTGATTGGCCTAGCGGTGATGGGGGAAAACCTGGCCCTCAACGTCGAGCGCAATGGCTTCCCGGTTGCCGTCTACAACCGCACCAGCTCCAAAACCGACCAGTTCATGCGGGAGCGAGCCCAAGGCAAACGGATCACCCCCGCCTACAGCCTGCCGGAATTGGTGCAACTGATGGAGCGGCCCCGCAAATTCTTGATCATGGTCAAGGCGGGTGCGCCGGTAGACGCGGTGATTGACGAGCTTAAACCCCTGCTGGATCCGGGGGATATCATCATCGACGGCGGCAACTCCCTCTACACCGACACCGATCGCCGTGCCGAAGCCCTCGCCCCCACCGGGATCCACTTTGTCGGCATGGGAGTGAGCGGCGGGGAAGAGGGCGCCCTGAACGGCCCCAGCCTCATGCCCGGCTGCAGCCCAGAGGCCTACCAACAACTGGAGCCCATCTTGGCCAAAATTGCCGCTCAAGTGCCAGACGGCCCTTGCGTCACCTACCTGGGGCCCAAAGGGGGCGGGCACTACGTGAAGATGGTGCACAACGGCATCGAATACGGCGATATGCAGCTGATCGCCGAGGTCTACGACCTAATGCGCAGGGCTTTGAAGCTGTCGGCCTCGCAGATGCAGGAGATTTTTCAGGCTTGGAATGAAACAGAGCTGGAATCTTTCCTAATTGAAATTACCGCCAAGATTTTCCAAACCCTAGATCCGGAAACCGGCAAGCCTTTGGTGGATCTCATCCTGGATAAGGCCGGGCAGAAAGGCACCGGTTTGTGGACGGTCAAAGATGCTCTGGATCTGGGGGTAGCGGTGCCCACCATCGAGGCGGCAGTGCAAGCTCGTATCCTCTCGTCGATGAAAGAGGAGCGGGTGGCTGCCTCTGCCCAGTTGAAAGGGCCGGACGCCACTTTTGAAGGGGATCCCGACTGCTTTATCCAAGATCTGCGCGCCGCCCTCTACTGCTCCAAAATCTGCTCCTATGCGCAGGGGATGGCCCTGCTCAAAAGAGCCACTGTTGCCCACGGCTACGTCTACACCTTCAGTGAGATTCCGCGGATTTGGAAGGGGGGCTGTATCATCCGCGCCCGCTTCCTGGGCGAGATCCAGTCGGCCTACAAACGGGATCCAGAGCTGGTGAACCTGCTGTTGGATGAGGAATTCGAGCAGGCCATCCGGGAGCGGCAGGGATCCTGGCGGCGGGTGGTGTCCACGGCGGCTGCCCTGGGGATCCCGATCCCGGCCATCAGCGCTTCTTTGGCCTACTACGACAGCTACCGTACCGCCAACCTGCCCCAGAACCTCACCCAAGCCCAGCGGGACTTCTTCGGGGCCCACACCTTCGAGCGCATCGACAGGCCGGGCGTCTTTCACCATGAGTGGAATGCCTGTTGCCGTTAGCGATGCGTAGCATCAAGAGGTCTCTGGAAAAAAGTTGAACCGCGCACCTCCGTATGGAAAGGCTCCCCTTCCTGAGGAAAATCCTCGCGGAAATGGGCCCCGCGGCTTTCCTCCCGCAGCAGCGCCCCCTGAGCTACCAGACGGGCCAGCAAAAGCAGACTGCCTGCCTCGGCCTCTTCCCGGGTGGCCCAAGGCTTTTCCTGCAGGGGAAGTGCCTTGACAAAGGTCAGAAAAGCCCGCAGCCGTGTTCCCTCCCGCACAACGCCCAAAGCTTCCCCAACTCGATGCCTGAGAGCCGGCAGGATGTCGGGAGACGTCGCCAGAACGGGTAGCCTCTGCAGCTGTCGGGGAAAGCTCACCTCTCCCAAATCTTGCAAGGCAGCCAAGGCGGCCCGCTTGCCCATGACCAGCCCTTCCAAAAGGCTGTTGGAAGCCAAGCGATTGGCTCCGTGCAGACCCGTGGAAGCCACCTCCCCAGCAGCATAAAGGCCCGGCAGGCCGGTGAAGCCGAAAGTGTCCGTTCGGATCCCACCCATCACGTAGTGAGCGGCGGGAACAACTGGGAGCAGATCCTTGGTGGGATCCAGCCCCAAGGCGCGGGCAGAAGCAACAACGGTGGGAAAGCGCTCCTCCAGATGTTCGACGACCCGCAGATCCAGGTAGGTTCCCCCTGTCTGCTGCCGCTCCCAGAAAACGGCCCGAGCTACCACATCCCGCGGCGCCAGCTCTCCCAGCTCCGCATAGCGAGGCATAAAACGCTCCCCCAAGGCGTTGAGGAGAACAGCCCCTTCTCCTCTTACTGCCTCGCTCACCAGCGCTCCATTGGGCAAGGCCGTGGGGTGAAATTGCACAAACTCCAGATCCCTGAGAGTGGCCCCTGCCCGCCAGGCCAGCACCATTCCGTCGCCGGTGGCCCCCGGGGGAGCTGTCGAGACGGGGAAAAGGCTGCCAAATCCTCCCGTAGCCAGGAGAACTGCCCCGGCCCTCACCTCCACCGGCCCTTCAGGGCCAAGCAGCAAGGCCCCCCCTACCCTGTCCCCCGCCAGCAAAAGGCTTAGGGCTGTGTAGCCCTGCAAAGGCAGCCTGTTGAGGCGAGCCAGCAAACCTCTCAGAAGCCACAGTCCGCTCCGATCCCCCCCCAGATGGCGTACCCGCGCTTGGGAGTGGCCCCCTTCCCGGACAGGTTGGGGATGGAAAGGAAGGCCCCAGCGCAAAAGTCTCTCCAGGTGCAAGGGTGCTTCCTCCACAATGGAGCGAGCCACCTTTTCTTCCACCAGGCCGCGGCCCGCTTGCAAGGTGTCTTGGATATGGGCTTCTACGTCCGCCTCATCCACAGGAAAAGCCACCCCACCCTGCGCCCAAGGGGTAGAGCCAGAGGGAAGGGGATCCTTGCTTACCACCAGAGTTGTCGCCCCCTGGGCTTCGGCCCACAGGGCTGCGTACACCCCCGCCACCCCTGCTCCCAGGATCAACAGGTCTGTTTCTAACAAGGGCGGCGCCCCGTTCTTCCCCTCCACCTCTAGGCTCCGGCGGGCACTGCCAGCATGGCCAGGATGGAACGGCGAGCCTTCTCAGCCACCTCCTGGGGCACCTGGATCACGTAGCGCATCTCCTGCAGGGAGCGGTAAATCTTTTCCAAGGTAATCTTCTTCATGTACTCGCAGACGGCTTCTGCCTTGACGGGGATGAACGTTTTGTCTGGAGCTTCTTTCTTGAGCCGGTGAAGAATGCCCACCTCGGTGGCCACCACAAACTCGCGGCTTTCTGAAGCTTTGGCGTAGCGCACCATGCCCTCGGTGGAGAGCAGCTTGGCATCCGGTTTGAGGAAGAGACAGCTAGAGCCGCAACTGCACTCCGGGTGAATGAGGAACTCTGCTCCAGGGTGCTCTTCCACCATCGCCTTGAGGTGCTCTTCCCGGATGCCAACATGCACGTGGCACTCTCCCGGAAAGAGATCCAGCTCCCTTCCGGTTACTTGAGCAACGTGGGCTCCCAGAAACATATCCGGCACGAAGAAGATGGGGCGATCCGGGGGCAGGCTGGCCACCACTTGAACTGCGTTGGCGCTGGTTACGCAGACATCTGCCAGAGCCTTGATCTCGGCAGCGGTGTTGACGTAGGCCACCACCAGGCCCTCAGGGCAGGCTGCCTTCCACCGCAGCACATCTTGCGGGCGAATGCTATCGGCCAAGGAACAGCCCGCCTCCAGATCCGGCAGCAGCACCGTCTTTTCCGGGTTAAGGATGGCAGCCGTCTCCGCCATAAAATGCACGCCCGCAAAGACAATCACCTGGGCGCTCGTCTTTTGAGCCTCCCGAGCCAGTCCTAAGGAGTCTCCCACAAAGTCCGCCACCTCTTGAACTTCGGGGAGCTGATACGAATGCGCGAGGATAACTGCCTGCCTTTCCTGTTTGAGCCGGGCAATCTCCTGGACGATTGTGGCAGTGTTGTGTAGCAATGGGGTTTCTCCCTTCATTTTCGACTTCTTGTCGCGACAGCGTTGCGTAGCAATAACGGTTTTGTTCCTCTGGAGGCTGGACACGATCTGAGGACTTTGTCCCGCTAATGCGTTTGCAGGAGCAGCGCGCAGCAATAACGGAAAGCCCATCTCCTGGAGTTGGTCGACTCTGCTTTGGGGGGTATCTGAGCCGGCAAGAGAAGCAACCCCCAACCCAGATGCCCGGCGAAGCCTTTCGCGGCGCCCGGTTGAGCTGGAGCTGGGCTTAGGTTGTCTTCTCAAAGTAGCATCAGTCGCAACAGCGTTGCGTAGCAATAAAGCAGTGTCCAGCGAGGACTTGGCTCAGGGTCACACCACCAGCAAAGAGAGATCCAAAGCCTTGGCCGAGTGGGTGAGCGCCCCGACGCTGACGTAATTCACGCCTGCCTCGGCCACTTGCCTGGCCCGTTCTGGGGTCATGTTGCCGCTGGCCTCCAGGGGAACTCTCCCTCCCACCCGTTGGACGGCGGCCTGGGTTTCTTCCAGGGTGAAGTTGTCCAGAAGGATGAGATCGGCTCCTGCTGCCAAAGCCTCTTCCAGTTCCTGGAGATCCCGCACCTCCACCTCCACCTTGAGGTGGTGGGGAGCACCTTCCTTGGCCCGCTTGACGGCTGCCAAAACGCCTCCCGCGCCGCGGTCGCAACAGCGTTGCGTGGCAATGATGTGGTTTTCCTTGATCAAAATGCCGTCGAACAGCCCAAAGCGGTGGTTTTTGCCGCCCCCTACCCGTACAGCATACTTCTCCAGGGCGCGCAGGCCGGGAGTGGTCTTGCGGGTGTCCAGAAGCTGGGTTGAGGTTCCCCGGAGAGCCTCTACATAGGTGCGGGTGAGGGTGGCAATGCCGGACAGCCTTTGGAGAAGATTGAGCGCCAGCCTCTCCCCCGCCAGAATGCCCTTCAGGGATCCCTTGAGGTGGGCCACCTCTTGACGGACAGCCACCCTGGCCCCTTCCTCCACTCCAGGGATGAACTCCACCTGGGGATCCGCCAGCCGAAAAACCCGCTTGGCAATCTCCAGGCCGGCCAGGATCCCTGTCTCCTTGGCCAGGATTACCGCCTCACCCTCCAGTCCTGGGGGTAGGGTCAGCTCTGTGGTGAGGTCGCCGTGCCCCAGGTCTTCCCACAGCCAAGCGCAAAGGGTCTCCTCTGGTAAGTAAACTTCTTCCATTTTCGGTTTGGTTTTAGCTAGGTCGTGTTGATCTTATGTTAGGATAGAGAGAATAATTTATAGAGGAAAGAGGATGAAGTTGGTTTTTTAGATGAAAACAAATGGCAGAAGATATTGGCTTTTTTACAGACAGAAGAGAGAGTTAACATTGGGAAAGAAGCAAACTGCAAACAGTTTA